>CANHBJ010000077.1 GCA_947459075.1 Bacteroidota bacterium
CTAACTTTCAAGCCCGGGTAAGGTTCCTCGCGTATCATCGAATTAAACCACATGCTCCTCCGCTTGTGCGGGCCCCCGTCAATTCCTTTGAGTTTCAATCTTGCGACCGTACTCCCCAGGTGGCATACTTAATGCTTTCGCTTAGGTCCTAACTGTATATCGCTAAGACCGAGTATGCAACGTTTACAGCGTGGACTACCAGGGTATCTAATCCTGTTTGATCCCCACGCTTTCGTGCCTCAGCGTCAGTTACGGTTTAGTAGCCTGCCTTCGCAATCGGTGTTCTGTAACATATCTAAGCATTTCACCGCTACATGTTACATTCCAGCTACCTCAACCGTACTCGAGAGAATCAGTTTCAATGGCAATTTGATAGTTGAGCTACCAGCTTTCACCACTGACTTAATTCCCCGCCTACGCACCCTTTAAACCCAGTAAATCCGGACAACGCTTGGATCCTTCGTATTACCGCGGCTGCTGGCACGAAGTTAGCCGATCCTTATTCTCATGGTACCATCAACACCCTACACGTAAGATGATTTTTTCCCATACAAAAGCAGTTTACGACCCATAGGGCCTTATTCCTGCACGCGGAATGGCTGGATCAGGGTTGCCCCCATTGTCCAATATTCCCTACTGCTGCCTCCCGTAGGAGTCTGGTCCGTGTCTCAGTACCAGTGTGGGGGGACATCCTCTCAGACCCCCTACTGATCGTTGGCTTGGTGAGCCATTACCTCACCAACTACCTAATCAGCCGCATGCCCATCTTTAACCGATAAATCTTTAATAATCAGAAAATGCTCTCTAATTATACTATGGGGTATTAATCTCTCTTTCGAGAGGCTATCCCCCAGTTAAAGGTAGGTTGCATACGTGTTACGCACCCGTGCGCCACTCTCAAGAACCTATTGCTAAGTTCTATCCCGTTCGACTTGCATGTATTATGCCTTCCGCTAGCGTTAATCCTGAGCCAGGATCAAACTCTTCATAGTAAAAGTTTATTTGATTTGAATTTCTCAAGGATAATCTTATCTCGAATGAATTCGAGATCTCTGCTATTTCATTACTTCAAAGAACTTTATATTATTTTGTGTATCACTACACTCTTCTAATATGTCTATTTAATTTTCCCCTTCTTTATTTAAGGGGATGCAAAGGTAAGTGTTTATTTCTTTTTGTCAAGTTTTATTTGAAATATTTTTTATCCCTTTTGTTTTTTGACTCCAATTTATAATTAATATAATCTAGTTATATACCTTACCTATCTTTAAAAGAACTTTCTAATTCCTACCCTCTGCTTTTGAGGGATGCAAATGTAGGACGTTTTTTATTCGTAGCAAGTTTGGCTTAATAATAAATTAACACTAGACTATAAATGAGGCAATTAATTTTTCACTTTTTTAAGAAGAGCCATATAAAACCCATCAAAGCCGCTTTGATTTGGTGATATAATCTCTTGTTTTACCATCTCAAAACTTGAGTTTTGTTGCAAGAATGTTTCAACCTGCTGCGTATTTTCAATAGGTAAAATACTACAAGTTGCATAAACTATTTGACCTCCGAGTTTAACCATATCAGCATATTCGGCAAGGATTTTTTGTTGGGTTGTTCTTATGTTGTCAATAAACTCAGGTTTCAATTTCCATTTAGCGTCAGGATTTCTTTTAATAACACCGAGGCCAGAACATGGAACATCTAGCAATACCCTATCAGCAGAATTTTTAAGTTTATTGATGGTATTATTTTCAATTAGGCGAGTTTCTATGTTCTGAGCTCCTGCGCGTTTTGCTCTTTTCCTGAGCTCTTCTAGCTTCCAAAGTTCAGTATCAAGAGAAACAATTCGACCTTTACTTTCCATCAATGCAGACAAATGCAATGTTTTACCTCCTGCACCAGCGCAAGCATCAATCACATGCATACCTGGCTTTACATCAAGGAAAGAAGCTACTTTTTGTGAAGAGGCATCTTGTACTTCAAATAAACCTGCCTTAAATAATGGATTGGCAAATAGGTTAGTGCGTTTAAATAATTTGATGGCATCGGGATAATCGGTTAAAGGCTCAGCTTTAATGTCTAACTTTGATAGCTCTTGCAAGAGTTTTTGACGTGTAATTTTGAGTGTATTGACACGAATAATTAGTGCTGCTGGTTTGTTTAATGCTGTAATTTCATCAACCCAAGCTTCGCCTAACTGATCTTTTCCAAACTCGTTTAACCAATCGGGAATAGATTGGGCAATGGGTATATCTTTTTGAGCATCTAATTTACGCTTAAAAATTAGTGAAGGCTTGACATTTTTGAACTCAGTCCAAGCGGGATATTCGGCACCTTTTAAAACTTGCCAAACACCAAATAAATGCCATAAACTGCCTTTATTGATATTAGCTTCATTGTTATCACCAACAAAGTTAATTAAACGCCACCAACGTACTATTTCATAGGTATTCTCGGCTATGTATGCTCGATCTCTAGCCCCCCATTTGGCATTAGATTTTAGAATTCGTTCAATTACTTTATCAGCATATCTGCCTTCAATAAAAATTTGCTCAAGCGCACTTATCACTGCTTCTACTAATATTCTATGTACTTTCATCTATTTAAATAATACTGCAAGGTTACAAATAATATATATTGTATTCAGGCTTTATTAAGTAAATTGAGTAAATAAAATCATCTATTCTTCCAACAGATCTTTTAAATCTTTTAAAATTCGCCAATTAACGGGTAAGTAATTGTTCATCCTATTTGGCATAACTTTTACCCAACCTAAAGCGTTGTTTTGATATTTAACTATATAGGTATTTTGAGGTACCGATGGAACCTCGAAAGTATCTTTACGTAAAAACTTTAATGCATTAGTTTTTTCAACTTGCAGTGAAGGGATATAGTCACTAATATGAATACTTAATGCCAATTGGTGATCAGGAATCAATTTGTTATTTATTATCTGGCCTAACTTAAGTCCAGATAATCGAACATTTAGCTTTGACCTTAAGAACATGATTTTATTGGCGAGGGTTTGGGGTAATCCATACATTGTATTAGAAGCATTAATTATTTGAAAAAGGTCAATGTCTTTTACCCAATCCCTTAAAATATCAAGATCTTTAGCATTAACTTTTTCGAACTTTGTTTCTCGGATCTTTAACGAATTAAACGTTTCTTCAATAGGTTTTTGCAAACACGATATAAAAAAGCCTTCACTCATCACTTTATGCGGATAAAATCTATAGGCATAAATATTTTCACATTCAGACTGAGAGGCTGTTTCAATGCCCCATGATTTGTTAAATGGAATTTCAATAGACTTTAATCCAAATTCTTTTTCCATCCAAATTACGTTATCTTCATTTTCGCAAGTATTAAAAGTACAAGTTGAATAAACAATAAATCCTCCAGGCTTTAATGCAGGTATAACATCTGTTAATATGCGTTGTTGTCGATTTGAACAAAGTTGAACATTCTCCTCGCTCCATTCGTTAATCGCATTTTTATCTTTTCTAAACATACCTTCACCAGAACAAGGCGCATCAACAACAATAATGTCAAAAAAATTAGTAAGTGAAGTAAAGTCTTTGGGGTCATTATTTGTAACCAACACATTACTTCTACCCCACTTGATACAATTCTCTTCAAGCACATTTACGCGTGATTTAATAATCTCATTTGCAACCAATAAACAATCATCATTAAGATGGTCTAGCAATAATGTTGATTTACCACCTGGTGCAGCGCATAAATCAAGTACAATAGATTGTTTATTATGTATTGAACTAATTTGCTTGATTATATGGGAAAGAAACATAGAGGATGCCTCTTGTACATAATATACACCAGCATGAAAGAGTGGATCGGCAACAAAAGAAGGGCGTTTATTGAAGTATTTGGCATTTGAAGTCCAAGGAACATCTAATTCTGAATGGAAGGCATCTGTTTTTTTGAAAGGATTAAGCCTTATGGTTGTTACCGGATTGTTTGTTATTGCCTCAAAAAAAAGATCGGCCTCATCTAGAAGAAGAGACCGAACTTTTTCGATAAATTTTTCGGGTAACTTTAGCACATTACAATATTACAATGTCTTAGATAAAAAAGCATTATAGTTATGTTTTAATTCAAGAAACATTTTTTGAAATTGTTGTACTCTTTCAATTAACTCCTGATCAGCCTCGATTTTTCTGTGATCAGCAGCTACGGGATTATCTGAAATATTCTTTTCTAGATTCTTTTCAGCTCCTTTAATATCGTGGCGAAGCAATTGTAACTCGTTTAAGTGAGTTATAAATTGATTTTGAAACTGCTCAACTTTTGATGTAATCTCTTGTTTATTGTTGGCAGTTAGTACTTTTTCCAAATTCACTTTAAAGATGGTAATCTCATCATCGGCAAGAGCTAGTTCATTCAACCATGATTTGTAGCTGTTGTGTAATTCGTAAAGATAGGTTAATGTTGTCATGATATTGTTGTTTAGTTGATTTCCAATAACAAATATGATACAGCAATAGAAATAAAATTATGACAAACCTCAACATCAAAATTGATTGATATCATCATTTGTTCGCTTAAAATTTTGTTAATATAATTGCGGTTATATTTAAAGCACTTTAAATTATTAAATTTACAAAAAAATATAAGTATGCGTTTAAAATTATCATTATTAGGGTTAATACTATTTTCAATTCAGCATCTATACGGCTATAATATTACAATTAAAATAACAGGGGCATCAAATACTAAATTTTTGCTAGGTTATTATTATGGCGATAAACAATACATAAAAGATAGTGCAACAACGGATGCTACTGGTAAAATGGTATTTAAAGGCAAAGACCAATTACAAGGAGGTATTTATTTAATAGCGAGTGCAGATAAAGCATTGCTATTTGATTTTATAGTTACAGAACAAATTTTCTCTTTAGAAACGGACACTGCTGATTATTCGGGTAACATGAAGGTAAAAGGATCAGAGGAGAATTCAGTATTTTTCGAATACACAAAATATACTGCCAAAATAGGAGCAGACGTTATACCTCAGGAAAAGAAATACAAAGAAGCAAAAGAGAAGAAAGATACAGCAGCAGCCAAACTAGCTAGAGAAAAAATTGTTGAATTTGAAACGAAATTAAATGAATACAGGAACAATCTAATTAAGACCAAACCAAATACATTGATTGCTAAAGTTTTTAATATGATGCAAGATGTTGATGTTCCTGAGGCTCCTATTTTATCAAATGGCATAAAAGATTCATTATTTGGTTATCGTTATTTCCGCGAACATTTCTTCGATAATTTCGATTTTAATGATGATCGAATTGTATACACCCCAGTTTTTCACAGCCGCATTGAATATTATATTACAAAACTAACTCCCCAAATTCCAGATAGTATAAATAAGGCTATAGACTTTTTAATTCAAAAAACACAGCAAAATAAAGAGATAAGTAAGTGGTGCATATACTGGATAACAAATCATTATGAGACATCACAATATATGGGAATGGATGCTGTTTTTGTACATATGGTTGATAGCTACTATAAAGACAGTAAAAAAACATTTTGGGTAGATGATGCTCTTCGTGCAAAAATCAACGACCGTGCCGATAACCTAAGGTATAATTTATTAGGCAAATTGGCACCAAATCTTGTTATGCCTGATACAGGTTTTGTTAATCGTGAACTTCACAACATAAAAGCTAAATATACCATGATTTTATTTTGGGATGCTAATTGTGGTAGGTGCAAAGAAGAAATACCAAGATTGAAAGATTTATACGAAAAATTAAATAAAGACATAGCAATGAATGGTAAAAAACTAGAAGTATACGCAGTTAGTTTAACCAATGTTGCCGAAGAATGGAAAAAGTTTGTAGCAGATAACAAACTAAAATGGGTTAATGTGAGTGATTTATACAATAACACTAAATTTCGTAAGTTGTACGACATATATAGCACACCAGTTATTTACCTGCTAAATGAAAAAAAGGAAATTATTGCAAAAAGATTAAGTGTTGAGCAAGTTGCTGATTTTATTGAAAAAGGTATAGAATAACCTATATGAACAAACCAATAAAAATAGGCATTACCGGAGGAATTGGGAGCGGTAAAACACATGTTGCTCAAATATTCATGAAAATGGGAGTACCTATTTACTTTGCAGATGATCGTGCAAAATGGTTAATGAATAATAATGTGACAATAGTTAAAAAAGTGCAACAACTCTTTGGATCAAATGCATATAAAAATGCCTCATTGAATAGAGCTTATATTGCAAACAAAATCTTTAAAAATAAATTTCTTTTAGAAAAGCTGAACTCCATCGTGCACCCCGAGGTTTCAGCTGATTTTAAAAAATGGGTTGATTCTCAAAAAGCTCCATATGTTATAAAGGAAGCAGCCTTATTAATTGAAAGTGGCTCATATAAAGATTTGGATGCAATTTTAACTATTGATGCACCATTAGAAGTAAGAATTAAAAGGGCTGCTTATCGTGATAAGCAGAGTAAGAAAGAAATAGAGAAACGCATTACAAATCAGTTAACAAATAGCATAAAAGTTAAAGTGGCTGATTTTGTAATAAATAACGATGGATACACGCCATTGTTACCCCAAGTGATACAACTAAATACACTTTGGAACTGATTCTACAAATTAACGTCTAAGTCGTGCTTGTGTAATAATTTGATAAACACCTCAAAATCCTTCGGATATGGGGCAATTACATCATAATTCTTACCAAAAGCTGTAAACCTAAGTTGATAAGCGTGAAGCGCAACACGTTGCATCATGGGTTGTTCATTTTCCCATTTACTTGTCTTAAATCCGCGTTTAAATTTACTTAAGTAAGGCTTCTTACCTCCATACGTTTCATCACTAATTATAGGGAAATTTTGCGAGGCCAGATGTATGCGAATCTGATGTAATCGTCCAGATACCGGATTGCATGCCAACAAGGTGTGATGATTAAAAACTTGAAGTGTTGTTATAATGGTTTCAGCTTTTTTTCCATCTTTCATATCAACCTTAGCAAGGCCTTTTGATGTAATAGATAGTGGCAATAGAATGCTTTTATTTTCAACTTGTAAATATCCTTGAACAACGGCATGGTATGTTTTCTCAACATCCCGATTTTCGAACATTGAAGCAAGTAATTTAAAAGCTTCATTGGTTTTGGCTATCAATAAAACTCCAGATGTTTCTTTATCTAACCGATGGCAAAGCTGCACATCTTCAAGATATTTACGGGCCATTTGAAGCAGGTTAACTACTCCACCACTTCTTTCATCAAGTGAAGAAAGATGTGCAGGTTTGTTTACAAAAATGAAATAATCATCTTCATAAATAATGATGTCTTTAAATTGCGGCAACTTAGTCATGGCAGCGAAGATACATTTGTTTAGAGAAGTAAAAACTAATGCCACCGATTACAATCAAATTTATTAAAATGATTAAATTAAACTTAAATCGTATTTATAAAAATGGCAACTTTTATTCTGTTTAAAGATGTTGAAATATATCTATTCTTTTACGTTTACAATTACGTGGATATTTAAGCAATAAAAAAAGCGGCCTTTAGCCGCTTTCTAATTTATAAATTACTAGTTTAAAAAATTGCCCTGAAAAGCAAAAACAAACCACCAGCTAGTACTATCGTAACAGGTAACGTTAGTGCCCATGCAATAAAAATATTTTTGATGGTTTTACCCTGAAGATTTTTTATACCTTTACTTGCAACCATACTACCAGCAATACCGCTTGACAACACCTGAGTGGTACTAACCGGCAAACCTAACCAGGTACTTAATCCAATTGTACTTGCTGCAACTATTTCACTACTGGCACCTTGAGCATAAGTTAGATGCTGTTTACCGATTTTCTCACCTATTGTTTTCACAATTCGTTTCCAGCCTACCATTGTACCCAACCCTAATGACAACGCAATCATAACGATTACCCACATTGGAGCATATTCAGTTATAGACTTCATATCACCAACCTGGCTCTTTAGTGTTTTTTTATCCTTGGCATTAATAGAAAAATCTTCACTTTCAAGTAGTTTTTTGGTTGATTTGCCAATTATAATTATGTCTTTTCTTATAGAAATTTGATCAGGACCATTGAATTCAGCGAATGAATTTTTATCACCCATCTTAACATTTAAGTCATTGATCAAGCTATTAATTTTAGCATATTCAAAACTATCTGCCTTACTTAATGATTTTACATCAACTCTGGAATATGATGTTTGAACTTGAGCAATTGTTTTGCGATAATCAGATAAGTCTTTACTGTGATCGATAGCAAAATAACTTGGCACTACTGCAATCATTATTAACATAATTAGACCTACCCCTTTTTGACCGTCATTACTACCATGACTAAAACTAACACCTGTGCATGTGATCAACAATATTGCGCGAATCCAAAACGGAGGAGGATCGTTCGTATCGGGCTCTTTAAAAATGGCCTTGTTTTTAACTAATTGCTTCAATATATACATTAAAATAATAGCCAAACTGAATCCAGCCAAAGGTGAAAGCACCAATGATAATCCTATGTCACCAGCTTTACTCCAATTTACATATTTTAAGCTTGGTTCATCAGCTATCATACCAAAAGCCAAACCAACGCCAAGTATAGAACCCACAAGGGTGTGAGAACTACTACAAGGAATACCATAATACCAAGTACCTAGATTCCATATTATCGCTGTAAGTAGCAGTGCCATTATTAATGCTACATTATGAGCCAAATTAGCATCTGTTAAAACCTCAACAGGTAACAAATTACTGATACCCATAGCCACTGTAATACCACCAGCAAACACCCCAATTCCATTCCAAATCCCACTCCAAATAACAGCAACCCATGGCTTTAAGCTATTGGTATAAATTACTGTTGCAACAGCATTGGCAGTATCATGAAAGCCATTGATAAATTCGAAAACACATGCTAGTAATAAGCAAAAAATTAAAAGGGCAGTATAAGTTGGGTCTAAACCGAACATATTTTTAGTTTGTTATTGTTTTGACAAATGTAGTTTCAACAGGGCGATGCAATGTTAAGTAATCGTTAACTTTTATACTAACCTACCCTATTTTTAAAGATTTAACCCCATAAAAAATTTAATCTAATTATTTTTAGTATATCCGCTTGTCACAAATTGCTTTCTGTTTATAAATTTTATTTTACTTTCGCCATTCACAAAACACAATTACCTAAAAAACATGAAAAAAATCTTAGTTGGTATGCTAGCTTTTGCTTTGTTAGCAGCAAATGTAAAGGCCGATGAAGGCATGTGGTTGCCTTGGTTGTTGAAGAACCAAACCACAGAAGCTATGAAAAAAAAGGGGCTTAAATTAAGCGCTGATCAACTTTACGACATCAACAAAAGCAGCTTAAAAGATGCTATAGTTTGGTTTGGTGGCGGTTGCACAGGTGAAGTGATATCTCCCAACGGGCTAGTTCTAACAAACCACCATTGTGGATACGACTACATCAGTAATTTAAGCACCAGTTCGGATAATATTTTAGACAATGGCTTTTGGGCTAAAAACTACCAAGAAGAAAGACCAGTTGCTGGATTAACGGTAGCATTTGTTGTTAAGGTAGATGATATTACTACAGAAGTATTGGATGCGGTAAAAGGATTAAACGAAAAAGAGCGTACTGCAAAATTACCAGGTGTTTATAAAGCAATTATTGAACGTGTAACCAAAGGAACCCAATATGAAGCACAGTGCCGCGAAATGTATAAAGGTAATGCTTATTACGTATTTACTTTTGAGCGTTTTACGGATATTCGTTTGGTAGGAACACCGCCACAAAATATTGGTAAATTTGGTGGAGAAACTGACAATTGGATGTGGCCACGCCATACAGGAGATTTTAGTATGTTTCGCGTTTACATGGGTAAAGATGGCAAACCGGCTAAATACTCTCCAGAAAATGTTCCATTAAAAGCTAAGCATCACCTACCTATTAACCTTAAAGGGATTAACAGTGGCGATTATTCTATGATTATGGGTTTCCCAGGCAGAACGAATCGTTACGAATTTAGCCAAGGTGTGCAAATAGCAACTGATTTAGTTGACCCTGCAATTGTTGCCTTGCGAGATGTAAGACTAAACGCATGGAGAGAAGAAATGAAAAAAGATACAGACATCCGTTTAAAGTTATCGGGTGATTTTGCTAGTGTATCTAACTACTGGAAATATTTTAGAGGAGAAGCTGAGCAACTAAAAAACAATAAAGTATTTGAGCAAAAACAAAAAGAAGAAAAAGCATTTGCTGCTTGGGCAAAAGATAAAGCCGATTACAAAAACTTGTTAACTGAAGTTGAAAAAACATTTGCTGCATACAAACCTTACAGTTTGCAAACTACTTATTTAAGAGAAGGTATTTATGCTCCAACTATAGTTAAGTACGCTCAATTTGCATCAATGCTGGAAGATGCTGTTACGAAAAATGACACCGCTAAATTATCTGGATTGAAAAAACAACTTGTTGAAGCTGTTAACGATTTACCTTATGATGAACCAATTGTAGGTGCTGATAAGAGGCTTTTTGACAGCATATTGGTACATTATTATAACAATATTCCTAAAGACCAACAAGCACCTTATTTTGCTGAAGTGATTTTAAAGTATGGTACATCGCCACGTGAAGCCATTAAAGCATATACTGAATATGTATTTGATAACAGTATTTTTGCTAATACAGAAATGACCAAAGGTTTTATTAAAAATCCAAGGTTAAGTATGTTAAAAAATGATATTGCATTCAAGCATTTTGATGCATTCAGGAAACATTACAATACTGCATTTAAAGCTAAAGTAGATTTGTTTAATGAAACAATTTTAGCTCATGGTCGCACTTACATAAAAGGTTTAATGGAAATGAACCCAAGTAAAGAGTTTTATCCTGATGCAAA
>CANHBJ010000078.1 GCA_947459075.1 Bacteroidota bacterium
CTCTCATCTAATGCTTCAATAGATTGCAGTTCATAAAGATTTAGAAAATCGCCAAACTTAATTCGATGATTAATGATTGCATTGATATGATTTTCGTCTAAAAAAATTAAACGTTGTAACTGCTCACGAGATGCTTTATTAAGGTTTAACTTATTGCGGTTATATTGTTCTAATTGGTCTTGTAAATCTGTATAATCTAAAGTAGCTTCAGTATTTTCAATCAGTCGTTCTAACAAATCGGCAATTACTTTTTCATCCGATTCGCGGTTATTTTGTGCAGATGTTTTTACACACATCAACAAGATCAACCCAAATAAAAAATATAACCTAATTACAAGCATATTTTAGTTTTGAGCTGCTATGGGTAATCTTAAACTAAACTGAGGAATAATACCCAAAACTTGATGAACCTGTGCAGCCAAATCTATAGCTAGTTTATTAGCTTGTATAGTTGCACCAAATGTGATTAATACCGGTTGAGATGAAGCGCCAACTCCAAAAGCGATGCGTTTATTTAAATGGTATTTTATTCCTGAGCGGAAAATAGTTTTTTGCTCGAGGCCTTGTTCAGATTCCACCAATACATCTACTTTTTCATTAACTTTATAACTTAAGCCAAACCTCGCATAAGTTGGAACATTATCACTTACCTTATTGCTGAGTTGTTGTTGATTTGGGTTAAATAGCATAAACGCTACTTTAATTTTTGAAATAGGCTGATAAACTATTCCAGCACCTAAAACCCAGGCTCCAGAATTACCGTATTCGCCAATGCTTGTATTTAAATAATTAAGTTGAACACCCAAGGCTAATGTTGGTGCTAATTTTTTTGCAGCTGATAAAACAAACCGTTGCTGATTAAACTTATCAAAACCATATAAACTAACTGCAGCACCAAAATCAACCCACTTATTAGGCACTGCGATGCTAAAATTACTTGTGCCTAACTCTTTTTGTCCAAAACGTTTTTCACCAAAAACACCTGCTTGCCATTTTTTTAAGTCACTTACAACAGCAGGATTATTTACAACAGAAAAAGCATTGGATAACAATGTATTACAACCACCCAACATACCTGATTCTGCGCCAAAAACACCATTAATTCCTTGTGAATAAGCAAAATTAATAGTAAAGAAGGTTATATTTATGAGTATAATTATTCTCTTCATAAGTACATGTTAATGGTTAAGACTTTAAAAAATGGAATTTAATTATATTTTTGTTTAAAATAAACAACATATAATATTGTAGATGGAAAACATTATTTACTTGATTCCCGCTTTAGGGGTAGTTGGTCTTCTGGTGATGGCCATTAAAAGTGCTTGGGTAAACAAGCAAGACGCTGGTGACAAAAACATGCAAGAATTAGCGGGCTACATAGCCGATGGTGCTATGGCATTTTTAAAAGCTGAATGGAAGGTATTAAGCATTTTTGTAGCTTTTGCAGCAGCATTATTAGCCTATTCAGGTTCTATTCATGAAGTTAATGGAAGAGCAATCCACTCTAGTTGGATTATATCAATAGCATTTATTATCGGTGCCGTATTTTCTGCAACAGCGGGTTATATAGGCATGAAAGTGGCTACCAAAGCTAATGTTCGTACTACACAAGCAGCACGTACTAGCTTAAAGCAAGCATTAAAAGTTTCGTTTACGGGAGGTACTGTTATGGGACTTGGTGTTGCCGGACTTGCAGTATTGGGCTTAGGTGGTTTATTTGTTGCCTTCCTAAGTATTTTTGCCGATTTAGGTGAAAATACAGTGATAACCTCAATTGAGGTATTAACTGGATTTAGTTTGGGTGCTGAATCAATTGCTTTGTTTGCACGTGTTGGTGGTGGTATATATACCAAAGCTGCTGACGTAGGTGCTGATTTAGTGGGTAAAGTGGAAGCTGGTATTCCTGAAGATGACGTGCGTAACCCTGCCACTATTGCAGATAACGTTGGTGATAACGTAGGTGACGTAGCAGGTATGGGTGCCGATTTATTCGGTTCTTATGTAGCTACCATTCTAGCAACAATGGTTTTAGGACAAGAAATTAAAGTAAACGATAACTATGGCGGTATGTCACCAATATTATTACCTATGGTTATTTGCGGTTTAGGTATTTTATTCTCGATAGTTGGAACTTGGTTTGTAACTATTAAAGATGACAAATCAAACGTACAAAACGCATTAAACTTAGGTAACTGGTCATCAATGTTATTAACCGTAATAGCATCATATTTTATTGTAGATATCATGCTACCAGAAACATTAAACCTACGTGGATATGAATTCTCTAAACTAAATGTATTTTATGCTATTGTAGTTGGTACTGTTGTTGGTGCAATTATGAGTATTGTTACTGAGTATTACACCGCAATGGGAAAAGCTCCAGTATTATCAATCATTCAACAATCATCAACCGGTCATGCAACAAATATTATTGGAGGATTATCTGTAGGTATGAAATCAACTGTTATTCCAATTTTAACTTTGGCTGGTGGTATTATGTTATCATACTACTTTGCAGGTTTATATGGTGTAGCTATTGCAGCTGCGGGTATGATGGCTACAACTGCTATGCAATTAGCTATTGATGCTTTCGGACCAATTGCAGATAACGCAGGTGGTATTGCAGAAATGAGCCAGCTACCTCCTGAAGTACGTGAGCGTACAGATAACTTAGATGCGGTTGGTAACACTACTGCTGCAACAGGTAAAGGTTTTGCTATTGCTTCGGCTGCATTAACATCGTTGGCTTTGTTTGCTGCATTTGTGGGTATTGCAGGTATTGATGCCATTGATATTTACAAGGCAAATGTATTGGCCGGTTTATTTGTGGGTGGTATGATACCATTTATTTTCTCTGCTTTATGTATTCAAGCTGTAGGAAAAGCCGCTATGGATATGGTTCAAGAAGTAAGACGTCAGTTCCGTGAAATCCCGGGTATTATGGAATATAAAGCCAAACCTGAATACGAAAAATGTGTTGCTATTTCTACAAAAGCTTCTATTCGCGAAATGATGTTGCCCGGTGCAATTGCATTATTAACTCCTGTAATTGTGGGATTCTTATTCGGTCCTGAAGTATTAGGTGGTTTATTAGCAGGTGTTACCGTAAGTGGTGTGTTAATGGGTATTTTCCAAAGTAACGCAGGTGGTGCTTGGGATAACGCTAAAAAATCATTTGAAAAAGGTGTGGAAATTAATGGTGAAATGTTCTACAAAAAATCAGAGCCACACAAAGCATCTGTTACAGGTGATACTGTAGGTGATCCTTTTAAAGATACTTCTGGTCCATCTATGAATATCTTAATTAAATTAATGTCTATCGTATCATTGGTTATTGCTCCTTATATTGCTGTTACAGGTGGTAGCGCTGATAAAACAATGATGCATGGCGAGAAAATGGAATGTCATGCAAACATGGATGCTAGTTGCGATATGAACAACGAATCATGCGATATGAAAATGGGCAATTGCGAACTTAGCAAATGTAAAACCATGACTAAAGAGGAATGTGCAGCTTATTGCGATGAAATGAAATGCACACCTGAGCAAAAAGAAAAATGCTTAAGTATGTATGGTGCCGATGGTAAATTTGACGAAGCTAAATGCAAAGAAATGTGTAGTGCCGAAATGAAAGGTGCTTGCATGGAAGGTTGTACCAAAGGATGCGAAGATGATGAAGCATGCAAAAAAAGCTGTGACGATAAATGTGTGGAGTCACACAAAAGTTCTGCTAAAAAAGATTGCTGCGATAAAGGAGAAAAAGAAAGTAAATAACCAATAGAAACAAAATATTAATCCCTAGGTATATATACTATATCTAGGGATTTTTTTTGCTACACAAATATCTAGTTAAAAAAGTGCTTTCAATACAAACCTATTTCCGTATTTACCCCATCGTTCAGTATCACTCGATAAATCCAAACGGTAACCCTCACGGTTTACTTTTACAGCCTTCTTTTTTGATTTAAAAACAAAATCTGCTTCAGTTAAATTAGCTGTAATTATCTTAGTGGCAAAAATGGTAGTATGCATTCGAGGTATTGCAACACCTAAAATCATTCCAGGTAATCCTGCAAAAAAATCTGGGCCACCACTTAACGGAATAGCATCAGTATAAAATGCAATAACATAAACCGAATCATACAAAATTGTGGTAGCCCTGCGGCAAGTGTAACCGGCAATTTCACGGTACTCGCCTGTTAATTTCCATATGGGTTTAGAAATTGAATCAGTAATTAAATATGATTTATCATAAACCGTGCGGTTTGCCCAGGAGCTGTCGCTTTCAAAAACAGTTTTTTGCGATACCTCAGTTATGTTTTTGTACCAACGTAACATTGGATTCTCATCTTCTTGCAACGTATTGTAAACAGCTTGTTTTTTACTAAAGGTTAATTCAAACAAATCTATTTTGTATTTGGGTAAACTCTTTTTCATTTGCTCAAACCAAACATTGTCTTCTTCGTCTTTATTTTGCTCCTCCAGGTCTCTAAGTATATTATATTTACGCTCATAGGTAACTTTACCGTTAAGCATAATTTGCTGTGCTTGCGTAATTTCGTTTAACGCAAATAGCAACATAAAACATAGGAGTAAATGGCTATTATTTGTTATCATTTTTATTGGCGTTTGAAAAATTATACGTAACCGTTAGCATAAAATACCTGCGTAAAACTGTATGCACATTCTCGTTAATAAAGTTGCTGGTTGCGTTACGTCTAAATCCTACATTCTCGTTTAATAAATCTCTAACCGAAACCGATACATGCCAATTTTCTTTTTCGGTAAGCTTCTTTTTCAATTCTAAGTTAATAATAGTGTTGTTAATAGGCTTATCAAATGAAGAAGTAGCTTGCCTTCTGGTGTGCGATGCATCTAACTCAAATACAAACTTTTTAGGCAAATAAAACTCAGCATAAAAATCATATTTACTAATCCAATAATCGGTAATAACATCTGGCCTTAAACTGGTTTCAGATCTGGTGTAATCCCAATCAGCTTCTAAACTTATGTAATAAAAATCTTCTTTTTCTTTGCCTAATCGCGAGCCAAAGCCAACAGAATTATTGGTATTTATGTTGTTTAAATCGTTAACAATATTCACATTTCTTGATTGAGAAAAACTAACATTATTATTAAATGAAAAACCAAACTTTTTGGTATTGAAGTAATGATAAAAACTTCCATTTAAAGAGTAGTTACCATCAACATTTACTGTTTGATATGTTCTTTTACCATCGGCAGTTACTGTACTTTTTTGGGCAAAATCGTTGTATGTATTATTGTACCTTACACTACTCCAAATACCCGAACCTTTTAATGGTTTATATGAGTTGTAACGTGCCTCATAAGTGTTTGAAAAACTTTGCACCAAACCGGTATTACCCACATAAATATCTAATGGATTGGTGTTATTAATCAATGGTTGAATTTGTGTTAAACTTGGCTGACGTGTGCGGCCGTTGTAACTTACCTCAAACGTAGAACTAGTTCCTATTTTGTAGTTAAAACGCGCGGCCGGGAAATAGTTTACAAACAGCTGCGTTCTTGCACTATCGGTTACGAGGTTATTTTGACTTAAATCTGTTTGCGAAATTCTACCACCAATACTTGATGTTACTTTTTTGTATTGATATTTAAACGACAATCCACCACGGTTTACAACATTTTTATATAAGAAATCATTACTCAAAGTATCAACCAATAAGTTGTAATCAGAACCACCAGATTTAGCCAAAGTACTCAGTTTATTTTTGTCTTGGTTAAAATTTATGGCATAATCTGTAATCACAAAAAACTTTTTACCAAATGGTTCAGTGAAAGTTATGTTACCCGAATAGTTTTCTGTTCGGCCTGTATTTAATTTCTTTTGATCAATTAGGGTTGATGTAAATGTAGAATCATTGGTGTAAAACCTAATATCCGAACTCAAAAAGCCGTCATCATCAAACGTACTGTATAGTTGTGTAAAACCAACTGATAAACTTCTACCAGCAAGTCTAAACTTTTTAATTAAATTGATATTACTGTTCAATTCTTCTCTTTGCCCATCTGTGCTTTGTGTTCTAAGGTTTGAGTTCACTAAACTTCTTAGTGCATTTCTATTTTCCGATTGGTAAACATTTAACCTATTGTATTCACTTTGAGATGCATTTAACTTTATTTTCAAGGTAGTAAACGAATCGATGGCTAAATTGTAATTGGTAGAAAAATTATTGCCTTTTCTAAAATTACTCATATCGTTTCTATCTCTGTTAAAATAGAAAGTATCGGGTAAAATGTATTGGGTAAAGTTATCATCAAAACCTCGTACAGTCATTTCTTTGTGCGATGCATTAAACGAATACGCATGTTTATCATTTTTCTTCTTATCGCTATAGTGCGCACCCACATACCAAGTTTGCGGGATACCCACACCATAAAAACCATCATCGCCATTGCTGTATGTCATGTAGCTTGTACCTTCATCATCGTTGTAATAGTCAAACCCATCTGAGCCACCAAACTTTTGTTGATCATCCCAATTCAGTCCTGTTTTGTTGGTATTGCTCATGGCACCGTAAGCCGATATTTTTTGCTTTTTATTAAAGCGGTTAATCATCGCATCATGCTCATATCTGGTATCGCTTCCTAAACCACCACTTGCTTTACCAAAGTATCCTTTCTTTGCTTCCTCTTTTAGTTTCAGGTTAATGGTCTTTTCTTTTATGCCATCATCAATGCCGGAAATTGTTGCCTGATCACTTTTTTTATCAAACACCTGCACACTTTCTACCTGAGTTGCTTTTAAATTTTTAGTGGCAATAGTTGGGTCATCACCAAAAAACTCTTCCCCATCAACCAAAACCTTTTTTACTTCTTTACCTTGCGCAGTAATTTTACCATCTTTATCAACTTGTATGCCGGGCAAACGTTTCATTAAGTCTTCTACGTTAGCATTTTTATTGGTTAAAAAACTATCAACTAAAAACTCAGTGGTATCACCCTTTATTCTAATGGCTTCAATTCTGTCTTTAATAATTACTTCTTTCAATAGGGTTGTTTTACTAAGCATATTAATAAAACCCACATCCATGGCTTCGCCTTCTTTTAGTAAAACATAGTCTTCGTAATCGGCAAAGCCAGGACGGGTGATTAATAAACGTAATTTAATAGGAGGTAAATTGGTTAACACAAAAGCACCTTTATCGTTGGCATGTGTATATTTAATAAGCGTTGAATCAGTTGGGTTGATAACCATTACACCAGCATAAGCTACCGATTTAAAATCTGTCGTATCTTGTAATGTACCCTTTAAACTTGCAGGTTGCTGCGCTTTTATTTGATAAACAGAAAAGCACAACAACATAATAAGTAGTTGTTTCACAATTAGGTTAAGGCTAATAGGTTTTTAAATTGTTGTGAATATAACGCAATTTTATTTTAAATAATTGTACCGTAATTTTACAATTATAAAAATTAGAAAAATATTAATAAGCTATCCCCTTTTGATGTAAACCATCAGAAGCTTTACCACAAAGGGCACAAAGTATTTTCACAAGGAACACAAGGAATAGTTTCTCACAGAAGTTTTTTAAACTCAACCACTGCCAGGGTTCAATTCTCCCAACCTCCGTGCTCGTGGTACTTTAGTCGTGTTCACCGTGGTTAAACCTACCATGCCGAAGGCATAACCATTGTGCATCTGTGCCCCTTTGGTTCAACTCTCCCTCCGCTGTGCCCGTTGAGTTTCCGTTGTGTTCACCGTGGTTATACCCCAATGCCGAATGCACGTTCTGTTTATTCTCCCTTTTTAAATCAAAAAACATCCCTATTTTCGTTTAATAAAAGTACATCATTTTAATTGCCATGAAAAAAACAACTCTTATATTATTCTTTACGCTATTTATCATTACCAACTCTTTTAAAACAGCGGAAGAAATTAAGTGGCTTGATTTTAATACAGGTTATAAACTAGCTGTAAAAAAGAAAAAAATAATGATGGTTGATGTATATACCGACTGGTGCGGTTGGTGTAAAGTAATGGACCGCGAAACATACGCTAAAAGTGAGATTGCAGCATTGGTTAATCAAAACTTTGTACCTATAAAGTTTAATCCAGAAACACCTAATGTGGTTTATACTTTTGAAGGGAAAGATTACAATGGTAAAGGGCTAAGGGACATTATCAGCAACAACCAGATAAGAGGTTATCCGGCCACCATGTTTATCAATACAAAAAATAAAAAAACGAGTTTGGTATCTGGTTACTTAAATCCACAAGAGTTTAAAGTTACCATTGAACACACTTTGCTTGACATCAAATAAATAACTTATTAAAATAGCCGAATGAATCAGGAAGTTATTAAGCTGGAAAACATTAAACGTTTTTTTAAAATTGGAGATGTTGAGGTGCAGGCATTGCGAGGTGTTAACCTAATCATTAATAAAGGAGAATATGTGGCTTTAATGGGACCATCAGGTTCGGGAAAGTCGACTTTAATGAATTTATTGGGTTGTTTGGATACTCCAAGTGCAGGTAAATATTGGCTAAGCGGACAAGATGTGAGCCAAATGGATGATGATGAATTGGCTGAAATACGCAACAAAGAAATTGGCTTTGTTTTTCAAACGTTTAATTTATTACCACGTAGCACCGCTTTAGATAATGTTGCATTACCATTGGTGTATGCCGGTTACAGCCGTACCGAACGAAACGAACGTGCATTAAAAACGCTTGAAAGTGTAGGCCTTGCAGATAGAACCGACCATAAACCAAACGAGCTAAGTGGCGGACAACGCCAACGTGTAGCCATTGCCAGGGCTTTAATTAATAACCCTTCCATTATTTTGGCCGATGAACCTACGGGTAATTTAGATACCAAAACCAGTTACGAAATTATGGAGTTGATGGAAAAAATACACGAAGAAGGCAACACCGTAATTATAGTAACCCACGAAGAAGACATTGCCCGAAGGGCACACCGTATTGTTAGATTAAGAGATGGTGTGGTAGAGAGTGACACAATAGTAAAAAACTAAACTAAAAAATCCTGCATCAATTACTCAATGCAGGATTTTTAATATATGCGAACATAAATTCAAAACTTATGTTCAACCCTCATGATACTCGGGAGGGAAAACCGGCTCTTTATGAATGCTTAATTTATAATGATGAATGTTTAAGGTTGGCTATTAAAATTATTAAGAAAACCTTATTCAACATTCAAAACTCAACAATCAAAATTTACTTAAGCGTCAATATTCGCGTACTTCGCATTGGCTTCAATAAATTCCCTGCGTGGTGGTACTTCATCGCCCATCAACATACTAAATATACGATCGGCTTCAGCAGCACTATCAAGTGTTACTTTTTTAAGTGTACGTCTTTCCGGATCCATGGTTGTGCTCCATAATTGTTCGGCATTCATTTCACCTAAACCTTTATAACGTTGTATACCTACACTCTCTGGGTTTCCGCCTTTGGCTAAACGTAATACAGCTTCTTCACGTTGTTGCTCTGTCCAGCAATACTCTTCCTCTTTTCCTTTTTTAACTAAATATAATGGTGGTTGAGCAATGTATATATAACCAAACTCAATCAACTCTTTCATGTAACGGAAAAACAAGGTCAATATCAATGTACGAATGTGGCTACCATCCACGTCAGCATCCGTCATGATAACAATTTTATGGTAACGTAATTTTTCCATGTTCAAAGCTTTGTTGTCATCGGCAGTACCAATGCTTACACCCAAAGCGGTAAACATGTTTTTTATTTCTTCATTCTCGTAAATTTTATGTTCTAATGCTTTTTCTACGTTTAGGATTTTTCCACGTAGAGGTAAAATTGCTTGTGTAGCACGGTTACGGCCTTGTTTTGCTGTTCCACCAGCCGAGTCTCCCTCTACCAAATAAAGCTCACATATTGCAGGATCTGACTCAGCGCAATCTGCTAATTTACCTGGTAAACCACCACCGCTCATAACACCCTTACGTTGCACCATCTCACGAGCTTTTTTAGCAGCATGACGAGCAGTTGCAGCTAAAATAACCTTTTGTACAATTAACTTGGCTTCCTTAGGGTTTTCTTCCAAGTAATTATTCAGCATCTCTCCCACACACTGATCAACAGCACCAGTAACATCGCTGTTACCTAATTTTGTTTTGGTCTGACCTTCAAATTGTGGCTCCTGAACTTTAACCGAAATAACACCGGTTAAACCTTCACGAAAATCATCACCGGCAATTTCAAACTTTAAGTTTTTAAACATGCCTTCTTTTTCGGCATAAGATTTTAAGGTACGGGTTAAGGCCCTGCGGAAACCGGCAACGTGTGTTCCACCTTCGTGTGTGTTGATATTATTTACGTAACTGTGTAAATTTTCAGTGTAACCACTATTGTATATCATGGCCACCTCAACAGGCACTCCATTTTTTTCACCTTCCACATAAATTGGTTCAGGTAAAATTTTCTCGCGTGTTCCATCAAGGTAATTTACAAACTCGCGTAAACCGCCTTCACTAAAAAACATTTCCTCGCGTAAATTACCTGCTTCATCAGGGCGCTCATCTTTTAAATGAATATAAATTCCACGGTTTAAGAATGACAACTCGCGCATACGTGCAGCAAGGGTATCAAACTTATATTCAGACACGGTAAAAATACTGGTATCTGGTTCAAAATACTGATGTGTTCCGTTTTTATCGCTCTCGCCAACAACTTTTACATCATATAATGGTTTACCACAGCTGTACTCTTGTTGCCAAATTTTACCTTCGCGGTATACAGTAGTGCGCATTAGTGTTGATAGTGCGTTAACACAACTTACACCCACACCATGTAAACCACCTGATACTTTGTAGGTATCTTTATCAAACTTACCACCGGC
>CANHBJ010000079.1 GCA_947459075.1 Bacteroidota bacterium
CCACTTTCGCGGGTGTATTGGTCAATGATTTTCTCAATTGATTTATTATCAACCTTTAAATCTTTGGCAGTTAATCCATGATTTTCTAGTTGTTTAGGCAATAAGTATTTATTAGCTATTTGAACTTTTTCTTCAAGTGTGTAACCATTAATCTCAATAATTTCCATCCTGTCTAATAAAGCAGGTTGAATGGTATCTAATGAGTTTGCAGTAGCTATAAACAATACATTACTTAAATCGTATTCTATTTCTACAAAGTTATCGTGGAAGGTGTTGTTTTGTTCAGGGTCAAGCACCTCTAACAAAGCACTTGAGGGATCTCCACGGAAATCACTGCTTATTTTATCAATTTCATCAAGTACAAAAACAGGATTACTGCTTTTTACTTTTTTAAGATTTTGAATGATGCGTCCAGGCATGGCACCAATATAAGTTCTGCGGTGACCACGAATTTCACTTTCATCGTGTAAGCCACCCAAAGCAATTCGAGCATATTTACGACCTAAAGCCTTGGCAATACTTTTACCCAAACTAGTTTTACCAACACCTGGAGGGCCGTAAAGGCAAAGTATTGGACTTTTCATATCGCCTTTTAGCTTAATAACAGCCAAGTATTCTAGAATACGCTCTTTTACTTTATCCAAACCAAAATGGTCTTCGTCTAAAATCTTTTTTGCATTTTTTAAATCAAAACGATCATTGGTAAAATCATTCCAAGGTAAATCGAGCAACAACTGCAAATAACTATGTTGTAAACCATAATCAGGAGCCATTGGGTTCATTCTACGTAATCGTTCAACTTCTTTTTTAAACGATTCAAAAACCTCTTTACTCCAACTCTTCTCCTCGCCTAATTTCAAAAAATTATCAATATCACGTTCAGGCGAATCGCCACCCAACTCTTCTTGTAGTGCTTTTATTTGTTGTTGCAAAAAGTAATCACGTTGTTGTTTATCTAAATCGCCTTTTACCTTTGTTTGGATTTGATTTTTGAGTTGCAACATTTGAATTTCTTTACTCAAATGTTCCAATATTTTATTGCCACGCGCATTGATGTCATCCAACTCTAACAATTGTTGTTTAGCTGTTAAATCAACATTTAAGTTTGATGATATGAAGTTTAATAAAAAACTGGGGCTATCAATATTTTTGAGTGCAATACTGGCTTCTGTTGGTATATGCGGAGATAGATTAATGATTTGATTAGCTAAATCTTTAACAGAGGAAATTAAAGCTGTTGCATTTTCATTCACTTCCATTTTGGCTTCATCAAACGAAGCTATTTTTGCAACAAAATATGGCTCAGTTTGCTTGCACTCTAACAAGCGGAAACGTTTTTTACCTTGTATAATAACAGTGGTGCTGCCATCAGGCATACGCAACATTTTTATAATTTGTGCAACCGTACCTACTTTATGTAAGTCGTTAAACTCAGGATCTTCAATATCTGCATTGGTTTGAGAAACAACGCCAACCATTTTAGTACCTTTGTATGCATCCTTTATTAGGTTAATGGATTTATCTCTTCCAACAGTAATGGGTATTACTACGCCCGGAAAAAGCACAGTATTGCGCAACGGCAAAATTGGCAGAGTTTCGGGCAAAATTTCCTTATTCATTTCTTCTTCCTCTTCTTGAGACAGTAAAGAAATGTATTCTGGATTGTCGCCATCATCATTCATAACTCCTGATAACATGAAGTTTATATCATTATTCATATCCATTCTGCTGTTTTTTTATAGGTAATGTAATTAAGGGTTATTTCTTAGTTCAATCACTATGCCATGTATTGCAAAATAGATTTTGTTTGTTATATTGCACGTAACAACTAAATCTCATGAAAAAAATATTATTTAGCACCATCCTTTCTGTATTGGGTTTTGCTGCTATTGCTCAAACCAAAACTAGTCAACCCATTAAAAAAAGTACAGTACCTGAGCCCGTAATTAAATCGTACCTTAGCCAAAACTCTTCAGGTGCCAATGATACACTATGGGAAAAAGAAACCATAACTATTTTTAAAATAAAACACATTGACAACAACCGCACATTTGAATCGCAATATAGTGCTGATGGAAAATGGATCAGAACATTCACCATTATAGATGTTAATGAATTACCTGTATTGGTTGTAAACCAACTTAAAACTACTTACCCAGAGTATGGTATTACAAAAGCAATGATTGAATTGAGTAGTAATGGAAAACTTTACGCTGTTGAAATTACTAAAGGTCAAAATATCTTAATCGAATATTTTTTAATGAATGGTAGGTCTTTTAGCCATTAAATTTCAAATAATTTAAAACATAAAGTGGCAATTAATAGTTGCCGTTTTTTTTATTTTAAGATTAAAATGGATAACCTATACCAAAATTGAAGTTAATATTATTGAACAACCAATCTTGATCAAAATTAGTTATCACCCACCTACTACCAACATTATAACTTGGGTCGTGTAAAGGAATAGCAAAATCTAAACGAACTAGTATGATATCGAAATTTAAACGAGTACCGAAACCACTTCCAATACCTAACTCTTTTGCAAAGCGATTAAATTCGAAGTTAGCCAAAGGTCTTTTATCATCCTTGTTCGCCATCCATACATTACCAGCATCAACAAAAACAGCTCCTTCAAGCCAACGGTTATACATATTAAACCTAAACTCGGCATTAAACTCAAGTTTAACATCACCACTAAAGTCAATTTGACCAAATTCATAATAACCCCCAGGTCCAAGAGAACGAGGAAGCCAAGCCCTTAAACTATTTGCACCACCAACCCAAAATCGTCTTTCAAAAGGTAAAAATCTCGGAGAATTTCCATAAGGTATACCCACGCCAGCAAATATCCTGAAAACTGTTGCATTGTTTTCATCCTGCTTAATATTATATCTGAAATCTAATGCAGTTTTAGCAAATTGAGAATAATTAACTCCTAAAATATTGTATGTGTTGGTTTCGTTAAATGGTCTATCAAACAACTTATTAAGCGCTGTTGCCGTGTTTCCGCTTAGTTCCAAAACATCCCAACGTAAAAACACATGTTTATTACTCTTACTTTTGGCTTTATTAGAATAAGTAAAACCAAATCTTCCTCCTAAAATAAGGTTGTTACTAAACATACTAAACAGATAAATATCTTTATTGATTAAAGATTGTAATGTATCTGAGTTCACCGTATTTCGGGTATAACTTACCTCAAAAGGCGTGATATAAAACGAGATGTATTTTTTATTAAGTTGGTAAATGATACCACTTGTAAATACCCGTCTTTCAAAATTGGTATTTAACTCATATATACCTGATGTGGTTAATATCGATTTTGTATTAACAAACCTGTAGTTCTTATCTATTTTAGGAAACAGTAACAAACGTGGAAAGGTTAAACTAGCGGTTAAACTCTGCTCTGTGGCGTTAAACCAACGAGAACCATTTACTTTACCTTGCGCTTCGAATGAAGAACGATAAGTGAGTTTAAGTAATTCTGCATTTGCAAATGTGTTGCGGTTATTAAACTGTAAAATACCAGCAACACCATAATTACCAGTGCTTGATTGATTGGTAAAAGTATTGTTTTGATCACTATAAATTGCCTGTGGCTCTATAACGTAATCATATTTTACATTTGGAGATAATTTCAAGTAATAATCAATGTATTGGGTATCATTTTGCAGATAAGGTTTTGGAGTAATATTGATGTAACGAAATACCGATAAATCACCAAGACGATTGTATGTTGAAGTCAATTCTTCCTGATTAAACACATTACCTGGTGTTAAAAACATATTTTGCTCTAACACCTTATAGTTTAATTTGAAACGATTGGGCATGTAATAAAATGAAGGTGCTTTTATGGTATCAATATTTTTAAATCCATTAACATCATAGTTTGGTTCTATATTGATATAAACATTTTTGTTTATATGCACTTTATGTACCTCAAAAATCCCCTTATTCAATACATTTAAAGATACATTTACATTCCAATTATTATTTGCTGTATCTACATCAAAACTAATAAACTCGGGACTAAAAGTATAATATCCATAATTACGTAACAAGGTAACAATTCTTTTCTGCTCATCTAATAATACATCTTGCTTTAATCTATTGCCTCGCATAACAAGTGCATCTTTTTCGTTTGCAATTAGTATGTCGTATAATTTTTTATCTGCACAATTTATTTGGTATGAACCTATATGATAAACATGACCTGTATTTATTGAATATTGTACAGTTGCCCTTTGTCTGCGAGACTTGATATCATAGTTAATAGTAGGGTAATAAAAACCACGGCTTTTCAAATAACCTTTCATAGCTTTTACTGATGATTCAATAAAAGCAGTGTCAAGAATTACAGGCAATTCCCCGTATTTATCCCGCATGTATACTCCTATTTTGCTATCACCATGCTTTGATCCAAAGTAATACATGCGCATTTTAAGTTTGGTTATGCCTATAAATCGCTTGTTTGGTTTTTGTTTTAAATTGTCTCCAATGGGGTTAATAACGTCATTTCTAGTCTCACCTTCAACTTTAATTGTGCTACCATTATATAATAGTTGTTGGGAGTCACGCAGTTGTTTGGTTATATTGCACGCGTTTAGTACTAATGCTAAAAGCACTAGAGTAAGGTATTTATATATGTTATCAAAAGCACGCATCAAACTTATACAGTCGTTAAATCTAAAAAAGCACCGTAGCGAATTAAAGCTTTTTGTGGTGGAAGGTAAAAAACAAGTTACTGAGTTATTAACATCAAACTATCATATAAATTGCATTGTAGCTACACCAAACTGGGCTAATGCTTTTGCGCAAGATATTAAAAACAATACCGAGTTAATCATAGTTACTGCCGAAGAACTTAAAAAAATAAGTTTATTGCAAACTCCTCAAGAAGTTTTGGCCTTAGTTGAGGTACTTGAACTAGAATTTACACCTGAAATTTTAAAAGAACAATTTACCATTGTGCTTGATGGCATACAAGACCCCGGAAATATGGGTACAATTATACGTATAGCCGATTGGTATGGCATAAAGAATATAGTTTGTAGTAATGATTGTGTTGATGTTTTAAACCCCAAAACCATACAGGCAACTATGGGTTCATTTGCGAGGGTAAACGTTTATTACACCGCTTTGGATGAATTATTTAATAATAATACTTTACCTGTTTATGGGGCATTGATGCATGGGGAATCTTTATATCAAACTCGTATTAGCGAACAAGGAGTTTTACTTATAGGAAACGAAGGCAAAGGCATTTCAAATGAATTACTACCATACATCACAAATCCAATTACTATTCCTCGTGTTGGTAAAGCTGAAAGCCTAAATGCAGGTATTGCAACAGCAATAATTTGTGATGCAAGAGCCAGATTTTTAGAATTAGGAAACTAATTCACAATCGCAAATCAAATTCATGTTTCGTTTATTTTTACCCTACACTCCGATATTCTATAAAATAAGTGATACAATTTAGTATTTTCGCGGCAATGGAAAACATCAGAAACTTTTGCATCATAGCACATATTGATCATGGAAAAAGCACTTTAGCCGACCGTTTATTGGAATATACCCAAACTGTTAGTAAGCGCGACATGGAAGCGCAGGTGCTTGATGATATGGATCTTGAAAAAGAACGCGGTATTACCATTAAAAGTCATGCTATACAAATGAATTATGAGCGTGATGGCAAAAAATATGTATTAAATTTAATTGACACACCAGGCCACGTAGATTTTAGTTACGAAGTTTCGCGAAGTATTGCTGCTTGTGATGGTGCATTGTTAATAGTTGACTCAAGCCAAGGAATACAGGCACAAACAATTAGTAATTTATATTTGGCTATTGAGCAAGGATTGGAGATTATTCCAATCTTAAATAAAATTGATTTACCGCATAGTATGCCCGAAGAAGTAAGCGATCAAATTATTGATTTAATCGGTTGCAAGTACGAGGATATATTGCGTGCAAGTGGCAAAACAGGCCAAGGTGTTCATGAAATTTTACACGCCATAGTTGATCGAGTTCCTGCACCTAAAGGCGATGAAAAGAAACCATTAAAAGCATTAATTTTTGATTCAGTATACAACTCATTTCGCGGAATTATTGCTTATTTCCGTGTACATGATGGTGTAATAAAAAAAGGAGACAAGGTTAAATTCTTAGCAACCGGAAAAGAATACTTAGCTGATGAAGTGGGTGTTTTACGTTTAAGTATGGAGCCACGCAGTGAAGTAAAAGCAGGTGACGTTGGTTATATTATTTCGGGTATAAAAGAAGCACGTGAGGTAAAAGTAGGTGATACTTTAACCCACTCTGAAAGGCCATGCGAAGAAGGTATAATTGGTTTTGAAGATGTAAAACCAATGGTATTTGCAGGTATTTACCCAGTTGAAACCGAGGATTTTGAAGAGTTACGTGAAAGCATGTACAAGCTACAACTTAATGATGCTTCTCTAACATTTGAGCCAGAGAGTTCGGCTGCTTTAGGATTTGGTTTTCGTTGTGGTTTTTTGGGCATGTTACACATGGAAATTATTCAAGAACGATTGGAACGAGAATTTGGCATGACGGTAATAACAACAGTGCCTAACGTTAGTTATCATTGTTATACAAACAAAGGTGAAATGATTATCGTTAATAATCCAAGTGATTTACCTGAATCGAACTACATAGACCACGTTGAAGAACCATTTATTTCTGCCACTATTATTACCTCTTCTGATTTTGTTGGGCCTATCATGGGCTTATGTTTAGGTAAACGCGGTATTTTAAAAAGCCAAGTATACTTAACTGCAGTGCGTGTTGAATTAAAGTTTGACATGCCTTTGGCTGAAGTCGTATTTGATTTCTTTGACAAATTAAAAACTATATCTAAAGGATATGCTTCATTTGATTATCATCCGATTGGTTATGTTATTTCTGATCTAGTTAAATTAGATATCTTATTAAATAAAGATAATGTAGATGCCCTATCTGCTATTATACATAGAGAGAGAGCTTATGATTGGGGTAAGAAAATTTGCGAAAAACTAAGGGAATTAATTCCCCGTCACCAATTTGAAATTCCTATACAGGCGAGTATTGGCGCAAAAGTAATTGCGCGAGAAACCATTAAAGCCTTGCGTAAAGACGTAACAGCCAAATGTTATGGTGGTGACATAAGTCGTAAACGTAAATTATTGGAAAAACAAAAAGAAGGAAAAAAACGAATGCGTCAGGTTGGAAGTGTAGAAATACCACAAAGCGCATTTATGGCAGTTTTGAAATTAGATTAAGCAAAAAAATCTTATATTCGAAGAAGTTACTTTATAACTGACTCATGCTTGTAGCTATTGTTGAAGATAATTTTGGAATCAGAAAGAACCTCGTTGAGCTATTTGAACTTTACGATTATGAAACTATATCAAGTGAAAACGGTAGTGATGGTTTAAATAAGATAATGAAGTATAAACCCAATATTGTGGTTGCTGATATAATGATGCCCGATATGGATGGCATAACCATGATTGAAAAATTGAGAGCTAAATTAGACTATAGGCACATTCCTGTTATTTTCTTAACTGCAAAAAATAGTTTAGCTGATAAAATCAGGGGATTAGAAACAGGTGCCGTAGATTATATTACTAAGCCATTTGAAACCAAAGAATTACTACAGAAAGTTAACAACCTATTAGAGTTAGGAAAGCGCCAGATGGTAAATGCACTTAGTACGCCTAACAAACATACTTTCGAATCATCAGACCAAACCTTTTTATCTAAATTAAGAACAATAATAGAAGCAAACATATCTAACGAAAAACTTGACGTGTATATGCTAGCTTTGGCGCTTAATTTTAGCACTTCGTCCATTCACAAAAAAGTAAAACAAATCACCAATAAGTCTACCAATCAATTTATACGTGAATATAGACTTGAGCGTGCAAAGCAAATGATTGAAGATCAACACGCCAATGTTTCAGAAATTGCATTTAGCTTGGGATTTAACAGCGTATCATACTTCTCAAAGTCGTATAAGGATTATTTTGGCCAAAACCCCAAAAAAAGCAACTCAAAAACACATGACATTTAATTGTTAAGTTGCTTATCAAAATTTTATAGCATCTATCAAATACAATTTTTCAAAAAAAAAGCGGCACTAAATAAATAGTACCGCCTTTAGCCCTAATCTATGAAAACAAAAAACTTGTTTACAGAAGCTAAATTAGATAAAAGATAATTAAATTCAAAGTAATATATAATAATACAAAATAATTGCAAAATAGTGCCGTTTAATCGTGATTCAATGGCAAGATAAGTCGCACAGTGGTACCTACATTTACTATACTATCTATTTCTATTTCACCACCATGCATTTCCATAAACAACTTCATAATTGATAGGCCTAATCCAGTTCCTGGTATATTTTCCACGTTGGTTGCTCTGTAAAATGATTCGAATAAAAAGTTTAAATCCTTTTCGGGAATACCAATACCATTATCTTTTACTTCGAAAACCACTTTGTTAAGTTCATTCTTAAATAAATTAAACTCAATAGCAGTATCTGCAGCAGAATACTTTATGGCATTGCTTATGGTATTTTGTAAAACCTGATTCATCAATTTAATATCAATTGAAACAGTTTCTGTTAATTCTTCCAAATTACAAATTATCTGCTTTTCATTAAGTTGTTTAGGAGCTTCTTGATTGATGTAATCATTTATAAAATTGTATATCGAAATAACTGTAGGATTAAATGGCACCTTACTTGCTTCTATTTTACCCATTGTTAAAATATCAGCCATTAACTCAGAAATACGATCTACATCAATCATAATTTCTTCTAATTTATCACTAACTTTAGCATTCATTCTTGGTGACAATCCAATCTCATCCATTTCTATGTATGTTTTAATTAACTCAGCTCCTACCCTAATTGTTGATAATGGTGTTCGAAATTCGTGAGAGGCCATACTTACGAAACGTGATTTCAATTCATTAAGTTCCTTTTCTTTTTGAAGTGCTTTGGTTAATTCTATTTCGGCTTTTTTACGAAGAGTTATATCTCTTGAGGATGCTTGTAATAAAATATTTTTTTTATTTAAAGAACTTGTAAGAACGGTAACTATGGTTTCTAACCACAATTGCTCCCCATTGGCTTTCAAAAAGCGGAAACTAATTTTATCGTCACCTTTGCTTTTAGCAACATTTTTCAAAAAGCTTCTCACCATACTTTGATCTTCAGGGTGAATTGCATCAAAAATATTGTTTTCCAATAAGGACTCATGCGGATATCCCGTAACTCGCTCAGCAGATGGAGATATATAGCGAACATTCCCTTCTACGTCTAAAATAGACACAACATCTTGTATATTCTCTGAAATCAATCGGTATTTCTCTTCACTAATTTTCAATTGTTGTTCAGCATGTATCAAGTCTGTAATATCAATTGTAACACCATCTACTCGGGCAGGTTTACCACTTTCATCGCAAATCAATTTGGCTTGATCTCTAACCCATTTGTATTTAACAGGATTACCGAAACTTAATTGATATACCATGTCTCTAGATTGAATAATGCCTTTATGTAAATCATCATCCGACTTTCTTAATTTGCTTACTGAATCTTTATTTATTAAATCATACCAATCAATTGCTTTCTTATAAAAATCTTCGTCATGAAATCCGGTCATGTTTTGGCATGATGGACTTATGTATGATAAATTATCGTTAGTAATATCATATGACCAAATAACATCATCTATTGATGAGATTACTTTTTGCAACAACTCACGATTCAACTCTAACTCAGCAGAAACCTCTTTGCGGAAGGTAATATTCTCGGCAGAACCTACTACCCCGATTGGATTACCAATTAAATCCTTATGAAGTGAAACATGAAAATCAAACCACAATATGTGGCCATTTTTATCAATAAACCTGATTTCATCATTAACACTTTCAGCTCCTTCATCATAAAGACGTTCACGAATATTCAAGAATTTAGAAATATCATCACCATGCATAAATTTGCTGGCTCTTTGACCAATGGAATCTTCGATGTCAAACCCGGTTATTTCTTGCCAACTTTGATTAAGAAAAGTCCAATAACCTTCATTATCAGTTTGGAAAATAACCTCTTTTAAACTCTCCACTAAATCTCTGTATCGCTTTTCGTTTTCTTTTATCTTTTCGTCTAGTTCCTTTTGTTTATTAACATCTAGTATAAAACCAATCATTTCTGATGGTGCACCTTTATCATCAAACTTGGTTACCTTTCCAATACTTAATACCCAAATGTATTTACCGTCTTTTTTACGAATTCTATATTCGGCATTGTATAATTTTTCTTCATTTTGATGAATTGAATTAAAATGTAATTCAACAGCTTTTTCAACCATTGGTCGATCCTCTGGGTGCGCTAATTCTAGCCAGTCTATTTTACTTATAAAGGGGGAATCATTCAGACTATATTGAATCATATTTAACGCCACTTCAGTATATACCATCTGCTTTTCAGGAATATTCCACGTCCACATTCCTAAATTGGAAGCTTTCATTGCTAAGTCTAATTTTTGTGTGGCGCTTTGAAGTTTATTTAATTCATTCTTTGTTTCCGTAATATCACGCGTAATACATACCAAACCTCCATCATCAAACATGCTTAATGTAATATTTTGTAATCGAGGTTTACCAAGCTTAGATATTCCTAATGTCTCACCGCTCCATGTTTTCTTTTCTGCCAAAACAGGAAAGTACACATTAGTTATTTTATCAATTTCATCCTGATTA
>CANHBJ010000080.1 GCA_947459075.1 Bacteroidota bacterium
GCTCTACTCCACAAGTAACATCGGTGTAAGTGCATAAAAACCTATTTTCATTCACAAAATCTAATTTACCAATATTGTTGGGATGATGCTCCAAAACCAATTGTAATTTCCCTTTCACCTGCTTTATTTCAACGTTGCCATAAAGGCTATTGGTATAAGTTCCGCAATACTCATTTAATTTTAAAGTAGGTTTATTTTTTAGCGCAATGGTATCTTTAATAGCTTTAATTTTTGTTGCAGTTGCTTCTTTTGCTTTTTGTGAATTGGTATAATACAACTCACTTACATTTCTGTATGGCATGCCCATATATGCTTCTAAAACTTGCTTGCACAAAGCATCATACAAACTGTTTACATCTGTATTGGTATACACAATTACACCTAAGTTTTCTTCTGGTACCAATTCTGTTTTGGTTACAAATCCGTTGGCTCCCCCGCTGTGCTCAATTACCCTGCGGCCATAGTAATCGTTCATTTGCCAGCCCAAAGTGTAGGTTGCAAAATGTTTACTTTTAAAGAATTTACTGTTTACATCATTAACCACCATATTTGATTTACGCGTTTCGGCAATTACATCAGCAGGAATAATTTGCTTGCCGTTTAACTGACCATTGTTTAATTGCAGTAAAAGCCATTTTTTCATATCGCCCACACACGAATTAATAGAGGCACTTGCGCCCATGTTATCAATATTTGTAAAAGGCATTTTCACCAATTTACCATCAACCAAAGTATGAGGCATGCAAGCATTGTTATCGTTTACCATACCAGCATAAGTTGTAGTGGTTCTATTCATGCCCATGGGTTTAAAAAAGCGATGTAACAAAAAATCGTCCCAAGTAGTATCTGTAGTGGCTAAAATAACCTCACCGGCTGCAATAAAACCTGCGTTGCTATAACCATATTTGTACCTGAATGGATGAACAGGTTTTGTACGAGCTAATCCTTCTATAATCTGCTTGCGTGTAAGGTTACTTCCCCAATTTAAAAAGTCGCCCTGAAAAGTTTGTGTACCTATACGATGACACAATAAATCGCGTACCGTACACAAATCGGTTGATGTTGATTCGTATAACTTAAAGTATGGTAAATAAGTAGATACTTTTTCATCAAGCGACAATCGTTTTTCGCTGTTTAACCAAGCCACGGCAGTTCCTGTAAATGCTTTTGAGTTACTGGCTATTTGAAATAACGTATTTTCATCGACCTTACTTTCGGGCTTATCAAATTGTTTTACGCCATAACCTTTTTGCACCACCACTTGTCCATCTTTTACAATGGCTATTGCCAATCCGGGAACTTGCCAGCGTTGCATTTCACGCGTAATAAAAGCATCCAACGAATCTTTTACAAAAGCAGGTTGAGCCAATAAATTTAACGAAATTACTAAAGCGCTTAAGGTATAAAATATTTTCTTCATGATGTTTGATGTAAAACTTAAAGCAGCAAATCAACTAAAATATTTGATAATGTACTTACATTCGTTGATATATTTAACTGAACAATGCCCATACTAAACAACAAGTTTGTAAATCATAAACCTAACCCCGATACAGAGATATTAATACTTGGTACTTTTACGCACGACCATCCGCATTCGGGTGATTTTTTCTTTGGAAGACCACGCAATTTCCTCTGGCATTTATTGCCCATTTGCTTTAAAAATCAACCATTAAAAGATGTAGCTTTAGAAACCAAACAAGCCTTTATGCAAAAACATAAAATAGATTTTATGGATGTAATTGAAACGCTTGAAGTAGAAGATGGCGAAGAAGAAATTATGGAGGAAGAGTTTGTTGATATCAGCGCAAATACCTTTTTTGATTTGTTAGCTGTGGTTGATCAACTACCTAAACTTAAAGCGGTTTATTTTACACGTAAAACATTTAATGGTATTCCAAATATCAAATCTGAAGTAATGAAACTGGCCAAACATTGCCACAGCAAACAAATACGCATGTGCAAATTGGATACTCCAGCTAGGCACTTTAGCGATGAAAAACAACAACAATGGATTGATACCATTGTATTAATGAAAACTTGTTTGCGGGTGTGAGGTGGAAGAGTGGTTGTTTGGTTGATTGATAGATTGACTAGTTGAAAAGATGATTAGTTTGAACTTATGTTTACTTCTAACTAAAACACAAACTTCAAACCAACAATTAACAAACCATATAAAAACGTAGATATAATAATACCTCGTGCTGTTTGCAGGTAATTGATTTTAATAAATAAAAAAAATACACCAAGGTTAATTACCGCACATAAACTAAGTAGTGGTGATAATAAATTTTGCGCAGCAGCCATGCGAAAAAAATTGCTAATATTACTTGTACTAAAGTTTACGAAATAAAACACCAATACGCCTATTACCGGACCAATCAATCCAACTGGAATACCCAACAAAATACTGTCTTTTAACTTCATGTTATTGTTGTTAATTAAATACTGTTATCCCAACTATTTAAACGAGGCATGGCATGATGTGCAGTTAAATCAAACATAACAGGAACCACACTTGCATAATTATTGGCCAAAGCCCACTCATCTGTATCTTCACCAGTATCGTTATTGATAAACTTACCTGTTAACCAAAAATATTTACGTCCGTTAGGGTCAATACGTTCATCAAAGTCTTCTTTCCATTTAGCAACTGCTTGTCGGCAAATTCTCATCCCTTTAAATTCACTTTCAGTAATCTTAGGAATGTTTACATTAAGTAAAGTTGCTGTTGGTAAACCATGCTCCAAAATATTTTCGGCAATACGTGTGGCTATTTTTTTTGATAAGCTAAAATCAGCATCATAAGCAAAATCGCACAAACTAAAACCCACTGCAGGTATCCCTTCTATTGCAGCTTCCATAGCCGCACTCATGGTTCCACTGTAAAGCACATTAATACTTGAGTTGCTTCCGTGGTTAATACCCGAAACCATCAAATCAGGCTTGCGGTGTAATACCTTATCAACCGCTAACTTCACACAATCAGCAGGAGTTCCGCTGCATTGGTATGCTTTAATATCACCATAAATATCAGTTTGATTTAAACGTAACGGTTTGCTTATGGTTACAGCATGGCCCATGGCACTTTGCGGACTATCAGGGGCAACAATTACAACTTCTCCAAGATGTTTTACAGCATCCACTAAATTACGAATTCCAGGGGCTGTAATGCCATCATCGTTGCTAATTAAGATTAGTGGTTTATTTTGGGTCATTGAGGCAAAATTAACAAACACGCCCACACTAACAAGTTTTGCGCAGTATTTAGATTTAAAGTATGCTAAAATTTAGTTGTTTTTAAACAACTGTAGTGTTTATTATTAAGGCTTACTTAGTAATTTTAATAAGTCTTCTTCAATAGACTTCTCTGTGGTTTCAACAATTTTGCCTACTAATTTCTTATTATTAAAAACCATAATCACAGGAACATATTCAATATTCAGTGGTTTAATATCAACAGTTCTACATTGCTTTTTTCTATCAACACCAATCAATTCTATTTTTTCCCAACCAGCTATATCGGCCACCTTAAATAATTGTGGCAGCAACTCGTGGCTATCACTGCACCAGGTTCCTAAAACCACCAATAAGCTGCATCTATCATATTTCACCAACTCTTCCACAATACTCATGGCTGGTTTATATTGGTTGTATTCTTCTTTAAACCAATTAAAACTTTCCAATTCGGAACGTTGCAGTTTGCCTTCTAAAACTTGGGTTGAATCCTTTTGTTGTGCCATAACATTACCCATAAAAAAAAGACTGAGTACAAGTATACTCAGTCTTTTTAGTGTTGATTTATTTGCGAGATAATGCCTCATCAATAATTAATAAAATATGTTCGCGATGTGCTTTAACTTCTGTATTTGCAGCTGGGAGCGCCATCATTTGTTTGATATTTTTTAACTGACCAATAGCCGCTGATTTTGCAATGTTGTCATATGCACCATTTGGCTTATTAAATGATGCAATACTACTTAAATCCTTCACATATTCTACCTGTATGTTTTGGCGGAATGTATTTACGTTACCCGTTAAATCATCTTTAAAACAAGCATTGGTTAAATCGTTTAACACATCAACCACACCATATTTATTTCCATATAAGCGGCTATCTGTCATTCGCTTTAAAGTAGTTGGCGCAAGTAAATGATCAATGACCATGATTTGGATCATCAATACACGGTCGTGAATTTTAGGATCGTCAGGTGCACCAAAAAAGTTAAAACCTCTGCGTTGGCTTTGTAAGTTTTGATACAAACCATTAGCAGCATCAAAAGCTTTAGGACTGAATAAATGTTGTGCCAATGCATTCATAGCACGTTTTTGATCGGCAAAAGCAACCGGTGTATATGCTTGATTACCGTTCATGTTTCTATCTACATAAACGCCACCAATGTAACGTGAGATAGACTGTGCAGCATTGTTCATTTCTGTTAATGAAATACCATATGCTTGCTTTAACTCCTGATAGCTTTTACCTAAAGCTGTATAACGTTTTGGCAAATCAGGCATCATTTTGTTAATCAATTTAATTCTATCAACACTATATGTAATTACGTCATTACTAAAATCGTTTACGTTTACTCGAGGGTCGATACCTTTACCTGGTGAACGCATATCGTCTGCATCGTTACCAAAAATTAAGGTACTATCAGCAGAGCGACTTAAAATTCCAGTTAATCGTTTTTCTTCAGCTTCAATATCTTCAAGTGCTTCGCTGTATCCATAATTTATAGCCCATAAATCGTATGGTCCTGGGCGAGTAGTGAAATAATCACCTTGTTTAGTTTTATCATTAGATAAGTTAACCGCAGGGTATTCCATTACACTTGCTATCAAACCAAATTTGCGGGTTAATTCTTTATTGTGTGCTTGTGCCGGGCTCCATAATTGACTTGCCCTCATGTTGTGCATTAAACCCATGGTATGGCCCATTTCGTGCATCACTAAATAATACAACGACTGTGTCATGTACTCGCGTTTTTCGATAGCTGATAAACCACGGGCATCTAATACACTGTTACCAAACATACTTGTTAAATGCAAGTGATGACCGGCTTCGCACATTTGCATATGGTCAGGCAATTCAGAATTGTATGATGATGGTTGAGGAGCATCAAATAATTTTTCTTGATTAATGCGATTGGTAACAAATATATATTCCAGCATAATATCAGCACCTAAAATTTCTCCTGTACGCGGATCAACAAAACTTGGTCCGTAACCACCAAACGGAGGCTGAGGAGATGATGTCCAACGTAAAACATTGTAGTTAATGTCACCGGCATCCCAAGTAGCCGTGTCAGGTTGCTCTAATACCACAACTGCGTTTTTAAAACCAGCTGCTTCAAAAGCAATATTCCATTGTTCTCCTGCAGCTTTAATTATAGGTCTGAATTCTTTTGGTGTAGTGTTTTCAATCCACCAAGTAATTGGTTTTATTGGCTCTGATAACTCAGCCCCTTTATCTTTTTTTTCTAATCTCCAACGGTGAATAATATCTTTATAAGCCACCGCATTTGTGGTGGTCATGTCATTTTTTTGCTGACCAAAGTAACCTATACGTTGATCGTCTCTGCGAGCCGGCATAGGTGTTTCTGGTGCTTGAATAAAGCTGTGTTGGTAAGTAATACTTACTGCACGTGCATTGGTAACCTCTTTTCCACCTGATACAATTGGTGCAGGATTATCATAAACATATTCAACAACTACATCTGTATTAGCGTTGTAATTACGTGTTTTAATGTATTTGCTTTTTTCTTTATTTAACATGCCCAACAAGCTCATTTGCCCCATTGGGCCCGGGAATGGTGTTGGTTTGATTTGACTCATATTTTCACCTAAAAAAATTGCATTTGCATCAAGCAACATATTGCCATTTTCTTCAGCCAAAATTTTCTGACTTACCAAAACTGCGTTGCTAATATTTGCATCAGCCGCTTTACTGATGGCATTAGCGGTATCAAAATAAAACTCTGTATTTTGTTCAATAAACTCTACCCTATCAAAATAACGCTTGATGGTAAACACCATATTATCGCGGAAACTACCACGGAAATGGCCTGCTGCCACCACACCATTTTCGGTATAACTAAAATAAATAAATTTTTTATTTAAGAGGTCTTTTTTAACCAACAAATACATGGCACCGTTTGTGGTATCTTGATACAGTGGAAATAAACCATCTTGTTTTTTGCACGCTTTAACCTTTTCTGCAATGGATGCTTTTGGAGTTTGTGGCTTTGGAGCTTCAGCTGGCTTTTTCTTGGCATAAGCACCAACAGAAATAAGCACACTAAGTGTTAGTATTGAAATTTGTTTGATCATAATAAAATTAAGTAGTAAACGAACATAGGTTATTTTTAGGTTAAAAACCTACCGTTGGTGTAAAACATAAGTTTACCTTATTAATCAAACCAAACCTATAACAATAAGCACAAAAAAGGCTGCATTAAAAGCAGCCTTTAGATATTATACCGAAAGCACATTCAACATAGTTCAATCATGCCTAAGACACTATTGAACAATATTCATGTAGCATAGGCATTACCATTGTAATTATTTATCAAGCAGTTCGAGCAATTGATTCACCATTCCTTTTGAGCCCATATAAATTGGCACACGTTGATGTAAAGCATTTGGAACAATATCTAAAATACGTTCTTTACCTGTTGTAGAAACACCACCAGCTTGCTCCATAATAAACGACATTGGGTTGCACTCGTATAATAAACGTAATTTACCATTTGGCGCTTTATCTGTTGCAGGGTAGATAAAAATACCACCTTTTAACAAGTTACGATGAAAATCTGCAACCATACTGCCAATATAACGAGCGCTGTATGGTCGATTAGTATCTTTATCATATTGTTGACACCAAGTGATGTATTCTTGAACACCTTTTGGTGCACTTAAAATGTTTCCTTCGTTGTAGCTGTATATTTTGCCCATTTCAGGTATTTTCATATCGGGGTGCGACAAGCAAAACTCCCCAATTCCTGGATCTAAAGTGAAACCATTTACTCCATTACCTGTGGTATAAACCAACATAGTGCTTGTACCGTAAATTAGATATCCGGCAGCCAACATTTTATTCCCCGGCTGATAAAAATCTTCAGTAGTTGCTTTAGTGCCAACCGATGTTACACGTTGATAAATACTAAAAATAGTTCCGATAGAAACATTCACATCAATATTACTCGAACCATCTAACGGATCCATACAAACTATATATTTTGCATTTTTACTCACAGGCGAATCGATGTAAATAATATCATCATCTTCTTCGCTTGCTACTGCGCAAACTTCACCACCACGGGTTAAACAATCTATTACTAAATTATTGGCAATTAAGTCTAGTTTCTTTTGGTCTTCGCCTTGAATATTTGAACTTCCAGCTTCACCAATAATATCAGCTAATCCTGCTCTGTTTACTTCACGACTAATGGTTTTAGCTGCAATACCAATATCGCGTAACAAACGTGAAAACTCGCCTTTAGCCACATTAATTTCGTGTTGACGCTCAATGATAAATTGGCCTAATGTGGTTACGTTAAATTTGCTCATACAAAATTTGCTTTAAATAGTTTGGCAAATATATGATATGCGGCCTGCCTTACAAATCGTGTTCGGTTTTATTTCAGGTTGATTGTATATTGCACCATAATTTACAGGGTATAAACATAAATTAACAGGGGGGCACTAAGCAGTATTATGTTGTTTAACAACAATTTATCGCTTATTTTTAAAAACAATAACTAACGTGAAAGTTTTCAAATTCGGGGGGGCATCAGTAAAAGATGCTGATTCAGTTAAAAATGTAGCAAGTATTTTAAATACTTATGAAGGCGAGCCGCTATTGGTGGTGGTATCGGCAATGGGTAAAACAACTAATGCACTAGAGCAATTAGCACATGCACATTATAATAATGATGTAACAGCGAAACAACGTTTTTATAAAGAGGTAAAGCAGTTTCATGACGAAATTATAGAAGGCTTGCTAAAGAATACCAATAGTTATGCATACAACGATATTGAAAATTTATTCATTGAGTTAGAATGCTTAATTGAGGCTGAATCTGAAGGCTCATATAATTTTAACTATGACCAAATAGTTAGTTATGGAGAAATTTTTAGTACACGAATTGTGAGTACCTATTTAAACGAAAGCGGTATAAAAAACCGTTGGATAGATGCTCGTAATTTTATTCATACCGACAGTAACTTTAGAGAAGGCAAAGTGGATTGGGATTTAACGTCAAACATTATCAATAAAAAATTAAAGCCTATTGTAAGTAAACAATTGGTGGTAACACAGGGATTTATTGGCCAAAACAAAGAACATAATACCGTTACTTTAGGAAGAGAGGGCAGTGATTACAGTGCTGCCATTTTTGCCTATAATTTAAGTGCTGATAGTGTTACCATATGGAAAGATGTTGCTGGTGTAATGAATGGTGATCCTAAAAAATTCCCATCTGCAGTTAAACTTGATGAATTAAGTTATACCCACGCCATTGAAATGGCTTATTACGGTGCAACTGTAATTCACCCTAAAACCATTCAGCCATTACAAAGTAAAAACATTCCTTTATATGTACGATCTTTTGTTGACCCTTCGGCTAATGGAACTACTATAAGCAACTCGGCTAAAGAAATATTTATACCAACGTTTATTTCTAAAAGCAAACAAGTATTGCTTTCTATATCAAGTATAGATTTTAGTTTTATTGTTGAGGATAACCTGAGCAATATCTTCAACTTATTTGCCGAGCACAATGTTAAAATGAATTTGATGCAAAATTCGGCTATTAGTTTTAGTGTTTGTGTTGATGATAAAGAAGATGAAATTGAAAAACTGAAAAGCGATTTAAAAAACAACTACATCGTAAAAAGCAATAACGAGGTTGAATTGTTAACGGTGATGCATCAAACAGAAGATGCCTTGAAACAAGCTTTAAGCAATAAAACTGTTCTGTTGGAACAACGAACTCGTGCTACCGTTCAATTTGTTTTAAAAGGCAATGCCTAATAAAGTTTATTTACTTACTGGAAGTAATGTGGGCGATAGCAGCGCATTATTAAAAGAGGCCAAACTAGCCATACAAAAACAAGTAGGCGAAATTGAAGCGGCCTCACAATTATATAAAACTGCGCCTTGGGGAAACACCAACCAACAAGATTTTTTAAATCAGGTACTTGCGGTAAATACCATTTTAAGTGCTACCGATGTTTTAAAAATAATTTTAAATATTGAGTTACAAATGGGTAGAACACGAGAAAAAAAATGGGCACCCCGAACAATCGATATCGATATCTTGTTTTTTAATAACGAATTTATTCAAGAAGAAAATTTGATTGTACCTCATCCATTGCTACATCAGCGAAGGTTCACCTTGGTTCCTTTGGCTGAAATTGCGCCAAATTATAGCCATCCTTTGTTGCATCAGAGCATATTCAATTTACTGCAGCACTGTAATGATGATAGTGTAGTGGAAAAATTGTAGGCAATATAACATTTGATTAATGCACATTTGTGTTACATGGCAATAAAACCAGTATATGAATTTATAGCGATTGAAGGCAACATCGGAGCCGGAAAAACTTCTTTAGCAACTATGCTGAGTAACGAATTTAATGCCAAGTTGATTTTAGAAGAATTTGAGGACAATTCATTTTTACCCAAATTTTATACCGATGCACGTAGGTTTGCATTTCCCTTAGAAATGAGTTTTTTGGCTGCTCGCTTTAATCAACTAAAAAAACAACTGCTAGAACCAGATCTATTTCAACAATACTTGGTAAGTGATTATATTTTTGCAAAGTGCCTATTATTCTCTAAAATAAACCTTGATGATGATGAATACGACCTTTACATGAGGTTATTCGAAATCATCAATCAACAAATGCGTCAGCCCGATTTATTGGTTTACCTGCACAACCCCATTGAAAAATTACAGTGGAATATATTAAACCGTGGACGTAGTTATGAGCAAAAAATTGAAGATGAATACCTACAATCTTTAAGTGATGCATACTTACAATACCTGCATCAAAATACACATTTACGTATTTTATTGGTTGATTGTTCGTCAATTAACTTTGTTGTAAACACAGACCATTACCAAAGTTTGGTTAATCTTATTTGTAAAGAATACACTCCTGGAATACATCACGTGAGTTTTTTGGATGTGAATAGCTGAGAAAATCGAAATTAGCTTCGCTGAACTGTGTTTCGAAGCAAGAAATATCGAATGATGAACGCTGAATATTGAAGTTCTGATATTCTTGGTACTGTGAGTAAACCCATTAATATAAACCATCTTAACATGATGTAATAGCAGTAGCAAAAAGTTAATGCAAACAGTAATGCGCAGATTTAAGCATAGTTGCTTAAAAGTAGAATTCGTCATGCAATGCATACGGCATTGAGAGGATTTAACTTAAATAGGATAATTAATTCTTGAACGACTCAGCCTCTTTGAGTGTCCCGATTTAATATCGGGGCGTATCGAGAAGGGATTGTTAAGATAAACATTCTAGTCTCCTTCTATTTTAGCTCCGCTGAACTTCGTTTCGATACAAGTGCTCACGCAACACCAACCCAAAGCTCACAACAGACGCTTCGATCTGTGCCTACTCGAATAGGCTGTAACTTTCGCGAAGCAGACTTCTGTTCAATTAAAAGTTTTTTGTGAGAGTAACTTTGCTAAGCGAACTCCTAAAGCTCATTCAGAAACTCCTACTAA
>CANHBJ010000081.1 GCA_947459075.1 Bacteroidota bacterium
CCTTTAATTTGGCGTTTTGGCGATGGAGACAGCAGCACAGAATTTAGTCCAAACCACCAATATGCCGTTACAGGTACATACAAGGTTAGCCTTATTTTTAACCAGGGAAATTTTTGTGCAGATACTGCTGAAAATGTTTATTTTATTGATGGAGATAGTGGTCAACAGGTAAAGATTCCAAATGTATTTACACCCAACAATGATGGAATAAACGACTGTTACCAAGTTACTGGAGTAAGCCAAAAATGTGATGAATACCACATTTTAATATTTAACAGATGGGGAACTCCCGTTTATGAAAACACAAATGGTAATTGGTGTTGGGATGGCAAAAACCAAGGGGGTGAGGACATTCCTCAGGGTATTTATTATTATATTATAACCATAAAAAAGAAAAATGGTTATCAGCGTAACGATCACGGCACAATTACACTTATAAGAGATAATTAGCCACTAAAGATTTTCGCTATTTTTATTGATTACATGCCAACTGTGGTCGCCCAATAAACGTATGGTTGCCACATGTTTCAATTCTGTTTTACTTCTACCCCATTCGTTAGGGCCTATTAACGAAATGGCAAAATGATTCCCCTTTTCGTACAGGTGATAAATTTGATTAACTATTGGCGTAAACCGCATTTCCGATTGATAGATTTGTTCAGAGATTTTTAGTCTATCTTCTATTTCACGAACTTGCTGCATAATTAAATCCGCTTGTTTACGCAGCATATCCATTTCTTGTTGCGCGTAATGGTGCATAGCCTCAACGGCATTTGCCCTTATTTTGCCCTTATCTTCTGGCTTAATGGGCACAGAACCAACACTTAAGGGTATTGGCGATAACGATGCGGGACCACTATAGCTTTCAAATTCTTTTTCTTCTGTTGTGTTGGCCATGTATGTTTAACAGCTGTTTGCCCAAAACGTTTTACAATAGGCAAACAATTATGTGGTTTAATTGGTTAATTTTGTATCCGCTATGAATGTAAACGTAGAAATAGACAACAACTCGGGCTTTTGTTTTGGTGTAGTTTATGCCATACACATGGCCGAAGAAATATTGGATGAAACAGGTAGTTTATACTGCCTTGGTGATATTGTTCACAATGACGAAGAAGTTGAACGTTTGCGAAAAAAAGGTTTAAAAATAATTGACCACAATACTTTAAAAACCTTGAGCAACGAACGCGTTTTAATTCGCGCACATGGCGAGCCGCCAGAAACATACAAATTGGCATTAGACAATAATATAGAATTAGTTGATGCGAGTTGCCCAGTAGTTTTAAAGCTTCAAAACCGAATTAGAGAAGCCCATAATGATGAGGAACAGATTATCATATACGGAAAGCATGGGCATGCAGAAGTTGACGGATTAATTGGTCAAACAAATGGCGATGGCATTGTAATTGAAAAATTTGAAGAATTAGATCAATATACGTTGCCCAAAAAAGTTCAACTATATAGCCAAACCACTAAAAGCACTAAAAACCTTTATGCTTTAAAAGGGTTATTAGAAAGTAAAGGTATTGAGGTTGACTTTAATGATACGCTTTGTCGCCAAGTGAGCAACCGCGATGGAGAATTAAGAAAATTCGCAAAACGATACGACAAAGTGATATTTGTGGCGGGCAAAAAATCATCTAATGGCAAGGTATTACATGACGTATGCAAGGAAGAAAATCCAAATACTTTTTTTGTAAGCTGTAAAGAAGATTTAGATAAAAGTTGGTTTAGCGAAGGAGATACAATTGGAATATGTGGCGCAACATCAACACCACAATGGCAAATGGAGGATGTACAACAAGCTATTTTGAATTTATGAATATGAAAAAGAAAATATTAATTCTGTCGTCAATTGCGGCACTAGGCATGTTAGCTTACAGTTTTATTTTTAGAGTTAAGTCTGTAGTTCACGCTCCCATGGGGAAATCGTTTTACGAGTTAAAAATTAAAACCCTTGACGGAAAAAGCAACATTAACTTTGCTGATTATAAGGGCAAGAAAATATTATGTGTTAATACCGCATCAGCGTGTGGATACACAAAACAATACGATGGCTTGCAAAAGTTAAGTGAAAAGTATAAAGGCAAATTGGTGGTTATTGGGTTTCCTTGTAACCAATTTGCTGGACAAGAATCTGGTACAGAAGAAGAGATTGGTGCTTTTTGCAAAAAGAATTTTGGTATAACTTTCCCGTTAACTGAAAAAATTGACGTTAAAGGAAAAAACCAACACCCCGTTTACCAATGGTTATGCCAAAAAAGCAATAACAACCTTGGTGATTACGAAGTAAAATGGAACTTCAATAAATTTTTAATTGATGAAAATGGAAATTTACAATCTTATTTTCCATCATCTGTAAAACCAGAAAGTGAAGAAATGGTTGCAGCCATCAACAAATAAATTAAACTTTTCTAAATACACTTTTCTTAAACCGTGAATCACATCTAGTGTTTCGCGGTTTTATTTATTAATCGTTTTGCTTTTTTATATTTAGAAACACCAATAATACAACGTACGTGAAACAAGAACTTTTGTACATAATTTGTTTCTCTTTAATAAAATACTAAAGCAAATAACATTTAACCATATACTTGGATACAACTTACCTTTTTAGAATAAAAACACTATTTTCGTAAGGTTATAAGCAATGCAAATCAACATTATTAATAAATCGGAACATCCATTACCAGCATACGAAACATCACATGCAGCGGGAATGGATTTACGCGCTAGCCTAGAGGAAACAATTTTTCTTGCTCCAATGCAACGTAAATTAATTCCTACAGGGTTGTTTATAGAATTGCCTATTGGTTTTGAAGCACAAATAAGGCCACGAAGCGGTTTAGCATATAAACACGGCATTACCGTGCTTAATTCACCAGGCACAATAGATGCAGATTATAGGGGTGAAATTAAAGTGTTGTTAATAAATTTGGGCAACGAAAGTGTTGAAATAAAACAAGGCGAGCGCATAGCACAAATGATTATATCCAAACACGAAACGGCTACATGGCAAGTTGTTGAAGAGCTTGGAACAACAGAACGTGGCATAGGCGGATATGGCAGTACAGGAAAATAAAAACACTTAATAATATTTTAATGAGCCAGGGGCGAAATTGGAAAATATTAAGATTAATATCAGAATAAGTAATAAACCTAAACGATAAAAAGTAGCGAATACTACTCCTATAAAATATGAAAATAATAGTACCAATGGCTGGTATGGGCAAACGAATGAGGCCACATACACTAACCGTTCCGAAACCATTAATTCCTGTTGCAGGAAAACCAATTGTACAAAAAATTATTGAAGACCTAAAAGATGTTTGTGGAGAAGGTATTGAAGAGGTTGCATACATTATACATCCAAGCTTTGGTAAAGCGGCAGAAGAACGTTTGATTGAAGTTGCTGCTAAACTTGGCGCAAAGGGATCCATACATTATCAAACCGAAGCATTAGGCACTGCACATGCCATTATGTGCGCCAAAGAAGCATTAGATGGGAATGTTTTAATTGTATTTGCAGATACTTTATTTAAGGCTGGATTTAAACTTGACCGAAGCAAAGACGGTATAATTTGGGTACAACAAATTGAAGATCCAAGCCAATTTGGTGTGGTAAAGTTAGATGCCAACGGAGTGATTACTGATTTTGTAGAGAAGCCAACCACTTTTGTTAGTAACCTTGCAATTATTGGTATTTATTACTTTGCAGATGGTGCTAACTTACGCAATGAATTGCAATACTTACTGGATAACAACGTTAAAGAAAAAGGCGAATACCAACTAACCAACGCGCTTGAAAACATGAAAGCAAAGGGCTTAAAGTTTGAAACTGGTAAGGTAGAAGAATGGTTAGATTGTGGCAATAAAAACTCGACAGTATATACCAACTCACGTGTGTTACAACACATGCATGATGATGGCATAAAAATGGTTGATGAATCGGCAAATATTATTAATTCGCAAATAATTCAACCAAGTTTAATTGGTAAAAATGTTACAATTAAAAACGCTGTTGTTGGGCCATACGCATCTATTGGTGAAGGTTGTGTAATTGAAAGAAGTGTTGTAGAAAACAGCATCATTCAAAATAATACCAAAATTAAAAGTGCTGTGATAAACAATGCCATGTTGGGCAGCCACGTTGAATATCAAGGCGAACAAAAAGACCTAAGTATTGGGGATTACACCACGGTTATATAATTACACAAAACGTGTACTCATGTTAATTGTATTGATGCTGTCAACATCAATACAATTAGTTTATGCTCAAAAAAGTAATACTAAATTAACAGAAGAGCAACGAATAAAATTTGATCAGCATTTTATAAATGCCAATAAATTTTTGATGGTTAAACAACCTGATGATGCATTAAAAGAGATTAAACAAGCAGAATTAATTGATGCAGAAAACGGTGCTTTAAACTTTATAACTGCACAAATTTATTTGCAAAAAAACTTACTAATAGATGCAGAAAGATATGCGTTAAAAGCTGTAAAGTTAAATCCGGAAAACCCATGGTACAACAAACTATTGGGCGAAGTATACAAAACCCAAAAACAATATAAAAAAGCTGGCGATTTATACGCGGTACTTTATAGAAAACACCCCAATACGTTATCCTATTTGTATGATGCAACATACATGTATGTAATGGCTCGTGAATTAAACAACGCATTAAAACTGCTTACCGAGGCCGAAAAAGCAATTGGGTTAAATGAGGATATAGTTAAACAGAAACAAAGTATTTTTTTGGCTCAAAATAAAGTAGATAAAGCAGTTAAAGAAGCTGAAAAACTAACATCTGCTTACCTACTTAATACAAAATATATTGGTCAATTAGCTGATATCTATTTATCTAATGGTAAAGAGGAAAAAGCAAACGAGCTTTACAGAAAAATATTAACCATTGAACCTGATAATGGATATGCACTTCTAGCTTTAGCAGATGATTATAGAAACAAGAAAAACTATGCCGAGTGGTTTAACTATACTCTAGCTGCCGCCAAAAGTAATACGTTGGATGTAAAATCGAAATTGCGTACTTGTGTTGAGGTGATATCTAGCAACCAGTTTGGTAATGAACAAAAAAGTAAAAACTACCAATTAGCGGAGGCGCTTACACAATCAAATGCTGATGAAGCTGCCGTATGGATGCTTTTAGGCGATTTATATACTCAAGATACCAAATACAAAGAGGCACACGAACATTACGAAAAAGCAGCAATTATAGAACCAGGAAACTACAGCATTTGGCGACAAATGGTTTTGTGCAGCAGCGAACTGCGCGATAACCAGCAAATGACAAAAGATTGTGAACGGGCCATTGAAATGTTTCCTAATGAGGCGCTTTTTTATGCGTATTATACCTTTGCTGCTCAACAGTTAAAACAGTATCAAGCCGCTATTAACATGGCGCTTAGGGGAATTGAGTTGAGCGATGGCCAATCTGAAATTCAAATTCAGTTGTATGTTTCTATTGGAGATGCGGCACACTTTTTAAAACAATACAATACAAGTGATAGTGCGTTTGAAGCTGCCTTAAAAATAGACAGAAACAACACCTATGCACTAAATAATTACGCTTATTTTTTAAGTTTACGCAAAACTAATTTAACAAGAGCTGCAGAAATGAGCTTGCGAACCATTGAACTTGAAGCAGAAAATGCATCTTATTACGATACCTACGGATGGATTTTATTTATGCAGAAAAAATACACCGAGGCCAAAGTACAAATAGAAAAATCTATTGAGATATCACCAAAAAATGCAGAGGTATTAGATCATTATGGTGATGTGTTGTTTTTTTTAGGTGACATAAATAAGGCCGTTGAACAATGGATAAAAGCGCGCGATTATGGAGCGGAGAACAATCTGATTGACAAAAAAATTAAGGATAAAAAGTGGTATGAGTAAAAATCTGTTTTGGGCATTGGGTTTATTGCTAGTAACGGTTACTGCTATTGGTTGTAAAAGCAAAAAAAGCGCATTGCCCGTTAAAACCAATTTGCCACAACAGGGACCAACCCCTACAGAGGTTGTGCTTAATACTATTGATGCCAATTTAAATTCCTTTTCGTTTTACCAATGCAGGGCCAAAGTAAATTACAAAGACGACAATCAAAAGGTTGAGTTAGACATTAACCTTGTGATGGAAAAAGACCAATACATATGGATGAGCGTAACCGCTGTTTTGGGTATAGAAGTTGCTCGCATTATGATTACTCAAGACAGTGTTAAAATTCTTGATAGGCTTCATCGCAAATGCATTGCAACTAATTTTGATTACATACAGCGCCTAAGCAATGTGCCATTAAAACTCAATAATCTTCAAAATTTAATTATTGGAAATACCGTTTTTAATAACAGTGTACAAAAAAGTGTAGTGGACACCATATTAGGTGCCATATCGGTATCAACAATCATAAACACACAAAAACAAACCACCTTTTATAACGCTAACTACAAGGTAAACCGTACTTTAATTGAAGAGCAAAATCAATCGCGCCAACTTAACATTACCTACCCTAATTACATTGCGTTTGACCAAAATGTGTACCCAAATGCCATGAATATTAACATACGGGCAGAAAAAAATTTAGAATGTACCTTTGAACTGAGCAACTTTGTGTTTACTAAAAAACGCGAAACACAATTTACAGTTCCATCGGGGTATGAAGTGGTTAAACCATAAAACATTATTTTTACTTATTTTAAGCCTATTGGTTGTTGGTGTAAACGGACAACAAGGAAACTATGTTAACCAGCGTAAGGCCCTCGAAAATCAGCGTAAAGAACTCGTTAAGAAAATTCAAGATACCAAAAAGGTATTAGAAGAAACGCGCAAAAAACAGAATAAAACACTGGCCGATTTACAAGTAATTAGCAGGCAAATAGAAAACCGAGAAAAGGTAATAAATACCGTTGCTGATGAAATTGCCATGCTTGAAAAACAAATTGTTGAGCAGCAAGTGATAATAAGCAACTTACGTGATGACATTACACGTCTTAAACAAGATTATGGAAAAAGCCTATTAGGTGCCTACAAACAGCGCAATGTATATGATAAGGTGATGTTTATTTTTGCAGCACAGAGTTTTAATCAAGCTATTAAGCGTATACAATACCTGAATCAATTGGGCGACTTCCGCAAACACCAGGCAGAATTGATACTTCACACCCAACAACAAATTATACAAGAGCTTAATGAAATTATTGCCGCAAAACGAGAAAAACAAGGATTAATCGTATTAAAAGAGTCGGAGAAAAAAGAACTTGAGGTTGATAAAAAAGAAGAGAGTGCCGTGTTGGTTAAACTGCAAGAGCGTGAAAAAGAACTACGAAGAACCTTAGCCGAGAATGAAAGAGCTGCACGTAAATTAAACGATGCCATAGCTGATTTAATTCAGAAAGAAATAGCAGCTGCACGTAAAAAAGAAGAAGAATCAAGAAAGCGAGAAGGAACAACCAACCCTAAAACAACCGCAGGTGTTACCAAGCCCAAAACAACCGAGGCCGCCAAACCCAAAACAGCATCGGGTGATATGTATTTAACACCTGAAGCGCAACGTTTATCTAACGATTTTGAAAGCAACAAAAACGCCCTGCCTTGGCCTGTAGAAAGAGGCACATTGGCGGAAAAGTTTGGCACACACGCCCACCCTACCCTTAAAGGTGTAATGATAAATAACAATGGGGTTGATATACAAACCCAACCGGGAAGCCCCGTAAGAAGCGTATTTAAAGGAACAGTGAAATCAATATTCTCTATACCGGGTATGGGAAAAATTGTATTGATTAGCCACGGTAAATATTACACCGCATACGCTAAATTAGCATCGGTTAACGTTAAAGAAGGCCAATCAGTTGATACACGAGAAACAATTGGAAATGTTTTAACTAATGATGATGAAGAAACCGAAGTGCATTTTGAGATTTGGAAAGTTCAGGAAAAACAAAACCCTGAATTATGGTTAAAGAATTAATACAAATGTGTGACCAGCTTATTAACTTGCACTAGTATGAAAAACCATTTGCTCACGCTTTTCTTTTTAATGCTTTTAGGCGTTGTACCAATTAAAGCTCAAACCGTTGAGTGGGGCAACCAACAAAAAACCAAAGCCAAGCTTAACTACACGCAGGTTTTAGGCGAGAACACCTCCGGCATATTTTTGGCACGAGCTCGCAACAGCGATTTTAGGCGCGATATTCAAATAGAAAAGTATAAAAACAACTTGGCTCTTGATTTTACCAAAGATTTGCCACAACCAGATAATGCTTGGTTAGAGCGTGTAATCGTTCACGATGACGGATTGTTTCAGTTTAACTCGCTAAAAAATATTCCAGGTAAAGTTGAAATTCAGCTTCAGCAGATTGATAACAACATCAATCTGGTTAGTACAAAAACATTAATATCCGTTGATGGAAGCTTAAGCCCTGATAAAAGAATATTTATTCGGTCATCAACAGATAAAAAAAACTACGCCATTTTGTTTGTAACACAAGGTAGCGATAAAAATAAAAGCATACTTAATATTTGGGGATTTGATGCAACATTGGGTGCTAAATATACACGGAGGTTTGGCCTAGATTATGCAGCTGATGATGTTTTTGTTAGCCACATGGAATGCGATAATGAGGGAAATGCATTTGCCTTAATTGATTTTCCTAAAGAGGGAAGAAAACCAAGAGATTATAGACCAAGAAATTACTTTCTATATGCCTACTTTAAGGCAAACGACAACATGTTGGAATTTGCTATAAACAAAGACTCTGTTTTCGTAAACGAACTTTCTTTGGTGGTAAATAACTATGCTAAAACTGTAAATGTTGCTGGATTTTATAGCGACAAATCAGATAACAAAGCATTGGGAACCGTTTACTTTAAACTCAATACCGCATTGGCAGAAATGACAGTGAAACGTTTTGACCAAATTGATTTAAGCTTTAGTAGTAAAATTGCAGGTACCATGCAAAACGAACGCAACCCTGTTTTAACCGATTTATACGTTAGAAGAATTATACCCAATAGTGATGGTGGCTGCACCATCATTGCGGAAAAATACTACGAAACCAAACAATCTTACACCTATAATTTAAATGGATTTCCCCAAACCAGTTATAAAACCGTTTATAATTATGATGAAATTGTAATTATTGCTAAAAACGCTGATGGAAGTGAGCGCTTCCGTCATTTCATCAAAAAAACACAATCGAGTATGAACGATGGTGGTTATTATTCATCGTTTATAACCACCTTAAGTAATGATAAAATTGGTATTGTATACAATGTAGATGTGGTGAATGAGGGTGATGTCATGTTGGCCACCATTGCTTCAAATGGAGAGGTAGAAAGCAAAGTGCTGATTAAATCAATGAGTTATTTTGTAACCATAATGCCACCCGAGTCTCGTCAGGTTTCAGCAAGATCCATTATTATTCCTACATCAAAAGACCATCGGTTTTGTTTAATGAGGTTAAACTTTTAGGTTATAATCAATAATAAATTGCGCTAAAGCATAGTAATCATAACAGTAAATCAGTTATTGCGCTGCGTTACATTTTTAATATACCATTATGATTAATGCTTACATTTAACATATTTTGCAACGTAAATTATAATACGTGTTAAACTTATTTAGACAGAAAACTTTATTGGCTGGTATCATGCTGTTTGTTCTAACCGTGTTACTTCGCGTACCCGCTTTTACAGCAATGCCCCAGTATGATTTTATTCAAAATGCGCCTTTTGCACGCTTAGCGTTTGGTTTTATTTCTGCCTTACCTAATGCTTATTTATGGAGTTTTATAATTGCCACCGTGCTGGTTTATTTACAAGCTATTTTTATTAATTACATTGTTTCGTCACAAAGCATTTTGTATAAAGATACTTTTATGCCTGGCTTGTTTTATATTTTGCTTAACAGCTTATTTATACAACAAACCGAACTAACACCTCAGCTTATATCCAACACCTTTGTTCTTTTGTTGTTACAACGACTTTGCTACTTGTACGAATCAAAAAACCCATTGTTGGTTGTGCTGGATGCTGGTTTATACCTTGGTGTTGGAATTCTTTTTAATTACGATTTGTGGTTGTTTTTGCCCTTTATTTTAATTAGTGTAATTATTTTTACCTCATTTAACCTGCGTTATTTGGTTATATCTGTTTTGGGTATCTGTATGCCGCTATACTTTACAGGAATTTACTTTTATGTAACCAATAGGTACGATGAATTGTTGCTTTATATTGTTCAAAGCTTTGAGTACAAACAACTAAAAACAATAGAAACAAATTGGGTGCGTTTATTGCCCTGGGTTATTATTTTGCCTGTTGTGGCAATCTCTGTTTTTAACCTACAACAAAACTTTTTTCGTAACAAAGTAAATACCCGAAGGATCATTCAAAGCATTTATTTGATGCTGTTTTTTGGTGTAGCAGGACTGTTTTTTGAAAACGTAAACTACATTTATGCACTTGTATACCTTAGTGTTCCAACCAGTATTATAGTTGCATATTATTTTATAAGCGATAAACGGTTTTTACTTAAAGAGTTCTTGTTTTTTACCCTACTTGGCTTGGCAGTATATTACCAGTTGGGTTAACG
>CANHBJ010000082.1 GCA_947459075.1 Bacteroidota bacterium
ATATTTTAGCACCATAAAGTATAAAAACTTTATCGCCATTACCGATACCGCTAAACAACAAGGTTTACCAGATCCCAATCAACCCACGGTGGCACTTGCCGGAATTGCCAAAGCAAACTTATTTATTAAACAGATAAAAAGTATCCAAAAACAGGTTATTCCACTGGTATTTAGCGATCACCAAACATACACAGACGATCGAATTCAACAACTTGCAGCTACAGCATCTATTCATCCTAATAGTGTTATAATTACTACAGAGAAAGATGCAGTAAAATTAAAAAGTTCTACTATTCTACCATATATTAATCAATTACCTATTTGGTATATTCCAATTGATATAGAAATTTTATTTGAAGAAGAAAATCAATTACTACAGCAAATAAATCAATACATAAAAACCGAATTAGAATATGCACTATATGAAAATAGTTAGACTAATGTTGATTGTTTGGGTATTGTTGTTTTGTAAACAGGAAACACTAAAGGCGCAAGAAAGCTTGCACATGGAACTGTTAAGTCATTACAACGATACAAACCTAACAAAATTAGGTGATACACAAATTTGGAATGACGTAATGGGATGGAAAGACACGGTAAAAAACCGTGAATATATGATTGCAGGGACTACAGATAGTATTTACTTTTTTGACATTACAAATCCTTACCAAATAAAATTATGCGCTAAGTTTTTTGGTTCCAACAGGGGTTGTGTTAACCGCGATTACTATCCCTACTCCCATTATTTATATGCCACCAGCGATCAATGTACGAATCCTGGTAAATTGCAAATTTTTAATATGAAATACTTACCCGACTCGGTTTTAAAAGTATATGAAAATGATAGTATTAGTGCTTTATCACATACTATTTTTATTGAAGAAAAATCGCAGCGGATGTATATGAATTTAAACAAGCGTAAGAATACCCTTACAGGTCAATTAGATGTTTTTCCAATGGATATTGTCTCATTAGAAAATCCTGAAGTACCAATAAAAATTGGCTCATTAAAATATCCAGCTCCATTTGAAGGAACGCGCGTTCACGAAAGTTATGTTCGTAATGACACTGCTTATTGCAGCAGCGAAAATGCAGGTTTGTTTATTTTTGATGTTAGAGATGCCGCAAATACAGTATTGTTAAGCGCTATTACACCGCCCTACCCAGCAAATGCATACAACCATAGCAGTTGGCTTGATAGCAGTGGTCAATATATTTTATTTTGTGATGAAACACCTGAAGGTGTTGGTATGAAAATTTATGATCTTAGAGAAATCAACAATCCACGTATAGTGGGTAATCCTTTTAAAGAATCTGGATCGCCACATAATGCATATTGGAAAGGTAGATATGCTTATGCAAGCATGTATTATGGAGGCGTACAAGTTTATGATTTACAAGATAAAGCCAACCCTAAAATAACGGCCTATTATGATACATACCCCCAATCATACATTAACGGATATAGGGGTTGCTGGGGAGTATGGCCTTTTTTACCATCGGGTATAATATTAGCGAGCGATATGACCAATGGATTGTTTCTATTGCGAACCACGGCACGTTTAGCAGCTAATCAATATGCAAAAACCATATTAAATTTAAATGTGTACCCAAATCCTTTTAACCAAGATATAAATTTTACCATAACTGTTAATAAGCCTCAAAGATGTAATTTGGCAGTTTACAATTTGCAGGGTAAACTTGTAACCGAAAAGTATTTAAGTTTAAATACTGGAGCTAACAAAATTAATACAGAATTGAATTTGGAAGCAGGTTTATTTCTTTTAAAAATAACTACAGATGAGCATATTTATAAAGCTCAAATACTAAGACAATAACGTGAAGCAGAATGCTAATTTAATTTATGTCATCTTAGGTGTTGTACTTTTATTAAGTTCAAATGCCCTTTGGGCACAGGACAGCATAAGGAAACATCCGTTTATATATAATAGTGCTTGGGGTTATGATAGGGATTTAAATAACCAAATATTAGATACCAATATGAATGAAACAGAAATTTTTCATCCTATGTATCAAAAAAATATTCTATTTCAAGATTTAGGTAATATTGGTACAGCTGGGCGAAGCGCAATTTTCTCCATTAATCAACCTATTGGTTTCAATGGGATGTTTAATCCATATGAAAGCTATTTTTTATTACCCCAACATGCTCGTTTTTACAATACAACTAAACCATTTACCGAATTATTTTACAGCCAAGGATCAAATGAATTATTGTTTTTGAAAGCAACGCACACTCAAAATATTTTACCTCGATGGAATGTAGGCGTTGATTTTCAACGCATTTCGTCTGAGGGTTTTTTATTGAGACAAAAAACAAGTCATTACAATACACAAGTAACTACTAATTACCACTCTAAAAATAAAAGGTATTATTTATTAGCTGCATTAACATGGAACAAAGGAACACTGCAGGAAAATGGTGGCATTACTAGCGATTCGGCTTTTGAAGCATTAAGTGGAAGCAATAAAACTGTAAATGTTAATTTAATTTCAAGTCAAAACCAATACCGTAACCGCAGTGCTTGGGTTAAACAATATTATCGATTTGGTAATTCTTATACCACAGTAAAAGGCGATGATACAATATATCATTTTGAACCTAAATCTCAAATCAGTTATACTATTAAGGCTGAAGAAACTTCTCATATTTTTATCAATTCTGGAGATAGTAACAATACACTTTTACCTAATCAATTTTATTCAACCATTGCTAATCAAACCTACGATTCGTTACACAACGGCTTATTAGAAAATAAAGTTAATTACAGTTGGCTAAATAAAAATAATGAGTTAAAACAAACATTTTTAAATGTGGGAATCTTCCATCAAACAGCGGTAATTTCGCAATCAACCTATGTTAACAATCATCAAAATTTAATTGCCGAGGTGCAATTTGAAAAAAGAAACAAAGGCAATAACAGCTTAAGTTTTTTTGTTGATGCAAGCGCGGTTTTATGGGGATATAACAATAATAATCATCTTATTAAAGCCGGTATAATTTACACAACTAAACCTCTAGAATTAACAGTTAGTGGGACACAACAAGTATACACTCCAGATTATTCTATGTTAAAATTTGCTTCAAATCAATTTCAATGGGAAAATAAATTTAACAATTCAAGCAGTTTAAGTCAACATATAATTGTAAAAACTAATACACTTAAAAACAATTTTACCTTAAGTATTAATCATTACTTAATTGGCAATCAAACATACATCAATGAAGTTTTATTGCCCGAGCAAGCAAGTGGTAATGCGAGTATAATACACATACAATTAGACAAAACATTTAAAGCAGGTAAATTTTTCTTTAAGCACAATTTACATTATCAACAAAGCAATGTAAAGTACATACCTGTACCAAGTTTTGGTGGAATGTTGCGTTACTATTTCCAAACAAACTTTTATAACAGTAAAATACAATTAGGAGTGGATGTATTTTACAACACCGCATATTATGGCATGGGCTGGAGTCCAGCAACACGTATGTTTTACTTACAACAACAAAACAAAATTGGAAATTATCCACTAATTAATCCATTTGTATGTATGCAAATTAAACGTGCTGTTCTTTTTGGAATTTACGAGCATTTAAACCAAAACTTAATCAATGTAGGATTTTACAACACACCCCATCATCCAATATCTTTACAAAGCTTTAGAATGGGGATACGTTGGCGTTTTTATAATTAACCAACCATCAAGATTTTGGCAATTAAATCACTCATTTATCCCAAAAACAGAAATGCCAAATAGTACCAGTTTTATGAAAAATAGTGCTATCTTCAGTTCTTAAATTGCATGTGGATGTATTGAATAACTAGTGCAATTAAATAAACCATTTTTTAATTGTTAAGTAAGGATATTAATGCAGCCTGATAAATTAAAAAATTACTAAAATCACTTACTATCAACTGCAAACATTTGTTGTATCTAAAATTTAGGCGTGTCTATTTTTGCATAATAATTTTTTCTTGCACCTTGCTATTGCAACAAAAAGCAAATGCGATTAATATTTCAAATGTAAGATTTTGGAATACCATAGACGGACTACAAAACAGAGTAATTAATAGTATAATTAAAGACCCAAATGGATATGTTTGGCTTGGAACACAAACTGGTTTAATTCGCTTTGATGGAAGAACTTTTCTTAAATACAGTCAAATAGAAGCTAACAATAAACTAGATAATGAACCTATTAATTGTATGTCAATTTTAAATGACAGCATATTATGGGTGGGTACAAGTAAGGGCTTACATAGTATAAATATAAATAATTACAGTTCAAGAGAGATTTGCCTTCCACAACTTAAGAATGATTGTAAAATAAAAACAGATATTCGGGTTTTATATACAGGGCGTTCAGGCTTTACATTTATTAGCGGAGAACAAGGAGTTTGCTGGCTAATGCGTGATGGTAAAATTATTCAAATAAAAAATCCCTATTCTAATGATTCCTTATTCGAAGTTATTACTTCGGCAGTGGAAGATAAAAACCAAAACATTTGGTTTACAAGTGCTAGAAAACAACTGTATATTTTAAGTTTAAAAAGTAAAAAAGTAATTAGCCAAAAACTATACACCATGGATGTATTTTCCATGAATTACTCTAATACTAATGGAATACTAGTGAGTGCCATAGGAGGGGTTTATAAACTTGACACGAATACAACAAGTTTACTTGTAACCAAAAACTTATTGCATCCAAATGCAAATATTATCCTAAGTGAAGATAAAAACAAAGGATGGATTGCTGTTGGTGATCAGAAATTAATCTATTATAACAACAAAATAGAGCAAGATGTATCGTCTATATTTAATATATTAGGTGAGCCAAACTATGGCATTAAATGTATTTACCGCAGTAATAATGATGTATGGGTAGGAACAAACTTCGGACTACTTAAGTTTACGCCATCAGAACAAAGCATAAAACATATTTTCAGAAATACAGCTTTCAAAAATGATGAAAACAACCACAGTGTAAGAGGTGCATGCGAACTACCAGGAAAAACAATGTTATTTGCTACCTACGAAGGTGTCATAAAATCAACTCCCCCATTCACAAAATATGAATTGATTATTCCTGAAAAAAAATACGGATTTGTACCATATGCACTAGCATACGAAAACCAAACATTATGGATAGCGAGTGAAGGATCAGGACTAATAAAATATAATCTAATAACAAAGGAAGCCCGTATACTTAACAAAACATCAGAAGGCATTAAACCCAGATTTTTACTTTGTATTTTTAATGATTCAACCCAAAACAGGTTACTACTTGGTTCTTATTCAGGATTAGTAATTTTCGACAAGCAGAAAGAAACATTCGTAAAAAAAACAATCAAAATAGGCAATGTTAACACTGATAATTCTATGATTTACCATATAGAATATACTGATGGTTATTATTGGATTGCAACAAGCAAAGGAGTTGCAAAATGTGATAAAAATTTAAACGCTTTAGCTTTACCAGAACAATTAAGCAAATTATACAACACGCCTGTTACTTCTCTATTAAAAGACAAAACAAGTAATATGTTATGGATAGGTACTTTAGGAAAGGGTCTTTATTCATATCATTTCAGTACACAGCAACTGGATAATTATACATTTAACAAGGGCTTTGCAAACGACTTTATTGCAGGAATAAAACAAACTGATGTAAATACTATTTGGGCAACAACTTATAATGGAATTTGTAAAATCAATCCAACTACAAAAACATTTACTAACTTATATACTGAGCATGGACTAAGCCACAATGAGTTTAACCATGGAGCCACATATGTAAATACTAGCGGTACTTTATTTATTGGTGGACTCAATGGATATAACATCATAGAAAAAAACATTAATATTAAGAATACAACAACCAAGGATAAAATTTTTATTTCAAAAATTTATCAGCTTAACGGAAATGAAGAAATAACATTATACAACTGCCAACAAAATCATACATTAAACTTACCAACCAATAACAAAATTCTAGAAATAGAGTTCGGAATGAATAATTACAGTCAGCCGGAGAATAATGCCTTTTCATACATGATAGAAGGCGTTGATAACGATTGGATAGATATTGGAAGCAGGAATTTTATACGTTTTACTGATCTGAAACCAGGCACCTACAAGATCATCATTAAGGCCTCCGGAACACATGGAAAATGGCTTGCTAAACCATTTGTTATTAACATTAATGCCGAAGGATATTTTTATAAAAAATGGTGGTTTATTTTCTTGTTTTTTTTAGCAATGCTTACAACAGTAATTACTTTTTTTAGATTAAAGCTTTCTAGATTAAAAGAATTGGCTAATCTGCGATTACAAATATCAAGCGATTTACATGATGAGGTAGGAAGTATTTTAACAGCTGTTGGAATGCAAGCTGAGTTGTTGAAAACAGAAAATAACCAAACCAATTTACAAGCCCTAAGTAAAATAGCCGAAACAAGCCGAACTGCAGTATCAAACATGAGAGATGTAGTTTGGAGTATTGATGCAAGAAACGACAAGTGTTGTGATTTATTAGATAGGATGCATGAATACATAGCGCTAATTTTTGATGGAGAAAGTATAAGCCAAACATTTAATAAACACATTGACTATCCAAACCAACAAATTGAGTTGGTGATTAGACAAAACACCTACTTAATATTTAAAGAAGCTTTAAACAATATTGTTAAGCATGCGAATGCTACACAAGTATCAATAAACTTTACATATAACAATAAACTGCTCCATCTGGTGATAGAAAATAATGGAAAATCTGATGATTCAATAACTAGAATTGGAATGGGTATTAGAAACATGGAAATGCGTGCCAGGAAAATGAAAGCTGACATCTGCATTGATTCGAAAAATAATTACAGACTAGAATTAACCAAGCGATTTTAACGGTACATGATTATGTATCTATAAAATCATTTATAATAGGTAAATTACGCTTTAATTATGATTTCAATTTTACTTGTTGAAGACGATATTAATATTCAGGAAGCCCTAAGAGAATACTTAGGAAACCAGGACGAATTCGAACTTGTTGGCGCTTTTTCTAATGCTGAAAAATTCAGAATATCAACATGGACAAAAAATCCTGATGTAGTTTTGTTAGATATAAACCTACCGGGTATTTCAGGCATTGAACTTATCCCAGAATTAAAAACAAAATTTCCGAATGCAGCCATTTTGATGCTAAGTGTAAATTTCGATAACGATAGTGTTTTTAAATCAATTCAAGCAGGGGCTGATGGATACTTAAGTAAAGAAACTCCGCTCACCAAAATTAAAGATGCAATTATTGATATTAACAGAGGAGGTTCTCCAATAACACCAGCAATTGCGCGTAAAGTGTTTGATTTTTTTAATGCTAAACAAAACATTACCGAAGATTTAAGCGAACGTGAAAAACAAGTTGTGGATGGAATTGTTGCAGGACTAAGTTACAAACTAGTTGCCGACAATATGAATGTTTCTATTGATACAGTAAGAAAACATATAAAAAATATATACCGTAAATTGCATATAAACAGCAAGGGGGAATTAATTGCCCGCTATCATGGAAATAATTAACAAGCACTACTTTAAATTGAACCAAAAGCCACATCAGTGGCTTTTGGTTTATAGTTACGTTTTCATTTTTTTCTTCTTGGCAGATGGAAACAGAATATTGTTTAATATTAACCTATATCCCGGTGAGTTGGGATGTAAGTTTAAGTCTGTTGGTGGCTCTCCTACTTGGTGTTGGTAATCTTCAGGATCGTGTCCACCATAAAATGTCCAGGTACCTTTACCCGATGTGCCATGAATATATCGCGCTTCTCCAAGTGTTTTAGTTTCTCCCAATACCAATACATCACTTTTAATAAACTGCTTACGATAAGCGGTGGTTTGTCCGTAAAAACCTTTTAACACTTTGGTGTGGTTTTGGCATAACATGGTTGGTACAACATCCCATTTTGCTGAAAAGTCAAACAGGGTAAATACATCATTTTGTTCAGTTACAGGTCGTGTTTCGGGGGTGTTATCAATATACGAATACTCGTATTCGTATGGGTTCATTTTTAATTTAAAATCTTTGAACGCAAATGTATTTTGGTAATTTAATTTGCCATCTGCTGCATTGTCTGCGGGGTCACCATCAAACATCGATTCGCAGATATCTACACCATCAGCAGCCAAGGCAATATCATAACTATCCGTGGCGCTGCACATGGCAAATAAAAACCCACCTCCAGCAACAAAGTCTCTTATTTTTTTGGCTACTGCCAATTTCAACTCACTAACTTTTTTAAATCCATGTTTAGCAGCCATCGATTCATTTTCCCTAACCTCTGCTTGGTACCATGCAGCGTTTTGAAACGAAGCCCAAAATTTTCCATACTGGCCAGTAAAATCTTCGTGATGCAAGTGCAACCAATCGTAGGTAGGTAATTTTCCAGTTAGTACTTCATCATCAAAAACAGTTTCATAAGGTATTTCGGCATAAGTTAACACCATTGTTACTGCATCATCCCAAGGTTGTTTTGTTTTAGGTGAATACACCGCAATTTTGGGGGCTTTATGTAGCTTAACCAACTCCATATTTACATCCGGTTTGGCAATTTCATTTAATATCAAACCAAATTCTGCTTCACTAATTAACTCGTAAGATACACCACGTATCCTGCATTCTTTCTCTATGGCATCAGTGTATGGCAACATAAAACTTCCATCACGGTAGTTTAGTAACCAATCTACATCTAAATCTTGTTTAAGAACCCAATAAGCAACTCCGTATGCTTTTAAGTGGTTTTTTTGTGCTGGATCCATAGGCACAAGAACCCTATTTGCATTTGCTGTAAGTATCAAACCTAGGTAAAAAAACAATAATGTAAGATGTTTCATATATTATCTTTTGTAATATAAATAACGTTGTTTAGTTATTAATATTTTCATTTTCAAAACGCATCCATTTTCCTTGTCTACGCATCACCATTTCTATCACTTCTCTAACGCAACCATGTCCACCATTGTTATCGCAAACATACTTAGAAACTTCTTTAATATCATTCACTGCATCAGCTGGACAACAAGGAATACCAATCAATTGCATTACTTCATAGTCAGGCAAATCATCACCCACATAAAGAATTTCTTCAGGTTTTACCTTAATTTCTTCACACAATTGAGTGAGCACGTGTATCTTATTTTTAACCCCTAAATGAATATGTTTTATTTTTAAAAACTCTAATCGCTTACGAACACCAATTTGATTCCCTCCGCTTATAATAGCCACATGAAAACCAGCTAGTAAAGCACGCTCTATTCCATAACCATCTTTAATATTAAATGCCCTAGCCTGTTCGCCACTTTCTAATGCAAGGGTCATACCATCTGTTAAAACTCCATCAACATCAAATACAAAACACATAATATTTTCTAATTCTATATTCATCATAATTCCATCAATTATTTTTAGTTGAATTCACATGAAGCTCACGTATGCTTTTACTAAGTAATTCATAAATCTGTCTGTACTCAGGGTATTGCTTTAAAACTTCTAGATGGGCAGAAATAGTAGCTGTATCATTTCTAACAACAGGTCCAGTTTGAACATCAATAGGATTATGTGTTACTGCATTTTGTGCTGTTTGCAAAATAATAGGCTTTAATAAATCGAACGACAATTGGTGCTGCTCCAACAATTGTTTTGCAATTGCAAATAGGTGGTTAGAAAAATTATTGGCAAACACCGCTGCAACATGCAAGGCTTGACGTTGATCTGTATTTGCCACTTGTACATTTTCACTAATACTTAAAGCAAAATGCTTTAATATTTTTTCATCTTCAAGACTTGATGCTTCTATTAAAAAAGGAACATTATCTAAATCTGTTTTTGAGTTTTTATTAAAGGTTTGTAGACCATAAAAAACCCCGTATCGCTTATTGTTTTTTAATGTAGCCATAGCAGTGAAACCAGATGTATGCAATACCAATCCATTAACCTTTAATTGGGTTGAAACATTTTCTATAGCATTATCACTAACCGCAATTAAATATAAATCGGCATTGATAGGAAGTTTATTAAAATTATTAATTGCAATACCTCCTACTTTATCTGCAAGTTGTTTTGCATGATTTAAATTACGACTATAAACAGCATCAATTGAAACGCCCTTTTTTACAAATGCTTTTGCAAAACAAGTTGCTACGTTTCCAGAACCTATGATAACAGCAGTTTTCAATAAAATTAAATTATATCAAATGAAGCATAAACATACTTAATTTAATCCTTCTAGGCAAATTGAATGGCAAATGGTTGATAGGTTGTTTATTAAAGTTAATAATCCTATCTTCTACTACAGCCATTTTATGTCTATAATCCATTGCAGATCACACCCAATGTAAAGTCAATATTGTGATATCAACTTCCTAAACCTAATTTCGCACACGTTGATGTTCAGACAATCTGCGCCAAATGGCCAATAGGAAGCCAACAATCATGATAATAGTTCC
>CANHBJ010000083.1 GCA_947459075.1 Bacteroidota bacterium
CTATGTATATTAATCCAGCTTTTGCAGGAAGTACCAATCACGGTAGAATAGTAACAAACGCTCGTAACCAATGGAGCAGTATAGCAGGAACATTTACCACAATGTCTGCATCTTTTGATGAGCATTATGATGTTATAAATGGAGGTGTAGGCATCATGGTAACAAGGGATCAAGCAGGTGTAGGATTGCTTACTACCACCGGTATTTCAGGTGCATACTCCTATCAAATACCCGTGAATAGAAATTTTACAATAAGAGCAAGTGTTCAGGCTACCATGATGCAAAAGACACTTGACTTTGGTAATTTTACCTGGGGTGATCAAATACTAAAACAATACGGTATTGTAAAACCTGTAACAGGTGAGTCACCTCCTAATCCAGCTATCACTATACCTAATTTTGCCGCAGGTTTTATTGGATATACACGTAACGTTTATGGAGGTTTTGCAGTACATAATCTAACTGAACCCAGTCAAAAATTTTGGAATTCATACCAAAATAAAAATGTAATCCTTAGAAAAGTAACTGTTCACGCTGGTGCACAAATACCATTGCGGCCACCTGATAAAAAATCAAATAAAAATAACATTAGTTTGTCACCCAATGTTATTTATATGCAGCAAGGCGCTTTCTCTGAGTTAAACCTAGGAATGTATTACAATAAAGGATCATACATCATAGGAGGCTATTTCCGACAAACAACAGCTAATTCTGATGCGCTTATTGTATTATTGGGATTACGAAGGGAAAAACTCAGGATAGGATATTCATATGATGCTACAGTATCTAATGCCCGCCCAGGAGCGAGAGCATCACATGAAGTATCACTTTCATTTGAGTTAAGAAAGCGTATCCCAAAAAAGTCAATTCGTGCGATTCGTTGTCCAGAGTTTTAATTGTAAACTTTTTGGTTACATTTGTATAGCTTATACATGCATTTATGCTTTTTTTTCGTTACCTAATAATAGTATTAACAGGTATAGTTTATACAACCAACCTACTAGCACAGGACCCACAGTTCAGTCAGTTTTATGCTGTGCCATTGTATACTAACCCTGCATTAACAGGGGCCAGTGGAAATATAAGGTTTAATGCGGCTTATCGCGACCAATACATTGGTGTTTCTAATAATTTTAAAACAACCTATGCAAGCGTTGATGCACACATTAATAAATTGGGAGGTTTAGGTGTTTCATTTTTAAATGATGTTGCAGGTGATGGAAGATTAACCACAAATCAAGCTAGCTTATCCTACTCTTTTTATACCCAGATTAGCCGGAGAGTGCGCATGAGAGCAGCTGTGCAGACAACTTTCGTGCAAAAAAGTTACGACTTCAGCAGGTTCCGATTTGGTGATCAGATTGATGACCGACTGGGCTTTGTTTACCCCACTCAAGAGCCTGTAGGATCGCAAAACAGAATATTCCCAAATTTTGGTTCTGGATTAGTAGTATACAGCGAAACATTTTTTGCAGGTATTGCAGCACACAATCTAACAGAGCCTAACCAATCATTTTATTACGAAAATAGCCCAAAGGAAGAATTTAAATTACCCAGACGATATACCGCACACGCAGGTTTGAATATTCCACTAACACAAGAGCGTAACGAAGACCAGCGGGTGATACTATCACCAAGCATTTTATATATGAGCCAACGAAATTTTAACCAATTAAATTTGGGTATGTATGTTAAAAAACAAGCTTTAACAGCAGGTCTATGGTTCCGTCAAACTAGTAAAAATTCTGATGCAGCAATAGTTATGTTGGGCCTTAAGCTACCTAAATTTAGATTGGGTTACAGCTATGATGTAACTGTTTCTGGTGCACGAACTGCTACACAAGGATCGCATGAATTATCATTGGCATTTGAGATAACACCCACGAAAAAGCAAAGGTCAAGGGTTAAAATGATTGCATGTCCAGCACTTTAATCTAAAAAATCTAAATAAATATTGGAATAATTCCATTTATTTTCCGTTATATTTGAAAAAATTAATACTTCAAAACGATTTAAATATGAAGCAGGCCACAAAAGTTTTTCTTTTAGCAGCACTAGCCCATAGCGTGTTTATTGGCACAGGGTGTAAAAAACCTAAGTCGGAGACTACCGGCTGGCAATATAACAACGAGAAATGGGGCGGCTTTGAAAAACCAAAATTCCAGGAACAAGAAACAGGACCAGGATTAGTGTTTATTGAGGGCGGTACAGTAAGCTTAGGTAACTTTGAGAACGATGTAATGTTCGAACGTAATGCACTTAAGCGCAGGGTATCTGTTCCTAGTTTTTATATGGATGAAACAGAGGTTACCAATTTCCATTATTTAGAATATTTGTATTGGTTAAACCGAGTTTTTGTTGACAACCCTTTAGTATACCGTGGTGCACTACCCGATACTTTGGTTTGGCGTAACAAACTATCTTATAACGAACCATACGTATTGTATTATTTACGTCACCCTGCATACAGAGAATACCCTGTAGTTGGTGTAAATTGGTTACAAGCTAAGGCTTATACTGATTGGCGTACAGATCGTGTAAACGAAATGATATTGGCACGTGAGGGTTTTATTGACTTAGATGTTCAAAAAACTACAGGTGACAATAACTTTAATACAGAGGCATACCTTTTAGGTTTGTACACACCAACTGTAAAAAAGGAATTAAAAGATTATGCTCCTGGAGGAAAGACTCGTCAGGTTCGCATGGAAGACGGTATTTTGTTACCTGATTACCGCCTACCAACTGAAGCAGAGTGGGAATATGCAGCATATGGTTACATGTCACCAGAGTATAATGAAAATATTGATGTAAAACGTATATATCCTTGGGATGGTTTAACCATGCGCAGAAGCGATTCTGAGAAAAACCGTGGAACAATGTATGCCAATTACATGCGCGGTCGTGGTGATGCTGCGGGTGTTGCTGGTCGTTTAAATGATGCAGGATTTTATACCGTACAAGTAAAAAACGAAGATTACTTACCTAACGATTTTGGTTTGTATCATATGGCTGGCAATGTAAGCGAATGGACAATGGATGTTTATCGTCCTTTATCATGGGAAGATGGTCAAGAACTTGCTCCTTTCCGTGGTAATGTATACAAAACAAAAGTTACAGATGCAGATGGTATTGTTGCAGAAAAAGACAGCTTAGGTCGCATACCATATAGAGATGTTACTGACGTAGAAAACGCAAAACGTAGAAACTACCGCAAATCAAATAATATTGGCTATAAAGATGAGTTAGAATACACAGACTTTGAGCAAAAATATGATTACGGTGTTACAAGTTTGATTAGAAACACAGCACGCGTTTACAAAGGTGGATCATGGAATGATAGAGCTTATTGGATGACACCTGGCTCTAGAAGATATTTGGATGAGGATTTATCAACTGCTACAATAGGTTTCCGTTGCGTGATGGACCGTGTAGGTGACCCGAGAAAAACGAAATAATAAATAAGATATTTAAAAAGCCGACTATAATTTTAGTCGGCTTTTTTTATTGCTATAATAATAATGAAGTATATTTGATTGAGGAGAATTTAAATAGCACGCATACTCAAATCCATAGCCTTTACACTATGTGTTAACGCTCCTGATGATATAAAGTCTACACCAGACTCTGCATAGCTTCTTAAGGTTTGAAGTGTAATACCACCACTAGCTTCAGTTTCAAACCTACCATCAATTAACTTAACAGCTTCACTTAATAGCTCAGGCGAAAAATTATCCAACATAATACGATGAACACCACCAATTGCTAATACTTGTTTTACTTCATCAATTGATCTGGTCTCAATTTCAATATTAAGTTTAAGGTTATGTTCCATTAAATACTTTTGAGTACGTGTTATTGCATTGGCTATACCGCCTGCAAAATCAACATGGTTGTCCTTAATCAAAATCATATCATACAAACCAATACGGTGATTAGAACCTCCACCCACTTTAACTGCATATTTTTCGAGTAAACGCATGCCAGGTGTAGTTTTTCGAGTATCCAATATTTGCGTATGTAATCCAGCTAACTCGGCTACATATTTTGCTGTTAAAGATGCTACCCCACTTAATCGCTGAACAAAATTTAAAACCGTACGTTCGGCAGTTAACATACTTCTAGAACTTCCAGAAACTTCTAAAACCACATCACCGTATGCAATTTCATCACCATCCGCTTTAATTAGTTTTACATCCAATGTTGGGTCAACCTTTTTAAAAATATATTCAACCAAGGTTAACCCAGCTATAATACCATTATCTTTAGCTACTATTATCGACTTCCCTTTTTCATCTTCGTTAATCGTAGCTAGAGAAGTATGATCGCCTTCTCCTATATCCTCTGCAAAAGCAATATCAATAAGTTGCTTAACCAAGGCGTTTTTTAATAAATTTTCCATTAACAATTCATATTACGATTTGATTTTTCCTATTCTTTTTCGAAACGCATTTCGTGAACTAACATACCACTTCCACTATCTTTCATAAAGATGTACACACGAAATTTACCTTGTGCAGTTTCATAATTTACAATAGCATATTTGGCACTTTGACCAGATGAACCGCGGTGCTGTATGGCAATATTTTTAGGCTGATTATTTAATAAAAAGTTTTTTATCATGATTTCAGCCTGTTGTTTACTGTATACTCCTTCGTTATCGTTTATGGTTAACTCTACAGTACTATTTAATAATTTAGACACTTCTTTGGCGTTTGTATTTTTTAGGGCGTTCACTATTTCATCAAACCCATCAGCTAATACAACTGATACACTGAACATTAGTATAACCCCTACCATATATTTAAATAAACCGTTCTTCATGTTGTGTTTGTTTAATTACGCACCTTGAACCAAAAGCGTGCCACAGGTGCAAATTAGTAAAAATGTTGATATGCAAAATAATAAGGCTTAAAAGTTTTATTAGTTATTTTTGCACTATGATTGAAAAAGTAGCTTTAATTATTTTAGATGGTTGGGGAAATGGTAAACCTTATGATGGCAATGCGATATACCAATCTAACACCCCAAATTTCGATAGTATTGTAAAGAAATATCCTGGTACAAGTATTAAAACAAGTGGAATAGATGTAGGTCTACCTGCCGGGCAAATGGGAAATAGTGAGGTTGGACACATGAACTTAGGTGCAGGCCGTGTAGTATATCAACAGTTGGTACTAATTAATAAATCGTTTGAAAATGGCGAGGTGTTTAAAAACGAAACTTTAATTAACGCTATTAAGTATGCTAAGACCAATAACAAAAATATTCATCTCATTGGATTGGTAAGTGATGGAGGTGTTCACTCGAGCATTGAACATTTAAACGGTTTGTGCCAAATGATGAAACACGAAAACATGAGCAATTTTTTTGTGCATGCATTTACTGATGGGCGAGATACCGATCCTAAAAATGGGAAAGGATACCTACAAAAATTGCTAGTTGAATTAAACAATACAGGAGGCAAGTTAGCTTCGGTATGTGGCAGATATTATGCCATGGATAGAGATAAACGTTGGGAACGTGTTAGTATGGCTTACAACTGCATGGTAAATGCCGTTGGAGAGCAGAGCAGCGATGTGGTATCAACCATCAAAAAAAGATATGAAACTGGAGAAACCGATGAGTTTATAAAACCCATTATTTGTGTTGACACAAACAATCAACCCATTGCAAAAATTGAAGATGGCGATGTGGTAATTTGTTTCAATTTTAGAACAGATCGTGGTCGTGAAATTACTGAAGTACTAACACAAACCGATTTCCACGAGTATAATATGCACAAATTAAATCTGCATTACATTACACTAACAGAATACGATAAAACATATAAAAATATTGGTGTGGTTTTTCCTGATATTGATTTACAAATGACGTTAGGTGAAGTTTTAGAACAACATCAAAAAACGCAAATGCGTATTGCTGAAACAGAAAAATACCCTCACGTTACTTTCTTTTTTAGTGGCGGTAGAGAGCAACCTTTTATTGGTGAAACAAGACATTTAGCGCCATCTCCCAAAGTTGCTACATATGATTTACAACCAGAAATGAGTGCAGAGGATGTTTGTGGTTTTGCTTTACTGGCTATTACCAAAGAGAAACCCGATTTTATTTGCGTTAACTTTGCTAATCCAGATATGGTTGGCCACACCGGAAATGTAAGTGCAGAGATAAAGGCGGTGGAAAAAGTAGATGAGTGTTTAGGAAGAATTATTGCTGCTGCCATTGAGCATAATTATACTTTATTGGTTACTGCCGACCATGGTAATGGTGAATACATGACCAATGAAGAAGATGGCACACCAAACACAGCACATACCACAAACGAAGTTCCATTTATTGTAGTTAACGGTAACGGTAAACGGTTAAAACCCGGAAGATTGGCCGATGTAGCCCCAACGATTTTAAATTTGCTTCAAATCCCTCAACCATCACAAATGACAGGAACCAGTTTATTATGCGATTAATTATAGCTGCTTGCCTAATTACATTGGTATCGTGCCAAAATGTAAGTGAAAACAAACCCCCATTTGTTAACACAAAACATTTTTTTGAACATGAAATAACCATACTAACTGAACAAAAAACAGGCATAGAAAAACAGGTAAACTATGGTAAAAAAAGGGATAGTTTAATGATATATGATAAAGTAAAATGGGAAAAAGAATTACAAGCATTTACCCTTGTAGATTTAGCAAAACCCAGTAATAGAAATTCTTATGTTGTAGATAGTAGTATTTACAACAACCAAATACAAATTAATTACACAACAACAGAAAATAAACAAACACTTAAAACAGTTAAAATTAGCAAAGATTTAAAATACAATATAAAGGTGATTGAGGCCGTTTTGATCAAAACTAATTCATTGTACCAATCATATACCAAATTAAGGTATGTAACAGATAGCGGATTTAGTATTTACGGTAAACAAGCTGTAAAACTTGGTGATGATAGCGAGTACTTAATTAATGCAAAATTTATACATTAGTATGAAAACAAAAACGCTCCAAAATTGGAGCGTTTTTGTTTAGCAAATTTTTAAAAATTACCTAAGATCAATTATTTCACATTTTGGATATTTCTTAACATCAAACACAAAAAATTTATCTTCCAATTTAATATTAGGAAATTGGTTAGTAACTAAATAAGTATGTATGGTTCCGCTCTTATCAAAAACCTGCGACTTTATAATGGTTTGATTGGTCTTATCAATTGTTAATTTAATTTTAAAGAAGTTTTTCTTTTTGTCTTTTGGAGTTAGTTCCACCAACACAATATCGTTTTTACCTTCCTTTTTGGTATCTAATATTTTTGATAAAAACCCTTTATCATACATGGTAAAAATATCGTCAAGCCTGATAGGCGCTTTTTTAGGATCGTAATTATTTACTTGTACCTCATTTACCTCTTTACTATAAGTCCAAACAGTTTTATTGTCGCACATAATAACTTGATCGGCTATGTCTAACCTAAATTTATTACCTTTCACATAAATGCTGCCTTTTTGTTTTTCGCTTATGTTCTCCGCCTTACTTTCTATGCTGTAAATAAAATCAGCCTTTATGGTTTTAAAGTTTTTGTAACGTGTGCTAATTAAATTTAACAATTTATCAGCACTTTTATCAGCAGGTTTTTGAGCTTGAAGCGCTATGGCAATAGAAGTAGAAAAAACTACAAGAAGAAGAATTCGATTAATCATTTTGCTATGTTTAGTTATATAATTTTTGAACTGAAACATCAAACATCAATCATCATGCCAAGCAAAACGATTGAAACTGAATGTATCTTGGACAAAACTACATGCAATTTTTCACCTACCCAAACTTTTTACTCAAGTAAATTAGGTAGTTACCCGTAAATTTTGATGACAAATTAAACCAAGTGCTACATAATTACTCTAATTTAGCACATAAAGTAAATGAGCACCAACAAGCCAACATCCGATATAGAGATATTGCAAGCATTTGCACAAGATGCAACTAAGCATAAGGCTTTCGAGTGGTTATTAAATTCCTATCAACAAAAAACGTATTGGCACATTAGGCGTATGGTTATTAGTCATGATGATACTGATGATATACTTCAAAATACCATGATTAAAGTGTGGGAAAACCTGCATCAGTTTAAAGGCAATGCTAAACTATACACCTGGATATATCGCATAGCCACCAATGAAGCATTAAACTTTTTAAATAAAAAAAAGCAACATCAAAATATAGAGGATACCTCCCCCGAATTGCTGGTGCATTTAACCTCTACAGGTTATTTTAATGGAAATAGTGTAGAACTTAAACTACAACAAGCCATTATCAATTTACCTGAAAAACAGAGATTGGTGTTTAACCTAAAATATTTCGAAAACATGAAATACGAAGACATGAGTGAGGTATTAGAAACTTCGGTAGGTGCATTAAAAGCCTCTTACCATCATGCAGTAAAAAAAATTGAAACTTATTTATCCGTACATTAAACCATTAGCTCAAATAACTATCATAAAATATAATGAGTAACCAAGAGCATTTATATCACATCACTAAAAGTAACCCACAAGGTGGATTTACCATACCTGATGGTTATTTTGAAAGAAGCAAAAACCAAATGATGGTGAGGGTTAATGATGGTGGATTTACTACACCTGATGCTTACTTCGAAAAAAATAAAACACGCTTATTAAACCACATCAAGCCAAAGCCAAAGCCAAAACTATTTTATATTAAGCCAATTTGGTATGCAGCAGCCATGTTAATAATAATGCTAGGATTGTATCAATTTATGCCACTAACATATAATAAGAATGAAAATTTAGTAGTTACCGATGAGGAAATAATAAACTACGTAATAGCCGATAAATTATCCGATTTACCCATTGAAGCATTAGTTGTAAATGAGGCAAATAAAAACGAAACCCTACCAGATGAAGTGATTGAAGGTATGGATGAAGAAATTTTAGTTAACGAATTGTAACATTAACCAACATGAAAAAAATATTATTGATATTGTTTTTAAGCACGGGATTGAGCCTATTAGCGCAACAAACCGATGATAATGAAGAAACGAAACACGAAAAAATAGAAGTACTAAAAATTGGGTTTATTACAGAGAAACTAGCCCTTACAAGTAAAGAAGCAGAATTATTTTGGCCCATTTACAATAAGTTTGAGCAAGACATAAAAACAGTAAGAAGAAAACAACGTCAGCTAACCAAAGCGTTTAAACTAAAAGCTAAACCAACCGAGCTAGAGGCAGATAAATACATTAATGAACAGTTGTTGCTTAAGCAAATAGAGATTGATGCGATAAAAAAATACATACCCGAGTTTAAAAAAGTATTACCCACCACTAAAGTTGCAAAACTACTGAGCATTGAGCAAGAGTTTAAAATACAACTACTCAAAAAAATAAAAGACAAAAGGCCTAAAGAATAGTAACACTTAAAAAGGAAATCAAACTTGGTTTCCTTTTTTGTTTTTAATTAACCCGGTACGGCTATATTTGCCCAAAATTTATAGGAAATGACTAAAGGACCCATATCTCAATTTATTGAAACCCACTACAAGCATTTTAATGCTGCTGCATTGGTTGATGCTGCCAAAGGATACGAAACACACCTTACTGAGGGTGGCAAAATGATGGTTACACTTGCCGGTGCCATGAGTACTGCCGAGTTAGGTAAATCGTTGGCCGAAATGATACGCCAAGGTAAAGTAGATATTATTAGCTGCACTGGTGCCAACTTAGAAGAAGATATTATGAACTTAGTGGCGCACAGTCACTACAAACGTGTGCCTAACTACCGTGATCTTTCTCCGCAAGACGAGTGGGATTTATTAGAAAACCATTACAACCGCGTAACAGATACATGTATACCGGAAGAAGAAGCTTTCCGTAGGTTACAAAAACACATCCATAAAATATGGAAAGATGCAGATAACGCTGGCGAACGTTATTTTCCGCACGAGTTTATGTACAAAATTTTAAATAGTGGCGAGTTAGCACAATACTACGAAATTGACCCTAAAAACTCTTGGATGTTGGCAGCAGCTGAGCGCAATTTACCAATTGTGGTTCCAGGTTGGGAAGACAGTACAATGGGTAACATTTTTGCGAGCTATGTAATTAAAAACGAAATTAAAGCCAGTACCATGAAAAGTGGCATTGAG
>CANHBJ010000084.1 GCA_947459075.1 Bacteroidota bacterium
GTACTTGCTCCGAACCCGGGTTGATACCGAATTGCGCTTTGGTTTTTAAACCTTTTTCTACAGCTTGTTTTGCAATAGATGCAGCACGAGCTAAATCTTCGTATGATGAGTTGGTACATGAACCAATCAAACCCCACTCAACAGTTAAAGGCCAGCTGTTTTTAACAGCTTCGTCTTTCATTTTGCTGATAGGAGTAGCCAAATCCGGAGTAAACGGACCGTTTAAGTGTGGCTCTAAAGTGTCTAAGTTAATTTCAATAATTTGATCGAAGTATGTTTCTGGATTTGCGTATACATCAGCATCAGCTGTTAAGTGATGTTTGATTGCGTTGGCAGCATCAGCAACTTCAGCACGACCTGTAGCGCGTAAATAACGCTCCATACTCTCATCATAGCCAAAGGTTGATGTGGTTGCACCAATCTCTGCACCCATGTTACAAATGGTACCTTTACCTGTACAGCTTAAGCTGGTAGCACCATCACCAAAATATTCAACAATTGCACCAGTACCACCTTTTACGGTTAAGATACCTGCAACTTTTAAAATCACATCTTTTGGAGAAGCCCAACCATTTAATTTACCGGTTAGTTTTACACCAATTAATTTAGGGAATTTAAGTTCCCATGGTAAACCTGCCATTACATCGCAAGCATCAGCTCCACCAACAACAATTGCAACCATACCCAAACCACCTGCATTAACAGTATGCGAGTCGGTTCCAATCATCATACCACCCGGAAATGCATAGTTTTCTAAAACAACTTGGTGAATAATACCTGCACCTGGCTTCCAAAATCCGATACCGTATTTGTTAGATACCGAAGCCAAGAAATCGTATACTTCTTTACTTTCTTTATTGGCAAAAGCTAAATCTTCTGCAGCACCAGATTTTGCAGTAATTAAGTGATCGCAATGAACGGTTGAAGGAACAGCCACCTTTGGCCTGCCTGCTTGCATAAACTGTAACAATGCCATTTGCGCAGTAGCATCTTGCATCGCAACACGATCAGGATTAAAATCTACATAATCTTTACCACGGTTATAAGCAGCAGCTGCATTACCTGCTGTTAAGTGGCTGTATAATATTTTTTCGGTTAAAGTAAGTGGGCGATTTACCACTTTACGTGCAGCAGCAATGCGCTCATCCATGCGAGCGTAAACTGCTTTAATCATTTCTAAATCGAACATATTATTTGAGTTATTTATTAAAGTGCAACACTAAATTGGGCCGCAATTTACAAATAATGTAGGCCTATTGCCACTTTTTGTAAAAATATAATTTGCTAATAGAGTATTGGTTTTCATTGGCTTGTTTTTTGGGTGATGTGATTTATAACCATTCTAATTAAAATGGGAGATTGTAAGCGCTTTTAGCTAATTTAGCAACTTCAAATTTCAACTATATTGTTGTTACCAAATTATGGAACTGGTATATAAAGCAAGGTATTTTGATGGCTACTCCGGCAAACCACAACAAGTTGATGTGTTGTGGCATGATGATGTTTGGGTTATTCAGTTTTTAAATGATACGGGTGAACTGACTAAAATAACTTGGCAAAAGCAACATGTGGTTGAGCACGAGTTAAAAAACGGACTGTTAAGTTTGCGTTATGGCGATGTGTTTCCTGCCCAGCAATTGGACATTACCGATCAAGATTTTATTAAAAGATACAAACAAGCTTATCCGCGCACATTTGCCCAACGTTTAAATATGTCGGCTGCAGGTGTTGTGGCAACTTCGTTGTTGTTATTGCTGTTGGTTTTGTGGGCTTCTTATGTTTGGTTATTGCCTGCTATTGCTACTTATGGCGCAAAAGTTTTCCCTAAAGATTATGAGATTGAATTAGGACAAAAACTATACGCGTCTGTTTTAGAAGGCGAGCAAATAGATTCATCAAAAACAATAGCGATTAATCAGTTTTTTAACCAACTTAAAATAGAAAAAAGTTACCCTGCAAAAATTACGGTTGTAAAATCAAACGTAACCAACGCTTTTGCCATGCCCGGTGGCGGTATTGTGGTGTATGATGCCATCTTAAACAACATGAATTCACCCGAACAATTGGCAGCTTTATTGGCCCACGAGTACTCGCATGTTGAACTTAAACATGCCACACGAAATTTATTCAGAACATTATCGGGGTACTTATTTTTGTCGATTATTTTTGGAGATATGAGCGGAGTAGGAGGTGTATTAATTGAAAATGCACATGAATTAAGAAACTTAAGTTATAACCGCGATTTAGAAACCGAAGCGGATAATCATGGGTTGAAAATTTTAGAACAAAACAACATTAGTAACCAAGGCATGATTGATTTGTTTGAGTTACTCAAAAAAGAAAGTAATGGTGTGCAAGTAAATGAGCTCATTAGCACACACCCTGATTTGGATAGCAGAATAAAAAATGTGCAAGAATACGCAAGTAAACAACCATATAAAATAAAACCCAACGATTCGTTAAACGTATACTTTAATCAATTAAACAGCAACTGGAATGAATAATGATAATTTACCTGAGTTGGTTCAAAACTCGGCACAAAAATTAGGTGAGTATTTTGAAGATGAAATCATAACCAAGTCTGTTTCGTATGAGCAATTACACGAGCGTTTAACCGAGTTAATTGTTTATTTGTTGTTGCACAAAATGGAGCTGTTGCTCCAAGTGCTTTATAGGGTTGATGTATTTGAAAAAGATACCAAAGCTGCATTTGCACAAAACGACCCTAAACTTATAGCCCCAGAGTTGGCTAAGTTGATTATTGATAGGGAGTTGAGAAAAGCCGAAACCCGAATTAAGTACAAGCAAGGTTAAAATGACACAAAACATTTGGCTTAATACCTACAAATAGATATGTTCGCCCCTTGAATTTTTATAAACTATAAATGATCATCATCGTATTTTTAATTGCACATTGGTACATCTCTTTGTTTTGCCAAACGTTTTATTTACATCGCTATTCAGCACACAAAATGTTTACCATGAATCCTTTTTGGGAAAAATTTTGGTACGTTTTTTCATGGGTTACACAAGGAACCTCTTATTTGAATGCCCGCGCTTACGCTATCTTACATCGTATGCACCATGCATACAGCGATACCGAAAAGGACCCGCACACACCACAATTTTTTAAAGAAGTTTTTACCATGATGTGGCACACACGTGGTGTTTACAATGGAGTTTTACGCGGAACTTTACAAATAGAAGAGAAGTTTGATAAAAACTATCCAATTTACCCAGTAATTGATAAAATTGCTGATAGCTGGTACTCTCGTTTAGGCTTTGCTGCATTATACATTGTATTTTATATGCAATTTGCTACTTCGCCTTGGCAATATTTATTGTTACCAATACATTTTTTAATTGCGCCTATTCAAGGTGCTGTGGTTAATTGGGCAGGTCATAAATACGGTTATCGTAATTTTGATGACGAAAAAGATCACTCAAAAAATACTTTAATTATAGACTTTTTAATGTTGGGTGAATTGTTCCAAAACAACCATCACCACGCAGGTGCTCGTCCTAATTTTGCTGCTAAATGGTGGGAGTTTGATCCTGTTTATCCATTCATTAAATTATTTGCTGCCATAGGAATGATTAAATTGATTCCGATTAAATCAACAGGTAAATAAAAATACTTTTATCACAATAAGAAGCCTTCGGAATTTTCGAAGGCTTTTTTATTTCATCCATTTCGATGCAAACTAAAACAACAAATACCTCACCCCTAAAATTACCCTTCGGGCTTGTAATGGGGCATAGTTATAACTTGGGTCGAAGGTGTAACCATTCAGGTTGTTTTCGTTTACGCGTTTATCAAACGGATCGAAGGCACGCATAATGGGGTTTTGCGGCATAAAGTTAAATACGTTTTTTATACCTAAATATACTTGCCAATTGTTTTTAATCTTTTTGGTGAGTTGCACATTTTGTAATGTAAACCAAGGCGAAAATTCAGGTCTGAAATCATTAGGCAAAACGGGTAAACGCATGGGGCTATAAACTTGTCCGGTATAGTCCACTGTTAAATTAGTTTTGCGGAAAGTATAACTTAATTGAAACGTACCACTAAATTTTGGAGCGTGTATTTGAAGAGATTTTTGGTTGATGTTGTTGCTGTCTTTTTCGGTTTTAAAAACATTCATCCAAGTTGCACCAATGTTTAACTTTAATGGAAAACCAAATGTAATGTCGGTGTTTAAACTCACACCTCTACTTACTGCATAACCGTCTAAATTATCGTAAATAATTTTGTTTGGGTCAGTATCGTAATCGGCAATAATGCGGTTGGTAAAGTAAGTATAAAATGCAGAGGCATCTATGTTTGCAAATCCTTTTCCTTTACTAATAAAACGTGTGTAGTTTAAATTTCCGTTCCAACTTTGTTCTGGCTTTAATGCCGATTGTATCTCCACTTGTCGCGCACCGGTTAATGCTGCATGATCTTCTGTAAATAAGTTTACTACCCTAAATCCATTACCAATACTTAAACGCAACGTGTTAAATTTATTGGGTTGAATTTTATAGTTCATTCTTGGCGAAAAAATAGATCCGTGTTGTTTGTAATAATCGTATCGTGCACCTAACAATAAAGTTTGGATTGATGTTAAAGCAATTTCATCTTGAACAAAAATACCGGGTAAATAAATTACAGATGGTTTGTTATTTAAACTTAAATCGGCAGTAGCAGGTGTATTATCGTCATAATTCGTGTAACGTAATCCTGCGCCCATCATTATATCATGCCTTAAACCCATTTTGCGGTTATGCACCAATTGCGCAAAACCAACGTGCTGCGTGGCCAAGTATGCTGTTGTTCCGTAGTACGAGTTTTGATTGTGGTAATTGTAACTATACATCAACTTTATTTTTTGTGTTGTTGGTAATTCATAATTGCCAATTACTTCAGCACGTTGGGTAAAAATACTTTCACCATAAACACTATCACCACCTCTAAACTTTCTTTGCCATTGTGTTTGCCCACCCCAGCGATCCTCATAAAACAAACGCGCAGCTACGTTTGCCTCTCTGTTATTTTTTAGGGTAAAGGCATATTTATTAAACACTGATATACGGTTTTGTAAAGTTACATCTGTAAATCCATCCTTGTTTTTATCAATGCGGTTGTTAAAGTTAAAATAGTTTGCACTAAGCAATGATGATACTTTTTTATTGCCCCATTTTACAGATGCATCTGTATTATACTCACCATAACTTGTAGCAAATTGATCGAAAGACAATAGCGGTGCTTTTTTAGGGTTTTTTGTGATGACATTAATAATTCCTGCAACAGCTTCACTTCCGTATAATGTACTTGCCGGACCTTTAACAACTTCAATACGCTCTACCATGCTATTGGGTATTCCCATCATGCCATAAACCGTACTCAACGAACTTACTATTGGCATGCCATCAATCAATATTAATGTGTAAGGGCCTTCCATTCCATTAATGTGAATATCGCCTGTGTTGCACACATTGCAGTTCATCGTAGGTTGCACTCCGTTTACCATTGATAGTGCATCAAACAAATTATTAGAAACATTTTTTTGAAAAAACTTGGGTGTATATATTTCAACCGGAACTGGGCTGTTTAACTTACTTACTTCTTTTAAAGTGCCTGTAACCGTAACTTCACTTAATGCAGTTTGAGAAACATCTAAGTTTACATTTAATACAATATTTTCATTGTTTTTGGTAACTACTCGCTTGTATACGGTTTCATATCCTAAAGCAGAAATAACCAAGGTGTATGTACTTTGGATGTTTAGTTTTAAAATGTATTCTCCATTGGCATTGGCAACTGCACCTTGTGTGGTTCCTTTTATACCTATATTGGCAAAACCAATAGCTTCTTGGTCATGCATTATTTTACCTTTAATGATGGTTTGTTGCGCTTGGGCATTAAACGCAAACAAAACCCATATCATTAACCAACACAATTTAGTTTTCATAATTATATTGGCAAAAATATAAATTTAGGCTAATCTAAAAAATACATTATCTTAATTTAATTTATTCTATCATGTAGGTTAAAATAAAGCCATCCAATAATTCATCATACATTTGGTAAAAAATGGGTGTGTTTATGTGTAAGCAGCCTCTTAATTCAGGTTGTTGGGTAAAAATAGTCATGTGTTTTTTAAAGTCTAATTCCTTTTGTCCGTAAAACTTATAAAGTGTTTCTTTAGCACTCCAAATTAGGGTTTGATCGTGAATTAGGTTTTTAGTTTGCTGCAACATTTCTTCTTCGGCACTATTAATAAACTTGTGAGCAACACGCCCAACACGCGCATCAACTTTTTCTAAATCGAGTGCAACGTTCCTGAATTTGCTGAACAAAACAGCTGCATAATTACTGCTGTGTGTAATGGATAAATGATATTTTTTACCATTAACCGTCATACTTGGTCGGTTATAAATATCTTTGTTAATCACAATAACAGCATCTAAGCCAAAATGTGTGCTCAATGCAGCACGACTGGCTAGCCAATGCAGGTTTGTTTTTGGTGTAGTGGTTTGATAATCGCTGATGTTGTGTAAATAATTATTTAAGGTTTCAGCATCTTCGGTAATTTTCCAAACCAATAAAAAGGTATTTTCGCCCGGAGTAAAAGTTTTAACTATTGCCATGAGAGTAATTAACGTCACGAAAGTAGCACATTTTAGCGGACATAATGGTCCAATTTATTCGTTGTGTACTGCCATCAACCCAAAACAATTTTATAGTGGTGGAAACGATGGTTATGTGGTGCTTTGGGATACGGAAACTAAAGGTGATGGAAAACTTTTAGTGCAAGTTAACAGGCCGGTTTATGCATTGTGTTTGGATGCGCAGCGTAACTTACTTTTTTGTGGTGCGGCCAGTGGCAATTTACATGTGGTTGATTTAACTGCTGGAAAAGAAATTAGAAATATTGAGGCGCACAGCTTAGGTATTTTTGATATTAAAATAGTAAACAACGAACTGATAACATGTGGTGGTGACGGTGCTTTAAAAGTATGGAGTTTGCCCGATTTAACATTGTTACACCACCATCAAGAAAGCACCAAAAGTGCCCGTTGTTTGGCCTATCATACTGCACAAAATATTTTAGCTGTAGGTTATAGCGATCATAAAATACGCATGTATCAGTTGGCCGATTTTAGTTTGTTAAACACCCTTGATGCACACACTAACTCTGTATTTACAGTTGCCTTTACCAATGATGGTAAGGAGTTATTAAGTGGAGGAAGAGATGTGATGTTGCGCAGTTGGATGATAAATGAAAATTACCGATTAGATGTAGATGTGGCTGCACATACTTTACACATTAATCACATAGCGTTTAACCAAAGCGGAAAATTGTTTGCTACTGTAAGTATGGATAAAACCATTAAAATTTGGGCTACAGAAAAATTCCAATTGTTAAAAGTAATTGATAAGGCGAAATCTGATGGACATTTGAGCAGTGTAAATAAATGCCATTGGATAAATGAAGAAACGCTTTTAACCGGTAGTGATGATAGAACCATTATGATGTGGAAAATGGAAACAGAAAAAATGTAAATTGCAATTTAACATGGGCACCATAAAACAAGTTATACAATATTTGGAGCAATTGGCTCCTCCTATTTATCAGGAAAGTTACGACAACTGCGGATTACTTACAGGCAGTGCAGATTGGGAACTTACCAAAATACTCGTGACTTTGGATTGCACTGAAGCTGTGGTTGATGAAGCCATTGCCAAAGGTTGTAATTTAATTGTAGCGCATCATCCCATCATTTTTGGAGGATTAAAAAAACTTAACGGTAAAAACTATGTGGAGCGTACCGTTATCAAAGCCATTAAAAACGATATAGCGATTTATGCCATTCATACCAACTTAGATAACGTGCAACATGGCGTAAATGCTAAGATTTGCGAAAAGTTAGGGTTGATAAATACCAAAATATTGGTACCTAAAACAAACACCCTAAAAAAGGTAAGTGTATTTGTACCACAAACGCATTTGCAAGTGGTGCAAGAAGCTTTATTTAGCGCAGGAGCCGGAAATATTGGCAATTACAGCGAGTGCAGTTTTTACTCAACAGGCATGGGTACATTTAAAGGCAACGAAAAAAGTAATGCTTTTGTGGGTGAGGTGGGTAAACAACACCAAGAACCTGAATTTAAACTAGAGGTTTTGGTTGATGATGCCAAGTTGAATAATGTTATATCGGCCATGCTCACAGTCCATCCATACGAGGAAGTGGCATATGATGTATATGCTATTCTAAATTCCAATGCTACTATAGGTAGCGGAATGATAGGGGAATTAACTGAAGCATTATCTGCAGAAGCATTTTTAAAACACCTGAAAACAGCCATGAAACTTAATGTAATTAGGTTTACACCATACTCCAACAAAGTAAAAAAGGTGGCAGTTTGTGGTGGATCAGGTAGCTTTTTGCTCAAAAATGCAATTGGTGCTCAGGCTGATGCATTTGTAACGGGAGATTTTAAATACCACGAATTTTTTGATGCTGAAAGTCGCTTAATGATTGCGGATATTGGTCATTATGAGAGTGAAATTTTCACAATTAACTTAATAGCTGATGAAATTTTAAAAAAATTCCCTACTTTCGCGGTCATTTTATCAGAGATTAACACGAATCCAATAAACTATTATAATTAAATTATGGCTGCTAACACAGAGTTAACCGTAGAACAGAAACTTCAAGCACTATACAAGCTTCAGGTTATCGACTCGAAAATAGACAAATTAAGATCGGTACGTGGCGAATTGCCAATGGAAGTTGCAGATTTGGAAGATGAATTAGCTGGTTTAGAAACACGCAGCGAAAATTTGGAGGCAGAAGTAAAACAAATGGAGGCATCTATTTCGGCTAATAAAACCCAAATAATGGATGCTAAAGCCAACATTAAAAAATACGAAAAACAGTTAGAGAACGTAAAAAATAACCGTGAGTTCGATGCTTTAAACAAAGAAATTGAAATTGCTGGTTTAGAAGTTCAAGCTGCTGAGAAACGTATTAAAAATTTACAATTTGATATTGAGCAGAAGAAAGTTACTAAAGAAGCTTTATTGGCTGAATTAGATGGCCGTAAAGTTGACCTTAAGAATAAAAAAGGCGAATTAGATACCATTGTTGAGGAAACCGAAAAAGAAGAAAAGGGGTTAATTGACATGCGCGACAAGGCTGTGAAAGGCATTGAAGAGCGTTTGTTAAATGGTTACAACGGTATTCGTGCAAATGTTAAAAATGGTATCGGTATTGCTATCATTGAACGTAATTCTTGTGGAGGCTGTTTCTCTAAAATACCACCTCAGCGTCAAGCGGATATTCGTCAACGCAAAAAGATTTTGGTTTGCGAACATTGTGGCCGTGTTTTGGTTGACCCGCAACTAGCAGAAGAAATTACTTTGTAAATAATTATTATAGTTTTTATACTATGATATGTATTAAAGGAGCACGTTTGGTAATTACCTTGGTGCTCCTTTTTTTATGCCAATTTGTTAAAGCTGATACACAACATCATTTCTACTTTTCGCCTGTTTGCATAGAAGCACAAAAACACATTGCAGCCTTAAGGTTAAATAAAGCCCAGCAAATGTTATCGGCCGAAAAAAAACTTCATCCTGATAATGTTGCTATTCCTTTTTTAGAAAACTATATTGATTATTATCGTACAATAACTTCTCAGGATTATAGCGATTTTAAAAAAATAGAACAGTTTAAAGATGCACGATTAAAAGCTGTTCGTAAAATCTCTACGAGCTCTCCGTATTATTTGTATACCCAAAGTGAAATGCATTTACAATGGGGATTTCTAAAAAGTTTTAATCAAGAGTATTTGGGCGCAATGCTTGATTTTAGAATTGCCTACCAATTGGCTAAAGAAAATTTTGAAAAATACCCTGATTTTAAACCAAGTATGAAAACAGTGGGAATGTTCAGGACTTTATTAGGAACCATTCCTAATAACTATAAATGGGTATTAGGAGTTACGGGTTTAAGTGGTGATTTTGATCGCGGAATGCAATTGTTACAACGTTATTTCAGAGGTGACACCCATCAAGAATTTATTCTTGATAAACAAA
>CANHBJ010000085.1 GCA_947459075.1 Bacteroidota bacterium
ATCATGAGCAATATGGGTATAGGTGCGGATGCGCAACAAGCGATGGCGCAAGGTGGACAAGCAAGCGCTAATGGAGAAATAAGCGAGGTGATGGAAGCATTGATAAACTTCAACTTTGTATATTTTATTGGTATGTTTTTGTTTTACTTTATTGGGGGTTATTTGTTTTATGGTGCACTCTTTGCAGCCATTGGATCGGCAGTGGATAATGAAACAGACACACAACAATTTATGCTACCTATAACCATGCCCCTTATATTTGCATTGGTTATTGCTCAAAGTGCCATTACATCCGACCCAAATGGGACTTTGGCCTTTTGGCTATCGGTTATTCCATTTACATCACCAGTGGTAATGATGGTACGCTTACCCTTTGATGTGCCCACATGGCAGGTTATTGTATCTATGATTAGCTTGGTTATTGGTTTTATTTTTACCACCTGGATGGCAGGAAGAATATACAGAATAGGCATATTGATGTATGGAAAAAAACCAAGTTATAAATTGATAGCTAAATGGCTATTTAGTAAAGAGTAGTAAAAGCAATATATTCGCACTGTGCGCAACCCAAATTTAAATACGGAAGACGAAAATTTATCAGGACCTGAGCAAGAGTTTGAGCGTGTTTTGCGCCCTCAATCATTTAGCGATTTTACTGGTCAGGAGAAAATACTAGAAAACTTGAGGGTATTTGTTCAAGCTGCTGTGCAGCGTGGCGAAGCCTTAGACCATGTATTGTTGCATGGCCCTCCGGGTTTAGGTAAAACCACATTATCTTACATTATTGCGCAAGAATTGGGCAGTAATATAAAAACCACATCAGGACCTGTATTAGAAAAACCAGGCGATTTGGCTGGCTTACTTACCAACCTAGAAAAGGGTGATGTACTTTTTATTGATGAAATACACCGTTTGAGTCCAGTTGTGGAAGAGTTTTTATACTCGGCCATGGAGGATTATCGCATCGATATCATGATTGACTCGGGCCCCAATGCCAGAAGTATTCAGTTAGAGATTAATCCGTTTACTTTAATTGGAGCTACTACCCGTTCAGGGTTGCTTACTTCTCCCCTTCGTGCACGTTTTGGTATTAACTCACGATTAGAGTATTATGATAGAGCTTTAATGAAGACCATCATTACCCGTTCATCTCAAATTATTAATACCCCAATACACTCAGAAGCAGCAGATGAAATTGCAAGAAGAAGCCGAGGAACACCACGTATTGGCAACGCTTTACTTCGCAGGACTCGAGATTTTGCTCAAATTAAAGGTGATGGCATTATTACATTAGAAATAGCCAAATTTGCACTCAACGCCTTAAATGTTGATTCGGAAGGATTAGACGAAATGGACAATAAGATACTGCGCACCATTATAGAAAAGTTTAAAGGCGGGCCAGTGGGTATTAGCACCATTGCAACTGCAATTGGCGAAGAAGGCGGAACAATAGAAGAGGTATACGAGCCCTATTTAATTCAAGAAGGATTTATGACACGTACACCACGCGGAAGAGAAGTAACAGAAAAGGCATACAAACATTTTGGTGCATTTCCTGGTTATTCAAAAAATTCTTTATTTTAGTTTAATTGAAACGCTATAGGTAAGCGCATGCGTATAGCTTTGGGCGCACCATTTTGTATGGCGGGCTTCCATCTAGGCATACTTTCTACTACCCTAACAGCTTCTTCATCGCAGCCAAATCCAATTCCTTGTTCTACTTCAATGTTTGCCACATTACCGTTAACATCCACATCAAAAGCCACTACTACACGTCCTGTAACTTGTGCTGATTTTGCTCTATCGGGATACGAAATATTACTTTGTAAATAAGCCATTAACTCTCCCTCTCCATTATTAAAAACAGGCATATTTTCTTCAATTTGTATGGTTGATGAATTTGCAGTACTTGTTATTTTACCTGGCAGACCACTTAATGGATTAAATCCATTACCAAGAATTTTATTAGTAAGGCTGTTTGATGAATAGGTTGCTGCAACCACAGTATTAACATTGTTTTGAACCACTTTTTTATCGGTGGTAATTTCATATGATTCGTTTGATGAAGCGCTGCTAATTGAAGGAACAAATTGTTGAAGTGGGATATCCAGAACAGGTATTTCAATTTCTGTTTCAACCCAATTAACGATATCTTCAATGGGTTTTGACATCTTGATGGGCTTACCATGATTGGTAAGTAATCCGATAATAAAAATTACTAAGAAAGCGGTTAATACAATAAACACTGAACGGGTAACAGTATCATTATACTGTTTACGTATTTGATAAGCACCATAAGCTTTGTTGCGATTAGCAAAAACAACTTCATCTAAATTGTTTGTTGCGGTTAGTAAGTGAAGCATGATAGTTTAGTTTATTTATCATACTAACTTATAAACTTATTTAAAAAGTGTATAGAAATAATAAGCTTACTAAAAACTTACAATTCGCTTATAATTACATTGTTTTGTTTACGAACACCCTTTTCGGTATGCATTACAGTACAAGCTTCTAAAGTTGGATCGTGTTCAAAAAATAAAATGTAACTGTTATCTGCAGCTTCTTTTAATACAGCTTCTTTTTCGCTCATGGCATTTAACGGACGGACATCATAACCCATTACATATGGTATAGGTAAATGAGACTGTGTAGGAACCAAATCAGCCATGTACATAATGGTATATCCTTTATATTTTATAATCGGATGAACCATTCCATTGGTATGGCCATAAGTATATTTAAACGAAATATTAGGGTTAACAACTGTTGCTTCATTAATAAAATTAAGTTGTCCTGTTTGTTCTATTGGTATGATATTATCATTTAAAAATGAGGCTTTCTCACGTGCATTTGGTTTAAGTGATTCATACCATTGCTCCTCGCCTACCCAATAATTTGCATTTTTAAAAGCAGCTTCAAATCCAGTTCTATCTTTATTCCAATTGATACTACCACCGCAATGATCAAAATGTAAATGCGTTAAAATCATATCAGTAATATCAGAGCTAGAGAAACCAAGTTTATTTAAAGATTTCTCCAAGCTAGCATCACCATGCAAATAGTAATGTGAAAAAAACTTTTCATCTTGTTTGTTACCAATTCCATTATCTATTAAAATAAGTTGATTACCATCTTCTATCAATAAACAGCGCATAGCCATGCTAATCATGTTGTTATCATCAGCCGGATTTAGTTTGTTCCAAATTGTTTTCGGTACAACACCAAACATAGCTCCACCATCAAGTTTAAAGAGACCCGTATCAACAGTATGTAATTTCATAAGAGAAATGTTTTAAAGTATATCACAAGGTAGTAAATAAATCCATTATTAGCCAACGGTTGCTAATACCTTTAACTCAATTGCAATTGGTGTTGGCAAACAATTAATTTCAATGGTGGTTCGGCAAGGAGGATTCTCTGCAAAATACTCAGCCCAAAGTTTATTGTAAATTGGAAAATCATCTTTCATATTGGTTAAGAAAACAGTCACATCTACAATATTATTCCAATTGCTTCCGCTTGCCTCCAAAATCAATTTAATATTATTAAAAACACTGCGGCACTGTGCTTCTATGTTATAAGAAATAATTTCACCCTGCTCGTTTAATTCAACCCCAGGAATTTTTTTTGTACCACGCTCTCTTGGTCCAACACCTGATAAAAACAGTAAGTTACCTACACGTTTTGCATGGGGATATAAACCAACTGGTTCTGGTGCTTGATTAGCGTTTATTGATTTGTTTTGATTATCCATGAATTTCGTTTTACTGCAAATTAAATGAATTATTTGAGATGTATAACCTACACTCAATACCTTCTTTTATATATCATCTTTAAACCTTATAATTGAATCTACTTGTATAACCTAAACATGCAAAAACAAATTTATAAGCTACAACTTGTTATTGTATTTTTATTACTGAGCAGATCATTAAGTGCAAATCAGTTTTTAACATACCTAAATGAAGGCAAATGGGCTTCTGCCAAAATGTGGCTGATAGACAATAGGTCTATTTTAAGTAAGCCCATTTATTTCAGTAATCATATTCAGCTTTGTAACATATTAAATGAGCAAGAACTCAGCAAATCATATACAGACTCGATGGCTGTTTTGCCAGATTTAGCAACAAACTATATAGCTAATGCCTATTACCACTTAGGGTTATCAAGATATTATCATTATCATAAAAAACACCAAAAGGCATTATTATATGCCAAGGAAGCATTAAGCGCAGCGCTAAATAGTAAAGATGTTTTTTTACAAAGTACAACATACATACAACTAGGATTAGTGATATTGAGTAATAAAGAATCAAACAAAAAATTATTAGCAGAAAGCTTTGTAAATGCAGAGCGAGCAATATTATTAGTCTCAACCTTACCAGATAACTTTTACTTTTACAAAGCTAAAATATACCAATTGGCGGCTTTAATTTGGGTTGATGAATTTGAGAAAAAACCACATAATATTTTTGCACAAAAAAAAATTGAAACCTATCTTCATAAATCAAACAACATCATTTTAACCAAACATAAAAAACACCCACAATTAGCTCATAATCTAGCTATATTAGGATATGTAAATTCAAAAACTAATATTGATTTATCTTTAGCATATTGTAAAGAGGCCGAAAGTATTTTATCTGAAATAAATGATGGCGGTTATGGTATATTAATTAATCTTTCAAATTCTATTTATCATTTATTGGATAAATTTTATGAGATAAAATATAATGAAAACAAAAATATTGACTATTTAAATAGGGCTCTGGTATGGGCTAAACAAAATTTATGGTTAGATAATTACAAATTAAAGTACGAAGGTTTTTATTACTACAGGAGATATAATAACCAAGAAAATCCTCCTGTAGAGAAACGTATTACAGAGTTGTACTTAAAACTATGTAACCATACCAAAAACAAAAATTACCTGAGTTTTGCTTTAAAATATGCCGAATTAATGAGGCATAAACCCATTACACAAATTGGGGTTAATCAACGCTTGTATGCTTCATTAAACCTGATGGTAAAAATTGAACAAGGAAGCAAGCTTAGCTTAAACCAATCACCCGATTATTTTAGTAAATTGATTACACAACCAGAATATGTGGCACAGTTTTTAAGTAAAAACGAGGCATTGGTTTCCTACTTTTGCTACAATAATGCAGAAAGCGATTCGCTAACTTTTTTAGTGCAATGTATTGAGCCACAAAAACAACAAAGTATAATTTTAAAAGTGGGAAAAGCCCAACTTGGAAATCTTCCCGATGATATATTTAACAGCATTGAAAACAACAACATAGAGGAATATAAAAACAAAGCCTACAAAGGATATTTACTGCTGCTAAAATCTGTTCTTAAAAGATTAAATCCTGAGGTTAAAAAACTGATTATTATTCCCCCAGCATATTTCAGCAAACCAATTCAATTTGACGGTTTTGTGAGCAACAAATCAGGTAACGACTATGCGCATTTAAATTATGTATTTAATCAAATCAACATCAGTTATGCAACATCATTAACACATTTTGTAACATTTAAAAAGAAGGCCGTTTTTATTGATAAGGTTACCATATGGAACCCAGATTACACCAACACCGACTTAGCTGAAATTACAGAGGTAGGTAATATCAACAACAACATTGCAAAATATTTTAACACGAAAATTATAGATTACTCATCCAAAAAAGAACTTGCTGAGGGTTTATTAAATAGTAAAATATTACAAATATCGGCTCATGCAAACGCCAACTCCGATTATTTAGAACGACCAATAATATATACCGCACTTAATAACCAAGATAGTGTTATATACGACATTGACTTTGAACAACTAAAATCAAAAAACTCTTTAGCGGTATTTGCCGCTTGTAAAAGCAATGTAGGAGTGATGCAGCATAATGGAACCATTGATGGATTTACGCGTGCCACTTTATCAGCAGGTGGTGCGGGAACTGTTTGTGCATTAAGAAACGTGGAAGAAAGTATAACAACCAAACTGCTAGGTATATTTTACAAAAATTTAGCTTCTGGTCACTCTTCTTCAGATGCGTTGTATTTAGCAAAAAAAGAAATCAAGAAATCTAACAGCAATCCTAAAGTATGGCAATCATTTATTTATACGGGAGCCAATCAAAATTTCATTAGTGAAAAAGCAGGCATTAAAGATTCGTATCCAATTTTCTTTGCCTTGTTTTTTGCCGTTTGTGTGTGGTTATTAATAAAGGTGAATTTTAATTGAATTTATTCGTTCAGCATCTTGCACATCTTCAGGTTTAATATGACTTAACACGTCCTTTGCCTCATCTAATTTACCTAACTCAAAATATACTGCTGCAAGTCGTATCTGTGCTTTGGTATAAAAAACTGAATTAATGGGCACCTTTTTTAATTGTTTTAAACTTTCAGGATAATTCTCTATAAGCTCATTACAAATAGCAGCATAGTATGTACCTGTATCTGAATTCAGTTTTTCAAAATTAACTAAAGCAGCATTATAATCACCTTTTTTATATTGCGCCATACCCTTATTAAGCCAAACATCTTCATTTGATAAATAAACAGATAAGGCATCATCTGCTAGGTGTATAGAATCCTTGTTTGCGTAATGGTTAATTAAAAATCCTGATACCAAAAGCAAAGTTGCTGCTGCTGCCATTGCCCAACTAGGGAAACGAAGCAACCTATTAAACTTAATTTCTTTAGGTTTTAGTGAGTTAATATCTAAAACAAAAGAAAGCAGTGCCTCACGAGGATTATTATCTTGATGATTATTTAAAAAAAGTTTAAGCCCTATTATTTCATCATCATCACTTTGATAGTTTTTGATAAACTGTAATATCCGCTCCCAATCTTCAGAAGAGCCATTTTGAGCGATTTTTACTATTTCATTAATATTATAGGACTGCATGATTATACAAATTTAATAGTAAAACGATTAAGGGTATTGAAATGTACTTACGAATTTTCTTTTTAGCAGAAGAAAGTTGGTTTCTAACAGTATTGTAACTCACATTTAACTTTTGGGCTATTTCCTCATGTGAATAACCTTCAAAATGTAAACGGGTTACCTTTTGCTCAGAATTATGTAACTGGTTAATTACTTCATCAAACATCTGTTTATCCCACACACGTTCCACTTCTGGTTTACTATATACATCTTGATGAATTAGATCAGCTTGATAAAGCTCAACAATTTTTTTATGCTTTATTAAATCAAGTGTGTGGTTCTTTGTAACAGTAATAATCCATCCCGTAAAGCCTTCTGGATTTTTAGGTACAAGTACTTTACGTTTGTCATTGTTCATTTGAATAAGCTTTTCAAAAACGTCCATTACCACATCATTTGATTCTTGAGCATTTTGCAAAAAACGATAAGCCACAATAGACAACCTCACCGCATATAAATCATATATGAAGCCTAATGCCTTATTATCACCAGTAATATAGTCTTCTATGTATTTATTTATTTTTAATGTATCCAATAGTGTGAAAATATATTTTTTTTTCAATAGTACAAATTAAGTTTTCAGTCGTATAGTATATAGTAAAGTTAGTATATGCAGCCTAAACCATTAGCTGCTATTAGCCTGTTCGCATTAAACCCACTGCAATCCGCTACATAAACTAGGTATAATAGTTTTGTAGCGGTTTTGCTTTTAAGACAGCAAATATTTTATTGGTTTTTAATAGACAACCCATATTAAAGTTTAATATAGAAAAAATATTGATGTATTTAAAAGATAAAGTCTATACTAAGTTTAAGAAGGAAATACAGTTGATAAAAGATTAAAATTAAATGAAACTTCAGGCAAACTTAAAAGTGGAGTATTAGAAAATCCATACTAACTGATAACTATGAAGATAACTAAGGCAAGATTTAAAAACCATTATCGAAAAATATAAAAAACTTCCTAACCATATAACTCTTTACAAACAATTAAAACTCTAATATACCGCTCATCAGAATCTATTTACTTTTATTGATAAGTGGTAACCCTATATAAATTAATACATCCTCTAATGTAAAGGAATTTTATTAAGCAGTTTACTGGTTATAGGTTTGTATCACTAAAGTAATAAATCTATGAAAACGCTCTTTTTATTGGTTAATGGATTAAGATACCATTTGTAGGACAAAGAAAATTAAGCACTAAGATCTTGGTGAATTGATATTGGTATAAAAGATTGAGCATAAGTGTTCATCGTTCTTTATGTTGTAGGACTTTTTTTCATTGGTGTAATTCCTACTATCTCCAGACCTTGTGCTCAACTTTTATACTTTGCATATTATTGTTTATAATTGAAGGCAAAACAGAAAATCAAAACAAATGAAAAATAAACTTATAATAGCAAGTGCCATTGTTGCATTAACAACATCTGCTTTTATTTATAATACTGTAAATAAAGGTGTAGAGATAAACTCTATCGACAAAAAAACGCCCCCAGTAAACGACTTTTTTCAATTCTCTAATGGTAATTGGATAAAAAACAATCCAATACCTGCTTCAGAAGGTAGATGGACCGCATTTAATATCGTAGCGGAGAGAAACAACATACTACTTAAACAAATTTTAGAAACAGCTGCACAAACTAAAAATGTAGACCCTGAAAGTGCTCAAGGTAAAGTAGGAATATTTTATCGTGTGGCTATGGACACTATTCAATTAAACAACCAAGGTTTTAGTTCAATTATTCCAATACTTAAACAGATTGATCAAATTACAAATCCGACAGAAATTGCCGAACGTATTGCCCAATTGCACATGATGGGAATTCCAGCAGCATTTGGTTTCGATATCAGCCAGGATGTTAAAAACAGTAGTATTTATACCTCTTATTTAGCGCAAAGTGGTTTGGGCTTGCCAGATAAAGATTATTACTTAAAGTCTGACAACCGTAGCCAAGATATTCGAAAAGCTTATGTGAATTACGTAAACGAAATGTTTACAATGGCCACAGGTCAAAATGACGTTAATATTGGAAAAAATATTTTGCAATTTGAAACAGAGATGGCGCAAAACTGCATGAGTAGAACCGAACGCAGAAACATGGAAAAGCAATATAATCCATTAACACCAGAGGAGTTGAATAACAAATATTCAAACATTGCATGGGTGCAATATTTTGAGCGAATTGGATTAAATACAAATAGGGTAACACATTTTATTGTAATGCAACCCGATTACTTTTTACATTTAAATACAAGTATGCTTTCAAATTTAGATGTATGGAAAACATACCTAAAATGGAAAGTGATAAATGCAAGTTCCCCATACCTACATAGCAAAGCGGTTAATGCCAATTTTGCATTTTACGGGACCAAATTAATGGGAACCAAAGAACAAAAACCACGTTGGAAAACAGTTATTGGTCATGCAAATAATATGATTGGCGAATTAGTAGCGCAAGAATATGTTAAAGTTGCATTTACACCAGAAAGTAAAAAACGTGTAAATGAAATGGTTGATAACCTTCGTGAAAGTTTTAGAGACCGCATTAATAAGTTAGATTGGATGAGCGCTCCAACTAAAACGAAAGCAATAGAAAAACTAAACTCATTTACGCGTAAGCTAGGTTATCCCGATAAATGGACAGATTTGACTCAATTAAAAGTATCCCGCGAAAGTTATATTGCCAATTACTTTAACAGCAGTGAATTTTGGTTTAAGTACAACCTTAATAAACTTGGCAATCCAGTTGACAAAGATGAGTGGGAAATGTTACCACAAACCGTAAATGCCTATTATAATCCAGTGAATAATGAAATCGTTTTCC
>CANHBJ010000086.1 GCA_947459075.1 Bacteroidota bacterium
GTGTTATATAATATAATTTAATTAATTGGGTGTGTAACCTGATGGCCACTCAACTACCCTAATTTTAACTTTTAATAATCCTGCCCCTTTTGTTAAACCTAACTGTCTAGCAGCTTCATAACTTAAATCAATAATGCGTTTACGGCTATATGGGCCACGATCATTAACCCTAACCACAAGCCATTTACCTGTTTTAGCATTAGCAACCCTAACCAATGTGCCGAATGGTAAAGTACGATGAGCAGCAGTTAATTTTCTTCCACTATATCGCTCGCCACTTGCTGTGCGCCTGCCATTAAATTTTTTAGCGTAATAAGAGGCTATTCCTGTTTGCTTAAAAGTTTTAATTGGATAAGGTTTCACCGAATCTGTCGGTTGAATTGACAAGCCGAAATCTGCCTGTTGAGGTGTATCTTGAGTCTGGGCATCAACCCAAAAATAAAATACACCTAGCAATAAAACGAGTATGCTTATTTTGTACTTAATTTGATGAAACATTGGCGCAATATACGCATTTTCAGGAATGAACACTTATAAACCTCTAGCTGAACGAGTTAGACCCAAAAATTTAGAACAATACATTGGACAGGAACACCTAACAGGAACTGTTGCGCCTTTACGAAAAGCCATTGATGCCAAAAATATTCCGAGTATCATTTTTTGGGGGCCTCCGGGTGTAGGTAAAACCACTCTAGCGCGTATAATTGGTAACGAGTTAGGATTACAATTTTATCAATTAAGTGCAATTAGTGCCGGTGTTGCCGAAGTGCGCAAGGTTATTGAAGACGCAAAAAAAATAGGCAAAGTACTCTTGTTTCTAGATGAAATACATCGCTTTAATAAAAGTCAGCAGGATGCATTATTAGGTGCAGTGGAAAGCGGACATATTGTTTTGATTGGTGCTACAACGGAAAACCCTTCGTTTGAGGTAAACAATGCTTTGCTTTCTAGATGCCAAGTATATATTTTAAAAGAATTAGATGTTGATGCGTTAACTAAAATAATACATCAAGCTATTGCTAATGATGAAGTATTGAAGCTAAAGCAAATAAATTTGGTGGAACACGAAGCCTTGTTTTTATTCTCGGGTGGTGATGCGCGCAAGTTGTTAAACATACTTGAAATATTAGCCAATCAACCAGAGCAAGAGATAAATATTACCAATAAACTGGTTAAAGATACCTTACAACAAAACATTGCCTTGCATGATAAAGGTGGCGAAGCACATTACAATATTATTTCGGCCTTTATTAAATCTATACGTGGCAGCGATCCCAATGGCGCAGTTTATTGGTTGGCACGTATGCTTACTGGTGGCGAAGATGTGAAATTTATAGCACGCAGGATGCTGATTTTGGCAAGTGAAGATATTGGCAACGCAAACCCAAATGCATTGCTTGTTGCAAACCAAACATTTGCATCGGTAAATATTATAGGTATGCCCGAAGCCCGAATTATTTTAAGTCAGTGTGCCACTTATTTAGCATGTAGCCCCAAAAGTAATGCTGCTTACAAGGCGATTAATGAAGCTATGGATTTGGTAAATAAAACAGGACAGTTACCCGTACCATTGCATTTGCGAAATGCCCCAACCAAACTAATGAACGAATTGGGTTATGGTAAAGATTATAAATATGCACACGATTATGAAAACAACTTTGTGGCAGTTGAATTTTTGCCTGATGGTTTAATAGGAAAAGCGTTTTACGAACCAGGTGATAACGCCCGCGAAAAAGAACAACGTGCGTTTTTACAACAACGTTGGAAAGAGAAATACGGGTATTAGTTATTTCTTGTATGGTGATACCTAGAAAGTGATAAATTATACCTTTATAATTAAGCCTCCTTGTAATTGCTATTTGAACGTGTTAATTTGCCAATGATTTAACAAAGCTATATTATGATAAGAGGGCCTTTTAATTTACAAAAGTGGATTGACGAAAACCGTCATTTATTAAAACCACCTATAGCCAATAAAAACTTATACCCCGAAGGAACTGACTATATTGTAATGATTGTGGGTGGACCAAATGCCCGTAAAGATTATCATTATAATGAAACCGAAGAGTTGTTTTACCAACTAGAAGGCAACATTACAGTTCGCATACAAGAAGATGGTGCATCACGTGATATTCAATTAGGCCCAGGCGATATGTTTTTATGTCCGCCTAAAACACCTCATTCACCAGTGCGTTCAGAAGGTTCAATTGGATTGGTAATTGAGCGTATTCGTGCAGGAAAAGGATTTAATGATGGCTTATTATGGTTTTGCGAAAAATGTAATAACCCGCTTCATGCTGATTATTTTGAATTGCATGATATTGAAAAAGACTTCTTACCTCGCTTTAAAACATACTATGGTAGCGAAGAATTGCGTACCTGTAAAAAGTGTAGTCATGTAATGGAAGCCGATCCACGTTTTATTTAAATACAACAGTTTTTAAATAAAAATAGCCGCACCAAATACATTGTTGCGGCTATTTTTTATTTGGGTATTTTATTTGATTTCTTGGCGTTGGTTAAACTCCATTACTTGACATGCAAGTATTTGTTTACTGTTTTTGTGTTGTATAAAACCAAAAACCGCATATTTATCAAAGTCAACATTTGGCACTGGAAACAACATAGGCACTGTTCCTTTAGCAGCAACCATGTCACTGGATACTATCTTACGAACTACGTTATGATGGCTTAATTTAATGTCTTTGTTTTCTCCAGCATTGGGTATGCTTATTGCCTCTTTTTGAACCAATACAAAATATATATCTAAACTATCGGCCTTACCATTTAACTCATAATTAAACAACATAGTTTTACTTTCAGGACTCCAAGACGCAGACATCAACAAATAATGTGCAGCTGGTTTACGGGTAAAGTTTTCTATTAATTTACCTACTTCATTTTTTGCACCAGCAGGTAACGCTCCTTTGCCATTTACAAACACCATTGGCGTAAACATAGCGCGTTGGTTATTGGCTAAAGCCATCATCTCCTGTCGTTTGGTGTACAACGAATCAGAAAATGGATCTACCCAACCAGATTGGTTCCATAAATCTACATGGTAATCAATTGTGTATACCTGTAGTTTTGAAGAGTCGGCTATGGCTCTAATTTGCATGGCAAAAGCATCAGCTTGAGGACAACTGCTGCAACCTTCTGAAGTATAAAACTCAACCAAAACAGTTGGTACAAAACGATTGATCTGTTGAGCTTTTGTTGCCAATGAAAATGTAAAACCAATTATGAATAAGAATACTATCTTTTTAATCATGTGTATTTATAATGGTTGGTAAATTTATTAAAAACCTTTCAATAGTATATAATATAAAGAGAAAAATAAGAGAATCGACAATTGAATTTAATGAGAAATCAAAAAATATTTGATTGATATTAGGCTAACAACATAACCAGAAAAATACATATTACTATTATTGGCAAATGAGTATACAACCTAAAATATTAAAAAGAATATATCAACAAACTAATAATAATTTACTAAAACCTTTAACGCACAAGCCAATAAGAAGCAATTCAATAGAACCTCCTCTATCCCAAGTAAAAACAATTCATCAACATGTGTGCAAGATTTGGTATTAAATGATAAATTAGCGGCATGGAAAACTTTGTGGTTTCGGCTCGAAAATATAGGCCGGGAACTTTTGATAGCGTAATTGGACAGGAGCACATCACTCAGACCTTAAAAAATGCGATTAAGAATAATCACTTAGCGCATGCTTTTTTGTTCTGTGGTCCGCGTGGTGTAGGCAAAACCACCTGTGCGCGTATCTTAGCTAAAACCATAAACTGCGAAAATATAGGTGCCGATTTTGAAGCATGTAACGAATGTGAAAGCTGTAAATCTTTTAATAGCAATGCAAGTTTTAATATTTACGAACTTGATGCGGCAAGTAACAACAGTGTTGATGATATAAGAGGTTTGGTTGACCAAGTGCGTTATGCGCCACAAGGTGCCAAATACAAAATATATATAATTGATGAGGTTCATATGTTAAGCTCTCAGGCTTTTAACGCATTTCTTAAAACCTTAGAAGAACCACCTTCATACGCCAAATTTATATTAGCAACTACTGAGCGTCATAAAATTTTACCTACAATTTTATCTCGCTGTCAGGTTTTTGATTTCCATAGAATTAGCATTGAAAATGCAGTAATCCAATTGCGTACTATATGTGCCAGCGAAGGCATAACAGCCGAAGACGAGGCTTTGCATGTTATTGCCCAAAAAGCAGATGGTGCCATGCGTGATGCCCTTTCTATTTTTGATAGGATTGTAAGTTTTAGCGGTAAAAATATTACTTACAAAGATGTAATCATGAATTTAAATATTCTTGATTACGATTATTATTTCCGTGCAGTTGATTTTATGTTGGCCAACGATTTGCCAAATATGTTGGTGTTGTTTGACGAAATTTTAACCAACGGATTTGATGCCCAACATTTTTTAAGCGGCTTTGCTGATCACTTGCGCAACCTCATGATGTGCAAACATGAGAACACCATAAAGTTACTTGAAGTTGCAAAAAGTGTTGCACAAAAATTCATGTCGCAATCATCGCAATGCAGCCAAGGGCTTTTATTAAATGGTTTAAACTTACTTAATAAATGTGAACTCGATTATAAGTCGAGTAAGAACCAACGCTTGCATGTAGAGCTCGCTTTAATGAAGCTTTGCCACATACAATCGGTGCTTGATGCAGCCGCACTAAAAAAAAAATCCTAGTCCACAATAGCAATCAACCATTAATAAAACAAGAGCCGATTGCTGCCACAACAACTATAATAAATACTACACCTAAAGAACCTGTTGATATAGAAAAAATTGCTGAAACACCTGCAATAATTCCCAATGTAACATTACCTCCTATTACCCCTAAAGAAATTATACCTTCCAGTGCCTTGCCTAAAACAGGCTTAAGCAGTATTGAAAAACTTAAACAACAAATTACTTTAAACAAAAAACAGGAGGCTGATAAACAAGAAGAAACTAATGCCCAAGAAATAACCCTTGTTAAAGATGAAGATGCTCCAGTTACAGAAGAAACTTTTGGCCGAGTTTGGAGTAATTATTTGTTGCATATAGAAGCAGAGAAGAAAATGAGCTTGTGGGTTATTTTTCGCAATGCAACTTGGGAATTACAAAATGATGGAACTGTTGTTATTATATTGGCATCTCAACATGAAAGTGAAATGTTTGAAGAAGAGCGTATAAATGCCATCCCTTTCTTACGTAAAAACTTAAGAAATACTAACTTCGATATCAGTATAAAAGTAAATAGTTCTGTATCATATAAACGCGCATTTACAGCCGATGAGAAATTTGAATTAATGGTAGAAAGTAATCCGTTGCTTAACGATTTACGTAAATTATTAGCTTTAGATTTAGAATAATATGGGAGTTACAAAAGATAAAATTAAAATAAACATACGCCAGCGTTTGGCTAAACTAATAAACTACTTTTTACGTGGTTTGTTAATTGTATTGCCATTTGCTGTAACATTTAGTATTGTGCGCAGTATTGTGGTAACACTTGATGACTATGTTAATGTTGGTATACCCGCTGTTGGTTTTTTAATTGTTGTGGTTTCAATTACATTTTTAGGATTTATTGGAAGCAGTTTAATTACCAAACCTTTATTCAGTTTAATGGATGATGTTCTCTCTAAAATCCCTTTTGTGAAAATAATTTACACAAGTGTAAAAGATTTTATGGAAGCATTTGTGGGGGATAAAAAGAAGTTCAATGCACCTGTACTTGTTGAAATGTCGCAAGGCATATTTAAGCCGGGTTTCATTACACAAACTGACCTTTCTGCTTTAAATTTACCTGGCATGTGTGCAGTATATTTTCCGCATTCCTATGCATTTAGTGGCAACTTGTTTTTGGTTAATAATGATAAGGTAAAACCGTTTGATGGTAACTCTGCCGATGTCATGAAATTTATAGTAAGTGGTGGTGTAACCCATTTAGAGTAACTCATTTTAGCTTTATCAACAGATGCAAAAAGTATTTGCCTTTTTACAAATAACCCGTACCAACAACTTAATTATAATGTTGGTTACATTAGCAGTTAGTTATTACTGCCTTACAGATTATTTAACACCTGAAGATTTACTTCAACCACGTTTTTTATTGTTGTGTGCCTGTGTTGTATTAACTGCTGCGGCTGGTTACATTATTAACGATTACCATGACATTAACATAGACCTTATAAACAAGCCAAACAAAGTTGTTATTGGCAAAATTATTTCGCGCAGGTGGGCAATGTTGTTACACTTTATTTTTAATGGTTTTGCAATTATAAGTGGTTTTTACTTAAGTGTTTACATCGGTTTGTTGGTTGCTGCTTGTATTGTATTGCTATGGTTATATAGCGTACATTTTAAAAAACAATTTTTAAGTGGGAACTTATTAGTGGGAACTTTAAGCGCTTTTGTAATTGCTATTTTACCCCTATTTAACCAGCTAATTTCAAGTTATTTGGTATGGGTTTACGCTTTGTTTGCTTTTGGTATAAACTTTATTCGCGAAATTATAAAAGATGCCGAAGACGTAAGAGGCGACAGTAAATTTAATTGTAAAACACTACCCATTGTTTTTGGTGTGCGTAAAACCAAAAAAGTAATTATAATTTTGGTTTTAATTTATACCATTTTATTATTTGCCCATACATTTATTGCCAATTCACTTATCCCATTTAGGCACAGTTACGGACAAGTATTTTACACGTTTTACATGTTATTATTTGTAATTGTACCTTTAATTATAACCACTTTCTTCTTAATAAATGCTGATGTAAAATCAGACTTTAGCAGGTTAAGTGTTTTATATAAAGTTATTATAATTAGCGGTTTGTTAAGTATGGTAATTATTAAATTATAGGTTCTTTATTATACAATAAAAAAGGAAATATCATCTCTATTGTTCCTTTTTCTTGTTTAAAAAAATCTCTGCTATCATGCAACGTGCACTGCCTCCGCCCAAATTTTCTATGGTGGTAAGTGGCGAGTGAATAATACGTGCATGTTTTTCCATACTTGTAATTTGTTGCGGAGTAAGGCAATCATAAGCGCGGCTACTCATTACCAATAAATGCTCTCCTTTATCATTAAGTAACTCTAGCATATTACCCGCAAAATTATTTAACTGTTGCAACGTAATTTCAATTACCTCTTTTGATGTAGATTGTTTAATGATGTGACGTTCCTCTTCGTTGGGCACACAATCAAAACAAACCACCATAAAATGATCGCCTACACTCATAACCACATTGGTATGGTAAATGGCATTTTTGTTAGTATCTAACGCAGTAAATGAAATTAATTCGTAACCCATTTTGTTACAAAAATCAAGTAACAAACTTTTATTTGTACGTGGCGAAATACATGCATAACATATACGCAAATCTCTGTCAAGCACCATACTTCCTGTACCTTCTAAAAACTTACCCTCATTTTCGGCAGGGGTTAAATCTAAGATATCATTCATCACAAAGCCATCACTAATCATTTGAGCTATATCAGCTCTACGTTCAGCCCTCCTATTTGGTGCAAAAAGCGGATAAACAACCATAGTTCCATCTTCGTGTGTGCTAAACCAATTATTTGGAAAAATACTATCTGGAGTAAAGGGTTGTTCTGTGTCATCAACCACAGTTACCTGCACGCCATTATCTTTAAGTAATTGCACCAATTCATTAAACTCTGCCAAAGCTAAGTTTTGACTTGATAATGTTGTTTGATCGCTGCGTTGAAAAGCGTTGGTTCCTGATGTTTCAGTGTTAAAAGTGAAACTTATCGGTTTAACCATTAGTACATACTTTGTATTTTGAGGCATAAGTAAAATGGGCACTATATTTCTTCAAAAAAAACATAAAAATTAACCATTACCTAAAGTTATTATGATAAGTAACCAAGTGCTTTTACCTAATTTTATGTATACTTGTGCCTTACCATTTGTGGTTTTTTATGCGTGATGAGCGATTTAAGCTAATAACAGTTGAAAGTGATTTTGGTGCAGGCAAACTAGGGGCTGCAGCAGGCCCGCAAGCCCTTATAGATGAACTAAAGTTATTAAACTTTGAAAAAACAGACGTATACAATTACACCCGTTTAGTACCAAAGCCTTTAAAAGATGTCACTAGCACACCTCACGGTAAAAACATAGAGGTGATAAATAATTTTCAGCAAAAGGTTTGCGATAATGTGGTAGAGACATTACAACTTGGACATGTACCATTTATTTTTAGTGGCGATCACAGCAACGCAAATGCACTTATTTCTGGTGTAAAAGATTTTTATGCAAACCAACGAATTGGTGTAATTTGGATTGATGCACATGCTGATTTGCATAGCCCATATACCACCCCATCAGGTAATATACATGGTATGCCATTAGCCGCTTTAATGGGTGATGACCACCGTGAAATGGGTAGAAACAACCCTGTTCAAATTACCAGGCACCTTTGGAATAACCTGAAGCGATTAGGCCGAAGAGGCATTACACCAAAACTAGAAGGCACTGACATTGTATTTATTGGTTTACGTAGTACCGAAGAGGAAGAAGAAGCCATTATTGCTAAAGAAGGAATTAGGGCTTTTAGACCTGATGAAATAAAACGAATTGGTGCTGAACAAGTAGCTATGCAAAGCATACAACACTTAAGTAATTGCGATTATATTTATGTTAGTTTTGATGTAGACAGTTTAGATAGCAGCATAAGTGTTGGAACAGGTACTCCTGTTGAAGATGGCTTAACCACAGACCAAGCCGTATATTTCCTGAGTACCTTTAAAGCTCTACCCAACTTGGTGGGTTTTGAAATTACTGAAATAAACCCAAGCCTTGATAGCGAAAAACCTATGGCAAAAGTAATTGGTGATTTATTGGTTCGGGTGTTTGAATAGGTTATTGATTATTGGATATTGTTGATGATATTTGTACCTAGTTTGGCCTCGTAGTACAACGGATAGTATAGAAGTTTCCGAAGCTTTTGATTCAGGTTCGATTCCTGACGAGGCCACATTAGATGGTAAGTTAAGTGATTAGCTTACCATTATTTTTTTATATTATTGTACCCAATGAACAAAATAATCCTATCTGTATTTGTTGCCATTGGACTGGCTACATTTACACTTACAAGTTGCACCAAAGATCAAGTAGCAGCTGCTGTGGGAACTGTATATGACAACAGAGACAGTGTGGTTGGTACTTTTAATGGTACCTTGGTTACCACTATTTCGGGTAGTGCACAAATATCAAACAAAGCAGTTACAGTTAGCAAAGGCAGTAGTGGTAAATTAATTATAACCACTGGTAGCGATTTAACCATAAACACCGATATTGCTTTAGGCACAAAATCTAACCTAACAGGAAGTATATTACAACAAGACTTAACGTATAATGGCAATACTGCTTCATTAATAGGCAAAGGTATAGCAGGTCAACATTTTGTTTATACCAGCAACAACAATTCATTTACATATAGTGCAACCATTACACAGGGCAACACAACTGCTGATATTGTTTTTGTGGGAACGAAGTAATAAAATATTTTACCGCAAATAATCTTAGCTATTTGCGTTCAAGGATTGCTTAGACAAAAAATCCCGAGCTCACACTCGGGATTTTTTATTTAATTGTCAATTCATAATATCCCCGATGAAAGCGATTTAACTTACGTTAATAAAAA
>CANHBJ010000087.1 GCA_947459075.1 Bacteroidota bacterium
TTTGTATCACTAACTTTTCAGATGGTGATAACGGGTTTTTTGCTGCGTAAACCCAAACTCGGGCATGATCGGGTAATTGACTAAATTCAACTTTCATGTGAAGCGAAATTAACCAAAAATCAAGCCATTGCCATATTGGCGCTTAAACTTTGCTAAGCGTTTTGGTTTTGTTTTAATGGTTTGGGTTGATGTTAAAAATGTAATTGCTTGATGTACTTTGGTTTTGGGTTGAAGATGTTTGTTATAACCACCAAAAAGTATACTTACACAATTACTGGCTTAAGAAAAATTTATGAATTAATCGGTTAAAAAACTGACATGTTTGGTTTATCGGTTATTGGTTGATGAGTTAACAGGTTGATGAGTTATTGGATGACCGGTTGCTCGTGGAAAGCGCTCATAAAGTTTAAACGCAGAGTCGCTGAGAACGCAGAGGTTACTTCGCAATTTTTATTGATTTACAAATGAAGCAAATCGTCAGACGCATTTCGCGTCAGTACGGTTGATTATAATTTTACTAAAACTCCCAAAGGTCTGACGCATTTAAGCGTGCTGACCTCGGATTTACCCAATGCCGAAGGCGTTGCTAGCAGATGTTTCGGTCTGTACCAATGCTTTGCGTGCTCTCTATTTGGTTAACGACTTTACTCAAATAATCGCAAGATTATTCACAAACCGTTGCGTTAAAAAATTGAAGGTGGTGGTTAAGTGTAATATTTTATAACCCATTGAATAATTACTGCAACTTGGTATGCAAAGTTTAGTGGTGTATTTGTTATCATTGCAGTTCATGGAATTAAACGCAAGTTCAATTGTAATCATAGGAGCGGGTCCTGGTGGATGCGCTACTTCTTTGTTTTTAGCAAAACACAAAATACCTCATACCATTATAGATAAGGCTATTTTTCCGCGCGATAAAGTTTGTGGCGATGCATTGAGTGGCAAAACGGTATACGTGCTTAATCAATTGGACCCTTCTATTATTCCTGCCTTTGATAAACAAAAGGAACAATTTATAGAGAGTTGGGGTGTGAAATTTGTTGCTCCAAATGGTAAAGCGATAGATATTCCTTTTAAACAAGATATGAGTAAGGAGAAATACCCTCCTGGCTTTATCAGTAAACGCATTGATTTTGACAACGAGCTGTTTAATCGTTTGGATAAAAATTATGCTACCGTGTTAGATGGAACAGAGGTAACCGAAATTACCAGAAACAATGACTTATTTGATGTTACCATAGTTAAAGACAATTCAACCCAAATACTAAAAAACATAAAACTACTGGTAGGTGCAGAAGGAGATAGGAGTGTAGTTTCTAAAAAACTATCACCTAACAAAAAAGAAAATGACCATTATTGTGCAGGTATTCGTGCTTATTACGAAGGTGTTGAAGGCATGCATTCGCAGAATTTTATTGAATTACATTTTTTACCTGAAATGCTACCAGGTTACTTCTGGATTTTTCCTTTACCTAATGGCATGGCCAATATTGGGGCAGGTATGCTAAGTAGTGAGGTTAGTAAAAGAAAGGTAAATCTTAAAGCAGATATGCTAAAAGCCATTGAAAATAATCCTGCCATTAGTGCACGTTTTAAAAATGCAAAACTGCACGGTAAAATTCAAGGCTGGGGATTACCTTTAGGTAGTAAAAAAAGACCAGTTAGTGGGGACGGTTTTTTATTGGTGGGTGATGCCGGTTCGTTAATTGATCCTTTTACAGGTGAAGGCATTGGAAACGCATTGTACAGTGGCATGATGGCTGCTACACAAATTGCAGATGCTGTAAAACAAAACAGGTTTGACGCTGCATTTTTAAAACAATATGACGATGCTTTTTATGCCCGCCAATGGGATGAGTTAAAACTGAGTCATACCATGCAAAAGCTGGTTAAATTTCCGTGGTTATTTAATTTTGTAGTAAACAAAGCACACAAAAATAAAGCACTTCGCGAAACCATCAGTTGTATGTTTGAAGACTTAGATTTGCGAGCAAAATTGCGCAATCCACTGTTTTACGTTAAGTTGTTAATGAACGATAAGGTTAAAAAATAAAACGATGAGTAACAACGATATCATAAAAAAATTGCGCATTGCGCTTCATTTGCGTAACGAGCATATTGTAGAGATTTTAAAGTTGGTTGATTTTAAAGTAACCACTACTGAGTTAACCGCGTTTTTCCGCAGCGAGGACCACCCAAATTTTAAACCCATGGGCGACCAATTGCTACGTAATTTTTTAAACGGATTAATTATTTACAAACGTGGTGTGAAGGAAGAAACTCCTCAAACCGATACAAAAGCTTAGTTCATACTGGCAGTAAAATCTGCCACCAAGCTTCGTATTTCCATCAACATATTTTCGTCTAAAGGATTTTTTGCCCAAATGGTGTGCATACCCACATGACCTGCACCATTTAAGTTGGCTTTTAAATCGTCAATAAATAAACATTCGTGAGGTTTTAAATTATTTTCTTGAAGTACAAATTCATAAATGTCTTTATTGGGTTTTCTTAACCCAATTTCGTAACTGTAATATACTTTATCAAACTGTGCATGCCAATCTAAATTTGGGTGCTCATCAAGTAAATATTTGTTAAAGGCATCAATATGAATGGAGTTTGTGTTGCTTAACAAGTGCACATTAAAGTTTTTACGAAGAAATTTCAAGTAGGTTAGCCTTTCAGCTGGAAGGTCTAACAACATGGCATTCCAAGCTGCATCTATCTCACTTTCAGTAGCGTTGCCTTTTAAGTGAGTCATAATGGCTTGTCTAAAATCATTGGCATTTATTTTACCCGTTTCAAAATCAGAAAATATGGTCGATATTTCATTGATTTCATGCATATCAACACCTAATCTTTTAAATGCACGCAATGTTCGGTCCTGATCCAAGTTAAGTATCACACCCCCAAGGTCGAAAATAATTGTTGTAATTTTTGTCATTTGATACTTGTATAACAACATACAAAAATATATGTTTGCATTCCTTTAAAAGGAAATAGATTTATAGCAATTTAAATCTCGGGCCTATAGCTCTCCCGAAGTATCGGGACGGTTAGAGCCTCAAATAAAAGGGCCTATAGCTCATTCGGTTAGAGCAACTGACTCATAATCAGTAGGTGCCTGGTTCGATTCCAGGTGTGCCCACAAAAAAATAAGCCTCAACGCAAGTTGGGGCTTTTTTGTTAAAGAAAATATAGGTAGCTTGGTTCGTCCCGAAGTTTTTGGGACAGGTGTCTAAAACAACCACTTTCAAGTTGAGTTTTTCTGTTCGATAGCTAAACGTTTGTTTTCTGTTTAACAATAAACTTTTGCTCTAGCATATATTCGAAAAGCTGTCTTTCTTTTTGTTTTGCAACTTCCCTAGCTTCTCTTTCATATTTGTTTTTCCAATAGCCTACGGTTGCAGTTTCTTTATCGTATTCATAACTGATGTTATTAGTTGTTATTTGCAAATGATGAACATACTCATGCACGATAGTGTTACATATATCTTTTAGCGTGTGGTGATAACTGTTATTGAAATGAACGAGTATGAGTTTTTGGTGGGCATGATAACACCCAAGGTGTGGCCCTTTCTTTTTATAGGTGAGTTTAACATGTGGTTTAATTTTGCTTTTGGGTAAACCTAACTCAGCTACACACCATTCCACAGCTTTGCGGCAAAATGCGATTTTGCTAAACTTAGGGTTGATTTTATGCTCAGAACAATCAATAAATTCTCCCAGTATCAACATTAATATCGCAAAACCGCCAACACTCCAACATGTTACCATTAGATAGAAGATGATATCTGAAACTAAATTAATATCCATAGTTTAACGAGCACCAAGTAAATTAATATTATAATCAACAACAGGATTTGAATGTTGAATTGAGCCGTAAATTTTTACGACTTCTGTAAGTAAATCGTGTGCATCTAGATCAATATTTTTTGAAACTGCCTCAGCGAAGAGCCTATTGCTTATTTCTATATCTTCAAGAGTTACATCCCAAACACCATAGGCCATTGCTTCTGACAACTCAGATATAAACATACCTGTATAAAAGCCTTTAAGCTTATTTTTTTCTACATATTTATTTGCGTGACACCATATATAAATATTGTTTATTTTATCCTTTAGTATATCAGTGTGTTTACTGCCAATTACGTATAGTGAATCATCGTTAAACTGTCCAATAGATAATAATCCATCAGGTGTTCCATGCCCAAGCATTATTACCCTTGTTGACTTTTTAAGGCTCTCACAAATTTGTGGTTGATTCATTTTCCCATTAATAATCTTAGCTTGATTTAAGTTAGAATAGATTGGATCCAAGAAATCCGTAGTTGAGTCTGTTGGATGTATTACTGTTATATTCATAATATTAATTACTTTTTTAATTTCATTTCAACTTTTGTTATTCGACTTAAAAGTTTAAAATTGCTTTATATAATTTTAAATTAATAATTGATTTTCCTTTATATTATAATTGCGAAATAATATTTAATTATAAAAATAACAAAATGTTTTTTTTCAATCCTGAAATTCTTTTGGGTAATTCACCTGAATTTACAAAAGGTTACAAGCTGAGTGAATTATTTGAAATAATTCAATGTTTGCCTATCAAGCCAAGCGATTCTGATGAATTGACAAGTGATGTTTATTTGTTCGGATATGAGTTTGTTAATGACTTTAACAAATTGCCTATCAGACATTATCATTCATCATCTCAACATTTGTTAAGTAAGGTGAAAATTGCTAGTCCAAATCCAGATAGGTTTCTGAAGCTTAATGACTTTATTTTTTTCAACAAAGGCTTCAATTTGGTTGGAGGCCTTGTTAACGAATGTCTGTCAAATCACTATCATGGCGATATTCCAATAGCCTATGGTCTCGGTAAAGGCCAACAAAGCAGTTTATATGGTGCAGCCAATATGGTTATTTTTCGTCAGTTAGAAAGTATGTCTGTAATACTCCATCCGGCTTTTGCTCAACTTTTATTAGAGTTATTGGCTAACTATTCATCTGATGGATTTAAAAGTTTAATTCAATATAAAACAATAAACTACATTCGTTTGGCCGATTTTAAAGACCTCAGGGTTGTTTTGCCACTGCCGTCTATACAGCAAAAAATTGTTGAAGAAGCCGGACAACTCTTTAATCAACAACTACAGGTAATGAATAGTCTTAAAGATATAAATTACGCTATTGCTGTTGGGGTTGAAGAATGGATTAAGGCTATATCTGTTAAAAAATTATAAAAATAATTTAAAATAATTTAAATAATGCTATATTTGCTTCATGATTTCACTTCGAATTTATGCAGCAATATTGTTATTGTTGGCTTCATGCCAAAAACAGCCGGTAGAGGTTCCTACTCCTTATGGAGTGCCTTATATAAACACTCCTATTGATACTCCCAATGTTAGTGGCTTAACTTTTAATAACACCACATGGATTTTGCGTCAATTCAGGATTGGAAATTTAGGAGGGCAGCAAAATGCATCTGATACTCTGTTGTTTCAAGGTGTAAAAACACTTTACTATAATGGCATTATAACACAGTATGCCAGTTATAAAACCCCCGCTGGAATAAATTTAACCTTGTATGAGTCGCCATGGGGCACCATTTCCGGTGAGGTGTACCCTTATAATTTGCAGCAAGGCAAAATTATTGGTATAGCTTTCAAAAATATTTTAAACCCTAATAATCAATCTGTTTACTTATGGATGGACAAACTAAAGTAAAAATGGGTAAGTTACTAAACCAAGTATTTTTATTTGCAGCTATTGCTCTAATCATGTATTCATGTCAGGCATACGAACAACCAAAGTTATTGAGTTTAAGTGGCGAGTATCGTATAGATAAGATTACCTACGAAAAAATAGATAATGCCTCATCTGCAGATTATCAGGTTTTTTATCCAGGCAACACATTTATTAACCCAACAGAAAGATTTCCTATGGATACAATTTTTGTTGGTTTTACTACATGGGCAATGGACTATGCGCAGGTATATATGCTACCTAAACGTAGCGTGTCAGGAAGGACCATTTGGCAAAAAGAATATTTCTATAGTATTCTCAATCAAACTATAGAGGATTGTGGCTACCTTTCATTCGATTGCGAAGGCAGCAGACGAATTTTTAAAATTATTGATGATGGGTTAGAGAGTTTAACACTGCGTTCTACTGGACATTGGGGATACGCTCAATTAGGTCCTAATGTATCACTAACACTCTATTTAACAAGAGTAGGACCATGAGGATATTTGTTATATTATTATGTTTAGTTACGCTCACTATAAGGGCTAAAGCACAATATGGTGAAGTAACTCTTTTGCCGGGCAGTAATTTGCTTTTGGTTTCAGCTAAACATACCCATACTCCAGCAGGTATTTATGGTGGAGTAACATTATTTTACGATGGGGTGGATGCAAAATTGGTAGGTAAAAAAACTGATATGAGGTTCGGAGCTATGGGTGTTACTCTCTCTTTTCTTAAAAGTGGTATTGTTGCCGGTGGCGGTGTAAAAATAAATATGTTTGGTCCTAGACCTTCAATTTCTCCTGATTTTAACATTCGTATTCATCCGTTTATGTTCCTTTTTAGAAAAGAGTTGAGATTGGATTTGACCTTGATAGCAGATGTAACAAACTTGGCATCTATAAATTTTGGTGCAGGTTTAGTTTTCCCCATTTTCGATAACTTTTAATTAAAAAAAATATGACTGAAGATTGTGCTTTCATCAATTGTCCGAATTGTGGCAGTGAAATTGACTTAGAAAAAGAATACGAGTTAAAAATTAAATCGGGTTTAATTAAAAAAATCAGTACAAGTTTTGCTCAAGAAAACAAAGAATTAAAGAAGTTAAACAAAGGCTACATAGAGCAAATTGAAGCTTATAAGGAGGATTTTTATAAAATGGAATCTATGCTAAAACAGGCTGAAAAAGACCTTAAACAATTAAATTATTTACAAGATGAAATAGTTAGGTTGAAAGAAAAAAATATGCATTTGGTGTATGATAAGCACCGAGGTAGATATTAAAAGTGCAATTAATTAATAAATATTTTTGACCATGGAATTAAATCAATTAGTAAATAATGAAATTATGGATAGTTGCACTACCAGAATAGATGCATACTTGTCGCCACACCCGTGCGATGAAGACACCATTTTTCATGAAGATGATTTAAAATGGATACCAGGCTTTGATGATACAGATGATGCTGATGGTTTAGGTGTTGCATTTAATGAGAATAATTTAGCGCTATACGATAGCATAGCGCAACTAACCATGCAAAAAGTGGAGGCAGCTTTTGGCAATTTAAGTGTTCTTTTTAATGAGCATATTATTAAAGATATTTTTGTTAGAATAGATTTATATGGACTATCAGGAAGTGATACGGCATTGGCAGGGTATAACTACAATGCTTCTAGACCACATGCTGGATCATACCAATTTACTGCCGATAAATTGTTGTTAGAGAAATATATTTTAAATGAACAATTTAACTCAAGTGATAAATTTTGCTATGTATGGGAGCATGAATTTTTGCATATGTTAGATTACCGTTTGCTTGAAAAAACAGCCGTTTTCAGAGAGTCGAAGTTGGATGACGATCAGTTTAAATGTTATTTATTAAAATATCGTGAAGAGGGCTTTGCAGAATTATACTACTTGTTGCAAGGTAATTATGATACTGTTAATTCTGTAGAGCAAGCGCAAAATAAGTTTTTAAGCCTTGTTAATAAGGTAAATGATTTTAGAGCAGAGCATCTTGTTTTTCCGAGGGGAGTTTATGATTGTTATGATTTTTATAGTGTTGGTCCATGGCTTTTGTTAGATATGCTTCGAACTTTTGAGGGTATGTTTCATCAAGAGATGATTGATGAAGCAATAGTAATGGTAAAAGAGAAAAAAGCTTTAGATAAAGAGAAAATTTTCGAGATTATAACCATTGCATTAAGGATTGATGTCAGGTTTTTTTTAGAATATTGTAATTCTTTAATCAATAATGTGTCTAATCATAATCTATAGTTTGGTTTAAATGTATCCTGTTTGTTGTTGTCACTTTATTGTGGCAACAATACAAATGGGATTATCATCTAAATTTATTTTTACCCCAAAATATCATTGTGATCTAAAAAATCAAAACTATTCATCAATTTAATCTGCTTAAAATAAAACCAAAATGGCCAGAAAAAAACAAACAACAGAACCAGTTGAAATGAACCCATCTTTATTTTTGAACATACATTGGTATGCATTAACCGGTTTATTTGTTGCTACAGGATTTTTTCCCGTTGCTACATTTTTTGGGGTAATAAGTTTATACAAGACTATTTACATTTTAAGTTGGAATTATGCATTTCACAATGAATACATTATTGAAGAGAAAGGAATATTTGTTAGAACATCAATACGTGTTGATTATACAAGAATAAGAACGGTTAAATCTGAAACTCACTTGTTAATGATGATAGTAGGTATTGGCAATGTAAGAATGGCTACATCAGATGTATATGTGCCAGAATTTGTGCTAACCGGAATTGATAACTTCAAACATGTAGAGCATATTTTTGCCGAGCAGAGTTTAACCAACAGAAAAGGTGTGAGGCGAATTGATATTGATAGTTTTAGTGTTAACTAGTTGATAATATATGAAATATATTACGTGAGTTGATTTGAGTAGTGTGAAGTAATGATATAGTTTAAATTTCCAGACTAAATCTTGAGTCATTATGTTATTTTAATAATGCAGATTTAGTCTGGAAATTTGAGTAATGAATTCAATCAGCTTAGTTCCCAGCCTATAACCTTTAATACAGAGAACGTTGGATGAACTAAACTTTCTCTTACTTCAGTAATTCTACTACTCAAATTTACCTGGTACAACTGGGTACAAATCATTTCAAAAGTTCGCAAAGTAAATTCAAGTTCAATTCTTGGCTCGGTATGCTCATAAGCAAAAAGTACGACTGCTTTTTTGGTATTAAAGCCCGAATCTCTAAGTTTCAAAACATCGCCTACTGCACTTTTATTGCCATAGTATGGATGAAGTATTTTATTGCTCCAATGCTCTGCTTCTCTGTCGTTATCACCAAATGGACGTAATAGTTTTAATTCAATGGCCCATTCGTTGGGTATCACTAAATCGCACATTTCTCTTCTGCCAGGGTATTGAACCGAACCAGCCTGCTGATTATATTCTGCGTTAACATCTCCCTGCTTTCTGAGATGATTAAGTGCCATATCCCTTGCATGGTCTTCTGTATGCGGACCAATGCCGGGTTGAAAATTACCCTCAACGGGCATAGTTGCATCAACAGCTTTTAATGCATTGGCAAGGTGATTAATTAAAAATTGCAATTGCATAATAACTTATTCCGTTGCTTAATATTATTCGATTTTAATTTATTGTATATCTGTGGTAAAATTTAATGCGGATGAAAGATTATCTATTAACATATTTTTTCTTTCCTCTAAGTTTAAATCTGCATTTTCATCAAAATTAAATGGGGCTATTGGCAATTCTCCTGTATACGAAAAGTAATTAGCTAATTTATTAAATTCAATTCTAATTTGATTAGGTAAGGCAGGATTATCTGCTATTATTCTTTGTAATGATGTATGCGCAGTATTTTGTCCTACATTTATTAATGTGAGTGCGGATCTTTCATTATAATTCACAAAATCCTCTTTTTCAAAA
>CANHBJ010000088.1 GCA_947459075.1 Bacteroidota bacterium
AGCTAAAGCAACTAAATCTGCACGTGCTTCTTCTAAAGTACTGGCATAATTTTTTAGTGTTTGATCTGGATCGCCAACACCTTTATTAATTTGACCTGAAGCATGACCGATAACCTCATGCATATCTGTATGCAAATCGCCAGCTAAGGAACCATATTTTTTGTTCAATTCAATTTCTTCAGGAGTTAAAGCAAACTCTTGCATCATTGGACTTTTAGCTCCAACTACATTATATGAATGAACGATGTTACCTAAAGAAACCGATTTAGAACCATGTTGCTGACGAATCCAATTTGCATTTGGTAAGTTAATACCTATTGGTGTTGAAGGAGCAGCATCACCTGATTCCTGAATAACAGTAATTACTTTAGCTGTAATGCCCTTAACTTCTTTCTTTTTATGTTCAGGTAATAATGGAGAATGATCTTCAAACCATTGCGCATTAGCTGCAATTTTAGCAATGCGTTTAGTAGCTTCCATATCTTTCATAGAAACGACAGACTCAAATGAAGCACGTTTACCAATTGCATCACCGTACACCTCAATAAAACCATTCACCACATCTAATCTGCTTTCAGTATCATTTACCCAAGCAATATTATATTCATCCCACTTCTTTAAATCACCAGTTTTGTAGTACTCCACCAATAAAGCTAAAGTCTTTTTTTGTTGTTCGTTTTCGGCAACATTAACAGCTTTCTCTAACCAGTATACAATTTTTTCTATTGCTGCTGTGTACATACCACCAACTTTCCAAACCTTCTCGGTAACAACACCATTATCTTTAATCATCTTGCTGTTTAACCCCCATGAAATTGGTTGCTCATCATTTTTATTCATGCGAGCGTTGTAATAGGCTTCAACTTCTGCCTGCGTTACACCTTCATAAAAATTGTTTGCAGATGCTTTCACGTTATCAATTCCGGTTGATAAGTCAACTATTTTAGCATCAACCTTAGGATCAAAAATGATAGGTTTCATATCTGTTAAAAATGCCTCAACAGTTTTACCATTTAATGGAAGCATTTCAACAGAAGTAGCTTTAACTGCCGAAGCAAAAAAATCAAAACTACACTCAGGTACAAATTTCATATTGCTATAATGATGATGAATACCATTTGCGAAAAATACTTTCTTGGCATAGGTTTCAAACTTCTTGTAATCATCTGTTGTTTTATCACCTTGATATGATGTTAAAATGGCTTCAATGGTTTTTCTAATAGCCAAATTATGTTTATACTTCTGGTCGTAAATAATATCACGACCACAGTTTGCAGCCTCGCTTAAGTAATAAGCCAATTCTTTTTGTTTTGGTGTTAATTCATCAAAACCAGGAATCTCATAACGTAAAACCTGAATGTCTGCAAAACGATCACATTCGTAGTTAAAATTATCATCACCACCATTAATAGTAGCAGTTTTGTTATCACTTTTACAACTGTGCAAAAGCACACCAGCACCCATTGCAGATAACATCATCATTGTTTTTAATTTCATGATTATTTAAAATATTTCTTAATGGCAAACTACGTACTTACACGATTAAATGCAATAAAGTTTACAACAGCGGTAAAATAGTTTATTAAATAATACATTTGAGCACCCGATAACCATTAGTTTAAGTGATATTTTGAGGATAAAACAAGGTATGCAAAAGCAAATAATTTCTCTTTTAAACCAAAAGGTAAAACAATATAACAATCCAAGTTTTATTGAAAACGATCCGGTATGCATACCACATTTGTTTACCCAAAAACAAGACATTGAAATTATGGGATTTTTTGCAGCAATTTTTGCGTGGGGACAGCGAGTTACTATCATAAATAAATGTAAAGAACTCATAGAAAGAATGGATAGCTCGCCACATCAGTTTATTTTACAGCATACGGATAAAGATTTACAAAACATGTTAGGTTTTAAACACCGCACATTTAACGATACTGATTTGCTTTATTTCATTCATTTTTTTAAGCATTGGTATAAAAAACATGATACACTTGAAACCGCTTTTAGCAATGGTATGAAACCTAAAGATGAAACGGTAGAAAATGGATTAAACCATTTTAGAAAATTATTTTTTAGTTTGGATGATGCACCCACAAGAACATTTAAGCATGTGGCATCTCCCGAACAAAACTCTGCATGTAAGCGTATTAACATGTATTTACGATGGATGGTAAGACAAGATGACAAAGGAGTAGATTTTGGAATTTGGAATAAAATAAAACCCGCTCAACTGGTATGCCCTTTGGATGTGCATGTGCAACGTGTAGCAACTAAATTAGGTTTATTACAAAGAACCCAAAGCGATTGGCAAGCAGCTATAGAACTAACACAAGCACTAAAATCTTTTGATAAAAAAGACCCTGTTAAATATGATTTCGCTCTTTTTGGATTAGGAGTAACTAATCATTTCTAAAGCTTAATTTGTCATTATTTTTATTTTAAACAGTAAACCTATTTTTGCACTAAAAATAACCACATGCATTATCAAATATCTATTGCCGATACACAACAACATTTTATACAATTGGTTTATACCATTTCGAACATTAATCAAGACAGTATTGAGGTACAATTACCCGCTTGGCGCCCGGGCAGATATGAGCTTCAAAATTTTGCAAAAAACATCCGATGTTTTAATGTTTTAAATGAAGACAAAAGAGAAATAAATTATCGTAAAATAACCAAAGACAGGTGGCAAATTGAAACCAAAAATGTTTCAACTATACATATTAGTTATCAATATTACGCCAATCAACCTGATGCCGGGGCTTGTTATGTTGATGAAAATTATCTGTACATTAATCCAGTACATTGTTTTATGTATGCAGATGGTAGAGCTGATGAGCCCTATACCATTGATTTTGTTTTACCTGAGGATTACTGTATTGCTTCACAAATGAAACAAAACAATAAACATCAATTAGCTGCACCATCGTTTGACTATCTAGCCGATTCGCCTCTTTTTGCAAGTAATAGTTTAACCTGTAACACCTTTAAAGTTGAGCAATCACAAATACATATCTGGTTTCAAGGCGAACACCCTTTTGAAATAGAAAGATTAATAGAAGACACTAGGCGATACACAATCAAACAAATTGAAGTTTTTGGTGAATTGCCATGTAGCGAATATCACTTCTTGTATTTAATGCACCCTTATCCAGCACGACATGGTGTTGAACACTTAGACAGTACTGTTATCGCTATGGGACAAACTCCCGATCAAACTACAGAAGAATATTATCACGATTTATTGGCAATCAGCTCACACGAATTATTTCATTTATGGAATATAAAACGCATTAGGCCAACTGAAATGTTACCATACGATTTTACGAAAGAAAATTATAGCACATTAGGTTATGTTTATGAAGGTGTAACCACATATTATGGCGATTTGATGTTACTACAAAGTGGGGTTTGGAGTTGGGATCAATACGCAGCAAGTTTTACTAGCGACCTAAAAAGACATACATCAAACCCTGGCCGATACAATTATTCGGTTGCAGAATCAAGCTGGGATACTTGGCTAGATGGTTATGTACCTGGTGTAATTGGTCGTAAAGTTTCTATATACATTGAAGGAATGATAGCCGCTGTTATTGCAGATATTTACATCATAAAAAATAGTAGTGGTAAATATAGTTTGAGTAATGTGATGCAAGATTTATATCAGCAATATGCTAATCATAATTTAGGATATAACGAAACCATATACAGAGAACTACTAGAAAAATATGCTGGCGAAAGTTTTGAAAATTATTTTCGTTCCTTTATTTGGGGCAAAGGCGAATTACAAAATGGCCTTAAAGAAGCATTAGCATGCGTGGGATGTGCACTTAGTGAAGATGACAAAGGGAATATATATTTAACTAAATTGACGGAAACCAACGCATTACAAAAACTATTATTTACTAAATGGACTAATATTTTGGATTAGTAAGTAAGGATACATTTTTTTATTATTTTTGAATTCAAATAACCAAACCTATACTATGCATAGAGCCAACATGGATTACAAACTTTGTGAATCAAACAAAATTTCGTTTTTAAACCAATGCACGTCTGAGCAAGCCGAAATAGTTGAGCAGTCTAAATCTTGTGGATCTTATAAAAAAGGAGAATTACTTTTTAATGAAAGTGCCATACCACTTGGTGTATACTGCATAGTTAGCGGAGTAATTAAATTGGTTCGCACCAATTTAGATGGTAAAGAACAGATACTACGTTTTGCTCAGCCTGGTGATGTTCTTGGATATAGGGCACTTATAGCTGACGAACCACTCATTTCATCTGCAATTTGCCTAGAGGATACAATTGCTTGTTTTATACCCAAACAAATTTTCCTTCAAATAATGGATGATAATGCTGCTATCAGTAAAAATTTGTTGAAGGCAATTAGCCACGAATTAGGAGTAGTTGAAGAGCGTGTTCAAAGTTTAGCTCAGAAGAGTGTGAGAGAACGTTTGGCAGAAACCTTGTTGTTTTTACATGCAACATTCAAATCAAACAACTTAGATACCGATGTTATTGCCATTACACTTCCTCGTGAAGATATTGCAAATATTGTAGGTACAGCAACAGAAACAGTTATTAGGCTATTAAGTGAATTTAAAAGCGATAAATTGATTGAACTTGATGGAAAAAAAATTCGAATTCTGGAAAAATCCAAGCTCGAAAAAATTTCGCATGCAAGTGTTTAATTTTTCTTATTATTGACAAACAAAATACTCCATACCATGAAAGCAACTCTTGTTAAATGGCTCTTCTCTTTTATTTTTATCTTTGCATATACGCTATCGTCAAATGCACAAAATTTAGCCAATCAATTATTTGTTTTTGATATAAAAAATAACAGTTACCAGAAGGTAATACCCTTTCGTCCTTATGTTATTTTAGTTAATGATACAGGATTGCTTAAAGGATATTTTGATGCAGTGTATGACGACAACTTTTTGTTTGCCACTAAAGACTCTGTTTATTTAATTAATCCAGAAAATGTTAAAGGTATCATTGAAAGCTATGGATTCAATGGTAATAGTAGAAATTATTCAAAATCTGATGGAACATTATTACAAGTTGGAGGAGCTGCATTGGTAACATTAGGCGCATTATTGTTACCTGCAACCCTTGTTACCTTATTTAATGAAGTAGGGCCAGGATTGGTTTTTTCTGCTTTTACAGGAGGAATATTAACAGGCGGAATAGTGATGATTAATAGTGGATCAAAAATAAAAGGTAATTATCAAAGCAGTTTTTCAACAAAAGAATTCTTGCAAAAAAGTAAGAATAAACTGCGTATTATAAAATCACCCTTGTAACAAAAAACTGCGCATACTTATACTTCCCATATCAAAACTATGGTGTATAAATTTGAGCTGTTCGTTTTTTTCTTGAATTCCCAAGACGTAAAGCATAGGCAAATAGTGTTCGTTTGAAGGCACCGATAGATTTGCACACTGCCCAGCCTTTAAATAATCAACTAGCGCTAGGTGATTACCTGTTTGTAAGTTGCGCTCTACATATGCATCAAATTCAAATGTCCAATCGTAAGGGCCTGCAGTTGGATTGTTCCAGTTTACACGGCCAAGGTTATGTACTATGTTTCCACTACCAACAATCATTAAACCTTTTTTACGAAACGCTGCTAATTGCTTCATTAAATCGTAATGATATTTAGCAGGTTGTGTTACATCAATACTTAATTGAAAAACTGGCATATTGGCTTTAGGATACATGTGCCTTAATATACTCCAAGCCCCATGATCCAATCCCATCATATCACTGGTTTGTATGTTATGCGATTGATCAAGTAATGTTTTAACCTGTAATGCATATTCAGGAGAACCTATTGGTTCATATTTTATATCATATAGGGCATTTGGAAAACCTCCAAAATCGTAAATGGCTTTAGGGAATTTATTTACAGATATAAATGTGCCTTTAGTTAACCAATGTGCTGAAACCACCATGATTGCATTTGGGGAAGGCAAATTTCGGGTTGATTTGGCTAAATCTTGTGTAAACTGATTATCTATTATGGCATTAATGGGTGATCCATGCCCAATGAAAAATGCGGGCATTAATGGAGTTGGTGGCATAGCCTTCACTTCATTTAACACTTGTTGTGCACTTGTTAGCATAATGGATATTGTTGATTAGAAATCACGCCTATTCATTTTAATACCGTAAAAAAAAATAGCATAGTAACTATACTTAGTTAACTATGCTATTTTAATTTGTTTTAGTAAGCGTTAGTTACTTTTTTGCTACCAAGCGTACGTTAACTTTAAAGTTATTATCAATTAAGTTGTCAGCCATACCTGTATATTTCACATCAAACAAAGTACGATCTATTGAAAACTCAGCGATAGCAATTACTTTATCTTTAGTTACAATAATTTGAGCTGGAAAATTAATTTCTTTTGTAATACCCTTAACGGTTAAATCAGCTACTACATTTTGGTTATTAGAACCAGCTAAAGCGCCATCAATTGCAGTTAATGATTTAATTTTTAAAGTACTGGTTACGAACTTTTTCGTAGAGAAGAAATCATCTGATTTTAAATGCACTTCCAATTTTTGTTGGTATTCGCCTTGCATATCTTGAACAGAGATTGAAGCCATATCGATGGTAAAAACGCCACCAGTTACCTTTTTATCGTCAACAGTTAAATTGCCATCCTTAAATTTAACATAACCCCAATGCTCACCAATAACTTTTTTACCTGTCCATTTAAAGCTAGATTCTTTTGCGTCAACTTTAAATCTTTTACCTTTTTGTGATTTTGGTTGGCTTACAGCCACAACTGATAATGCTAATCCTGCAATAGCAGCTAAAGTGAATAGTTTTTTCATGTTTTTTTGTTTAGTTATTATTTCCTTAATTTATCAAGTAATTCGTTAAGTGTCTTTTTCTCTTTCAAATTCAGTGTATCGCAAATACCATTCATTTCGTTACTCAGTTTGTCAATTTCTTCTAGCAACATTAATCCTTCTTGCGTAACTAACACATCAACCTGACGTCTATCTTTACTGCATTCTGAACGTTTAATTAGCTTCTTTTGCTTTAACTTCTCAATAAGCCTTGATGCATTACTCATTTTATCCAACATGCGTTCTTGAATTAAACCAACACTAGCCGGATTTGGATATTGTCCTCTTAAAATACGTAACACATTATATTGTTGAGATGAAATATGAAACCGCTTAAAAAACCTATTCTGTTCAGAAGATAGCCATCCAGATGTATAAACTAAATTTATAACCAATCGCTCCTCTTCAGATTTAAAAGCAGTTTGTTTTATTGCGTCTTCTAATTTCATTTTAAATACCATACAAGATTAGTGTATATACATATATTGTCAATACATTATTTTTAAATTGTAATTATTATATTGATATTCAATTAAATAAAATATGTATATACAACAATAAAATGGTCATTTCGCAGATAAATTATTTTACCCTACCTTAGCTACATTGAAAAACAAAATAGTTATTTTACTGCTTTTGGTGTTCGGTTTTTATAAAATACAAGCCGAAAATAAAGATAGCGTTTATTATGCAACCCGATCAAAGTTTATTACTGATAAGACAGGAGAATTAGGTGTATCTATTTTTAACCGAAATCCAGATAATCAGATTACCATAAGTGGTGTACATGCGACTACATACAATCCGAATGATGCAAACACACAAGGAATAAGACTACAACATAAATGGCTGGGCATTGCGTTCGGTTATTCTCCAAAATCGTTACAAGATAAGTCACGAGGCACAACTGAAGAATTAGATTTACATATTTTTATGTATGGAAAACGGAATTACTTTGACGCTTACTATGTAGGTTATACTGGATTTTATATTGAGAACTATAAAAGGAATGATAATTTAAATAACAACTTTAGCAGCTTTCCATTATTGCCCAATATGCAAGTAAATGGCATAGGATTGAACTACTTTTATGTTTTTAACCATAAGAAATACTCTTTACGCTCTAGCTATTTATTGAATGAAATACAGAAAAGGAGTGCAGGTTCTTTCATATTGGGTTTTTCAGTAAATGCATTAGGTATAGTTAATCCTTTAAACGATTTACCTCAGTTAATGATACAATCTTTACCCGAAGAAATGCTGGTGAGCGGTAAATTTTATGGTGGAAGTATTTTACCCGGATATGCGCATACCTTTATCTTAAGAAAATTATTTTTTACCATAGCACCTAGTTTGGGTTTTGTTGCACAACACCAAAATTTTACCAATGCAGATGATAAAACAAGAAATAGAAATACCCTTGCATTTAGATCAATCGGCAGAATTGCACTAGGTTACAACAGCAACCGTTTTTATGCTGCATTAACTGGCGTAAATGATACCTATAATTACCAATTGGCGCCCAAAGTTCAAATGCAAACGCAAATAAGCGAGGCTCGATTGATTGTTGGATACAGATTTAAAACAAAAGGAATCACAAGAAAAATATCTGCTCAAATGGATAAAATAATAAAGCCTTAATTTGTTCGTTTGTGTTTCCAACGTCTGTGGCTCCATAACCATAACTCTGGTTGTAATCGAATACTACTTTCTAATTTATCGGCAAATAATTGGGTAATTTCATTTGGTTTCTTTTCAGTAGGATGTTCAGTAATCAGTTCAAAAAATACAGTGTATTTACCCCTAGCATGTTTGATGATATCTACATAAACTACGGCAGAATCATACTTAATAGCTAATTTTTCGGCTCCTGTAAAAAATCCTGTTTCTTGATTTAAAAATTGTGTCCAATAAGCATGGGAAGGTTGTGGAGATTGATCAGCAATAAATGCAACAGTTCTAACCTTATTTTTATTTTCAGCAAAGTTTCTAGCTGATTGTTGCATCGCTATCAACTCAACACCACACTTTAATCTTAGTTTATAACTTAACCATTCAAAAAATGGATTTGAAAGTGGGTGGTATAAGGTACCTACAGGAAAGCCCAATTGATAAGTATAAGAAAACCCACCCCACTCCCAGTTACCCAAATGGCCCATCAATAAAATAACCGATTTATTATTTCTATGAAGTTCTTTAATAAACTCCGTATTCTGCATTTTTACGCGATTAACAATGGTGCTTCTTCCCACTGTTAACGTTTTAAATGTTTCAATAAAAACATCAATCATATTACGGTAATAACGCTTTTCTATTAGCTTAATTTCAGCTTCACTCTTTTCTGGAAATGCATTCTTTAGGTTTGTGTGCACAATTTTTCTTCTGTACTTGATAATATGGTAAGCAATGAAACTGAGCACATCGGAAATAAAATACAGTACCGGAAATGGCAAAAGCATGAGTAAATAAATTGGCGCTGCTAGTATGTAGTAATACCATTTAGGTTGTTTTGACATGAACATTTATTTTGAGGTAAATATAAAAAAAGAATTTAACTGAGAATATTTACTATTGCACATTAGTGATGGAATTAACATTAACATTTAAATCAAGGCTATTTGAACATTGTAAAAATGAGATTGAAAGACGCATAGCCAACTTTCAGTATGCTATGTTGGATGCACAAGAAAGTGCAAACAGCGAGGATAAAAGTAGTGCGGGTGACAAATATGAAACGGGAAGAGCAATGAGCCAAATTGCTCGCGATATGAATGCAAAACAA
>CANHBJ010000089.1 GCA_947459075.1 Bacteroidota bacterium
TAAACGTGCAAGTCTATACAATGCAGATGAAATAGAGCGTTTGGATTTGTTCGAAAACGATTGGGTTTTTGTAGAAAAAGGAGGAGAGATAATACCCAAAGTAACCTCAGTAGATATTTCTAAACGAGGTTTGTTCTCTGAAAAAATAAAATATACAAATGTTTGTCCTGAATGCAATACTACATTGGTTAGGCGAGAAGGCGAAGTAGTTCATTATTGTCCAAATGAAAGTGGATGTTCCCCCCAATTAATTGGCAAAATAGAGCATTTTATTGGTAGAAAAGCCATGAATATTGATAGCTTGGGTAGCGAAACAATTTCAGGGTTGTATCAAAAAGGCATGATAAATAACTACGCTGATTTGTATAGTTTAACTTATGAAAATCTTATTGGTTTAGAGTTGGAAACCTACAACGAGAAAAAAGACCAGTGGACTAAACGATCATTACAAGAAAAGTCTGTAGTTAATATCTTGCAGGGTATTGAGGCATCTAAACAAGTGCCTTTTGAAAGGGTACTTTTTGCACTTGGTATAAGAATGGTGGGTGAAACTGTTGCGAAAAAATTGGCTCGACATTTTTTAACACTCGAAAAATTGGCAAGTGCCAGCAAGGAAGAAATTGCAACTATTTATGAAATAGGCGATAAAATAGCAGAGCAAGTGGTTAAGTTCTTTGCCGACCAACAAAATATTATGGTTATTAATAAGCTAAAAACAGCCTCCATTAAATTGGAGATTGAAGATGAGTTGGGGGTAGAACGAAGCAATATTCTTGAAGGGAAATCATTTGTGGTTTCGGGTACGTTTACCATAAATAGGGATGAATTGAAGCACTTGATAGAAATTAATGGTGGGCGCAATATTGGTAGTATCAGTAAAAGTTTAAACTATCTTATTGCAGGTGATAAGATGGGGCCTGAAAAACTCAAAAAAGCAACATCTTTTAATGTGCCAATTATTACAGAAGAGGAGTTTATGAAAATGATAAATAAATCATAGTAAAACAAGAATTAATTAGATTTATTCAATAGCAAATACTTATCAATATAAATTAATTGTAAAACCGATTTAAGATTTTAGCTTTGTTAACCTACAATGAAATTAATAGAAGATATAAAAAACTTTTTGGGCAAGTGGCATTTGCACAAAGTAATAAAGCTTAAAAAGGCTAAAAACAAATTGGTTACTTTTAATCAGGTTAACCATATTGGTATTGTATACAATGCCGAAACTAAAGAGCATGAGCAAATAGTTACCAAGTATGCAAGTGAATTAAGAGCAGAAGGGAAAAAAGTGTTTTTACTTGGATATGTTGATGCCAAACAACTTCCATCAAACAAAAAGTTCTTGTTAAACTCAGAGTTTTTTTGGCGCGAAAAGTTAAATGGGTTCAACCTACCTATAAAAGGAAACATCGGGCAGTTTTTGCAATTAGAGTTTGATTTGTTACTTAATTTATATCAAGATCCATTGTTGCCCATGCAAGCCATTTCAGCATATAGTCAAGCAAAATATAGGGTGGGGGCTAATGTTGCCGATAATATTGATTTTAATGATGCAACAATAGATACAGGTAATCGCAACGAATTGAAGTATTTAATTGAACAAATTGACTTCTATATACGTAGCATCAAATAATTTTAATTAGTAAAAAAAATTAAACGCAACAGCATGATGAAAGGTACGGGCGTAGCATTAGTAACTCCTTTTAATAGTGATTACAGCATAGATTATAATTCGTTAGCAAATATTGTTGAACACTGTATACTTGGTGGTTTAGAGTATTTAGTTGTATTGGGTACAACTGGTGAAGGACCAACATTAAGTAAAGAGGAAAAAAAACAGGTATTTGCTTTTGTTGCTAAACAAGCAGCGGGTCGAATTGCGCTTGTGGCAGGTATAGGAGGTAATGATACCCTTGAGGTTATAAATACCATGAATAGTTTTGATATTACTGGTTATAGTGCTATTTTATCTGTTAGTCCGTATTACAATAAACCCAACCAAGAAGGTATTTATTTGCATTACATGGAATTAGCAAAAGTAGCACCATTACCTATTATCATTTATAATGTACCTGGTCGCACAGGTATGGGAATGAGCGCTGCAACCACACTCAGGTTAGCCCATGCCAGCAATAAGTTTATTGCCATTAAAGAAGCTTCGGGTAACCCAGAAATTTTCATGGATATTATTAAAGACAAACCAGCTAATTTTTCTGTAATAAGTGGTGATGATAACCTAACTCTTCCTTTTATGTCAGTGGGAATGGTTGGCGTAATATCTGTGATTGCTCAGGCCTATCCTCGTGAATATAGTGATATGGTAAGATTGGCATTGGCAGGTAATTATACAGAAGCAAGTAAATTACATTTTAAGCTGTATGATTTAATGAAAGCTATTTTTGCCGATGGAAATCCTGGTGGTATTAAAGTACTACTACAAAACTTAGGGTTGTGTAAAAATGTAGTTAGGCTACCTTTGGCCCCAGTTAATAAACAAGTTGAAGAAAGCTTGTTAAGTTTAGTAAAAGCGTTTAATTAATTTCAATCTATACTAATTTGTTGAAGAGCCAATATGTTGGTTCACCAATTTCATTACCCAATCAAATTGTTCTTCTTTTGTAAGATTAGAGTTGTCTAAAACTATAGCATCTGAGGCTTGCATCAAAGGGCTATCATCTCTGTTAGAATCAATAAAATCCCGTTTTTCTAAATTGGCCAAAACTTCTTCAATGGTTGTAGCTTGTCCTTTTTCTACCAACTCATCAAGTCTTCTTTTGGCTCTAACTATTGGGTCGGCTGTAACAAATAACTTCAATTCTGCATCAGGAAGAACAACGGTTCCAATATCACGACCATCCATAACAATACCTTTTAGTTTACCTAATTGTTGTTGTTGCTTAACTAAAAATCTACGTACTTCACTAATGGCACTTACCTCACTTACAACACTTGCTACACGAGGATTAATTCGTATTTCACTTTCAATATTTTCTCCGTTTAAGTAAGTTTCTTGTTGTTGTGTTTTCGGATTTATTTTAAATTCTATGCTAATATTATTTAGGGCATTATTTACTTGGTCTGGATGGAAAATATCAACTTGGTTACGAATAAAATATAAGGTTAATGCGCGGTACATTGCACCTGTATCAACATAGCTATAATTTAACGCAGCTGCAAGTTGTTTGGCTAAGGTGCTTTTACCGCATGAAGAATATCCATCAATGGCAACAGTAATTTTCATATAGCGAAGTTAATCTTTGCTTTTGTTTTTTGTAAACTCATTTATAAAAATAACGAAACTTACTGTGTTAGTAGCATAAGCAGCATGGTAAGATGAACTACCATAGGCTACTTGTAATTTTTTTAGTTTGATGCCTAATCCCCAGCCAAAACCTGCAAGTTTACTGCTTGTATTTAATTTCATTTCGTACCTGCGAAGGTGGTTATAACCAAAGCCAAAATACATGAATTTACCAAGTAAAATTTCCGAACTCACATTTAAATGTGCTGCAATTTTATCTACTGTAGTAATTTTATCAAATATTACTTGGCCACTTTCTAAATCTCGGTTTTGCCCAGGGCGATTAGCGTTTAGATATAAAAGTTTGCCAGGGTTTTGTAGGTTATGTGCTACAACTGAAATTCGTAAAGGGTTATGCAAAAACTTCTTACTAAAACCCATCATCAAGTTAAAAGGGAGTTGCTCTCTGTTACCATCGCTGTATGTGGTAAGTTGTATTCCTGCATTACTTGCAACTGCTGATAATGAGACCAGCTTTTTGGGATTAAAATAATTAACACCTAAATCAATTGCTAAACCAGTTGATTTATAAATATCAAGGTTTGAGTTGATGAATTTTAATGTTCCACCAACACTAACATTACTTGAAATTTTACGAGCATAGCTTAAGTGAATGTTATATTCTGCTGCAGTAAATGTTCCTGTTTCTTGAGATTGTTCATTGGTGCCATCAAACGTACCGTAAGTAATGTATTGAATACCGCCTGATATGGTATTTATAGAATCTAAACTGTAGGCATAACCGGCATATCCAGTTGCTATATCATCAACATACCGCATGTAATTAAAAGTGGCTTGGTTATGCATTTCCATCTTTAATAATGCAGGATTTTGAAGGCCAAGGTTTACATCGTTTTCAGGAGTTGCTATTGCATATCCTCCTAAAGCATTAATGCGTGCGTTGCTGTGTAAGTTTAAGAAATTGTATATGGTGCTTCCTCCAATTTGTGCACTGGACTTTAAGGATGTAAGTATAATTATGGCTGCAAGTAATTTTCGCATCTTGATTTCAAACATACCTAATTTAAACGAAAAAATAGAGTAGGTAGTATTTATAAAAATAAAGCCGCTTAAACAAAATGTTTAAGCGGCTTTTGTATAATTTAATTATTGGTATTAATCTCTTCTTCCGGTTAGCATCATTACATAATAAAGTAATGTGGCCACTGCTGATAATGCTGCCACAACATATGTCATTGCCGCCCAGTTAAGCGCATCTTTTGCCATTCCATGTTCGTTACTTTGCACAACACCTTTGGTTGTTAACCAAGCCAATGCTCTTTTGCTTGCATCGAATTCTACTGGCAATGTAACAAGGGCAAAAACGGTAATTACACTTTGGCAGGCAATTAGGGTTGTAATAACCAACTCAAAAGGGAACGATTTAGCCAATAAAAAACCACCAAACATCATCACCAAAATAATAATGTTCATTACTTTAGCACTTGCATTTTGAACGGGCACCATTGCACTTCTAAATTTTAAATACGGATAAGCTATTGCGTGTTGTACTGCGTGTCCACACTCGTGCGCTGCTACAGCAGCAGCAGTTACATTTCTGCCATAAAATACATCACGACTTAAATTTACTGTTTTATCCAAAGGATTGTAATGGTCGCTTAATTGGCCTTCTGTTGTTTGTACTTTCACATCGTATATGCCGTTTTCACGAAGCATTTTTTCTGCAATTTCAGCCCCCGATAAGTCTTGAACCAAGCTAATTTGTGAGTATTTGTTTACTTTACTTTTAAATCTCCAGCTAACTAACAGACTTAAACCAAGGAAAAAAATGAAAATGAATATCATATGTTTTGATTTGTTTTTTGTTTTAATATCAATTCTTGTTCCAATTATAATATGAGATACTTAAATGCCATGTATATCAAGGCAAATAAAAAAATAAGTAGGCTTATACGGTTTACTCGGTGCATCATTTTTAAGTTAAAAGATGACGTGTTGTCTTGTTTTTTCCAAAACTGCAGGTATGCTAAAAATTTATCTATCATATTAGTTTAACAAACATACATACTTTTTGATTTATTTAAATAATAGCAATATTAATGGGTTGTAAAAATATTTTTAGGCTTGCCTAAAAATTGTATATTTGAATTATGTATTCATATACCGAAGAAAACTACCTTAAAACAATTTATAAGTTATCAGAGCAAGGAAATGAAAGTATCAATACCAATTCTATTGCAGAAGTGCTTCAAACCAAAGCAGCATCGGTAACTGATATGATTAAGAAACTGGCCGATAAAAAGTTGTTGAATTATGAAAAGTATAAAGGGGTGGCATTAACAGAAAAAGGAAGAAAAGTTGCTGTTGATACCGTGCGTAAACACCGTTTATGGGAGTGTTTTTTATACGATAAACTTAAGTTTGGATGGGATGAAGTACATGAAATTGCCGAACAATTGGAACACATCAATTCTGAACTATTAACTGATAAATTGGAGGAGTTTTTAGATTTTCCTACACATGATCCTCATGGTGATCCTATTCCAACAAAAAATGGTGTGATTAAAAAGTCTAATTTTATTTTGTTGTGTGATGCAAAACCAAACCAAACACTTGTAATGAGTGGTGTAGCAGATCATACTGCTGTTTTTTTACAACACCTTAATAAAATTTCAGTTGTACTAGGAACCGAAATACAAATTACTGAAAAAAACGATTATGATGGATCAATTGCAGTTAAGTTATCAGGTAATAAATCCATGTATTTTAGTAAAGATGTAGCTAAAAATATTTTAGTTAAAGTAAAGTAGTTTATGTCAAATGAAAAGTCATTAAGCGAAGTGCACGAAAGTGTTTCTATTCCTGAAAAGAAGGGGTTTTGGCGTACCCTTTTGGCATTTATTGGTCCTGCATACTTGGTAAGTGTTGGATACATGGATCCGGGTAATTGGGCTACTGATATCGCAGGTGGAAGTCAATTTGGTTATCAACTTATTTGGGTATTGTTGATGAGTAATTTGATGGCTTTGTTGCTACAAACATTAGCCGCTCGTTTAGGTATTGTAAAAGGTTGGGATTTAGCTCAAGCTTCTCGCCAACAGTATGCAAAATGGGCTAATATATCACTGTATGCTTTTGCTGAAGTGGCTATCGCAGCCTGTGATTTGGCTGAAATTATTGGTATGGCAATAGGTTTAAGTTTATTGTTTGATTTGCCGCTCATGTATGGCGTTTTAATTACGGTATTAGATACTTTTTTGTTGATGTTTTTGTTAAACAAAGGGGTGCGCAAACTTGAGGCGTTTATATTGGTGCTCATTTCAATTATTGGCATATCGTTTATTATCCAAATGTTAATTGTTCAACCCGATGCTTCTGATATTGTTAAAGGGTTTATACCACAATCGTTATCGGGTAATGCGCTATATATTGCAATTGGTATTATTGGTGCAACGGTAATGCCGCATAATTTATACCTGCACTCGGCATTGGTTCAAACACGTAAGTTCGGTAAAGATGATGTTGGTATTAAACGCGCAATTAAATTTAATTTTATAGATTCTACCATTGCACTTAACCTGGCTTTTTTTGTAAACTCAGCTATCCTTATTTTAGCTGCCTCTGCATTTTATAATAATGGCTATTTTTTAGTTGCAGATATCCAAGATGCACATAAATTATTAACTGGAATTTTTGGAAATTTAGCTCCTTCTTTATTTGCCATTGCTTTAATTGCTGCTGGCCAAAGTAGCACCATTACAGGAACACTTGCTGGCCAAATTGTAATGGAGGGCTATTTGAATTTACGTATCAGCCCTTGGTTGCGTAGAATTGTTACTCGTGTAATAGCAATTGCTCCTGCAATTTTTACCATTGTTTATTTTGGCGAGGATAAAGTGGGTGAATTACTTATTTTAAGTCAAGTTATTTTAAGTATTCAATTGGGTTTTGCTGTTATTCCACTGATACATTTTAATAGCAGTAAAAAAGTAATGGGTAGTTTTGTAATTAATAAATATGTTAAAGTATTGGCATGGGTTGCAGCCATAATTATTGTTTCGCTTAATATTAAACTAATAGGTGAGGAGTTAATTAAGTTTTTTGATACTCCAATTGGTGGGCTATTTTACGTTAGGCTAATTGTTTTTATTATTGTTTTATATGCATTTACTTTATTGTGCTACATTACCTTCGAGCCTTTTTTATCTCGTAAAAGGATTGCTAAATCTGTTATACCGCATGGTAAAGCCATTGTTTTAAACGAGGTAATAAAACCAAATTATAACCATGTAGCTTTAGCTGTAGATTTTAGTAAGCAAGATGAAAATACGTTGCATCATGCTCTTTCTTTAGGTGGTAAAAATGCGCGTTATCTGCTTATTCATGTTGTTGAATCTGCGGGTGCTATACATATGGGTAACGATATTTTAGATAAAGAGGCACAATTTGATTTAGATAACCTAAAGGTATACCAACAAAGTTTGCAACAAAAAGGTTATGTGGTTGATGTAAAATTAGGATTTGGTAAATCAGCCCGAACAATAAGTAATATTATAAATCAAACAGATGCTGATATTTTGGTAATGGGTGCACACGGCCACAAAGGGTTGAAAGATATTATTTTTGGTAGCACGGTTGACAAAGTAAGGCATCAGGTTAAAATTCCAGTACTGATTGTAAAATAGTGACAAATGACTTGTAATTAATGACAGATTTCGTATTTTTGTTGTTAAATAAATGGTTATGGAAGTAAATGAACCAACAGTTAGCTACGGCAGCACCGATGATAACACAGTGTTATCTATCATGCACATGATTCGTGATGGGATTTCTTATTTTCAGTTTGATAAGGTTTCTAAAAAAATACCATTTACACTTTCCGAATGGAGTCGTATTCTGCATATTAGTGAGCGTACCATTCAACGTTATCAATCAGAAAACAAATCATTTGAACCGCTTCAATCAGAAAAAATTACGCAACTAACCATGCTGTGTAATTATGGTATACAAGTTTTTGGTTCTTCGGATGTGTTTTTTAAATGGCTTAATGAGCCTAGCATTGCTCTTGGGGGGGCTGCGCCAAAATCTTTTTTAGATAACAGTTTTGGCATTGATTACATAAAAAATGAAATTGGCCGTATTGAGCACGGTGTATTGGCATAGTAATTATGGTTGTATATCGATTGGCGCGTAAGGCTTTTAAAGACGACCTAAAGGGAATTGGAGCAGAAAAATTTGGTGGTAGGTGGAACAATATTGGCGTGCCTTTAGTATACGCTTGCCAACATAGATCGTTGGCTTTGTTAGAAATTGCAGCACACATCCAACTTACATATTTGCCACAAGATTTTTATATGGTAGAATTAGAGATTCCAGATAGCGTTATTCATATTGTGTCAGAAAATCAATTGCCATATAGGTGGATGGAGAACCCTCATAACAGTTTAACGCAATCGTTTGGTGATGCATTTGTTAAAAGAAATACAACTTTAGCTTTGCGTGTTCCAAGTGCTATTGTTAAGCAAGAGTTTAATTTACTCATCAACCCTAATCATAAAGATTTTTATAAAGTTGAAATTATAAAGTCGTACCCTTTTGTTATTGATAATAGGTTGGCGAAATAAATGCTTATGAATATAGATTTAGCAGAACTAAAAAAGCAAGCACAAGCAAAGCGTAACGATAACCAGAAGTTTTTTGAGCGCATTAAAAAACAACGCCCCAACGATTTTGATCAAACCGTACACAAATTGCATGATGCGGCATTTAAAAAAATTGATTGTTTATCTTGTGCTAATTGCTGCAAAACTACAGGTCCGCTTTTTACACAACGTGATATTAAAGTGTTAAGTAAGTATTTAAAAATAACTCCTCAACAGTTTATAGAAAAGTATTTGCGTGTTGATGAAGACAATGATTATGTTTTACAACAAGTGCCATGTGTATTTTTAGGCAGTGATAATTATTGCTCTATTTACGAATATCGGCCACAAGCTTGCAGAGAATACCCGCATACCAACCAAAGTAAAATACATACTATTTTTAAAGAGACACTTAACAATACAGGGGTTTGTCCTGCTGTTTTTCAGATTGTAGAGCGTTTAAAAAGTATGTATAAATAATTAAAATAACGACAGCTTTTTGCCACTATTTTTAGCTTCAAAATCTAACAATACACTTTTTCTTTTAAGGCCCCAAGCGTAACCAGCGAGTTCTCCATTGGCTGCAACAATTCTGTGGCAAGGAACAACAATGGCCAATCTGTTTTTCGCATTTGCACTAGCTACTGCCCTTACTAAATTTTCGTCATTAAA
>CANHBJ010000090.1 GCA_947459075.1 Bacteroidota bacterium
AATATTGCACCAAGTATAATTAATCCGCCCATGGTGGGTGTACCTTGTTTTTGACTTTCGCCTGCTAACCCTAAGTTACGAACAGTTTCTGCTACTTGCAGGTTACGTAACATATTTATTAATCTGCGACCAAACACTGTGGTTATAATTAACGACAAGATGATTGCCAAAGCAGCCCTGAATGAAATGTATTGAAACATTCCTGCTCCAGGAAAATCAAAATGTTTATCTAAATAGTCGAATAAGTAGTATAACATATTTTTATCTCATTAATTCAAATAATTCGAGTACGGTTTCTTTGTCATCAAAATGATGCTTAACGCCTTTTATTTCTTGATAATCTTCGTGTCCTTTACCTGCTATTAGAATGATATCGCCTTTATTAGCGGATGCAACTGCTGCTTTAATAGCTTCCTTTCTATCTGCTATACGAAGTGTTTTTTTATAATGCAAGGGTTTAACACCTTTTTGCATTTCATCAAGAATGGTTTCTGGATTTTCATCACGTGGGTTATCGCTAGTAAAAATTACTTTGTTACTAAACTCAGATGATATATCTGCCATAATAGGACGTTTAGTTGTATCTCTATTCCCACCGCATCCAACAACAGTTATCAGTTGTTCGTTTTGTGTACGTATTTCATTAATCGTTTCTAAAATATTTTTAAGTGCATCAGGTGTATGTGCGTAATCTATAATGGCAATCACCCCATCATTACTTCTTACATATTCAAATCTTCCTTTAACGGCTTCAATGTTGCTCAGGTGTTTTATTATTTCAAGCTTTTCTTTTCCTAATAAAAATGCAGTACCGTATACTGCTATAAGATTATATGCATTAAAGTTACCAACTAACCTAAACCAGGCTTCTTGTTCATCAATATTTAAAAGCATACCTGTAAAATCACTTTCTATAATTTTGGCTTTAAAATCTGCCATAGATTTTAAGCTATAGGTATAACGGGTAGCTTGGGTGTTTTGAAGCATGACCAAACCATTTTTATCATCTTTATTGGTTAGTGCAAAGGCATCATCATTTACATCATCAAATAATTTTTTCTTGGCGTTTATATAGTTAGCAAATGTGCCATGATAATCCAAATGATCGTGGGTAATATTAGTAAATACAGTACCTGCAAAGTGTAATCCTTTTATTCTGTTTTGATCTATTGCATGTGAACTTGCTTCCATAAAAGCATACTCACAACCTTGCTCAACCATGTGCGCTAATAGCTCATTTATTCTAATGCTATCAGGAGTTGTATGTGTTGATGGAATGATTGTTTCGTTGATTTGATTTTGTACCGTAGAGAGCAATCCTACATGATGACCGAAAGAGCGAAACAATTTGAATAACAAAGTAGCAACAGTAGTTTTTCCGTTGGTACCAGTTATGGCTGTTAACTTAATTTTTTCTGATGGATGGTTATAAAATGCGCAAGCCATTAATCCCATAACCTCACTTGTGTTGTTAACTTTAATATAGGTAACAGCATCATTTATGATAGCTGGTAAATTTTCGCAAACAATTGCTACCGCTCCTTTTTCTATAACATCATTAATGTATTTATGTCCATCAACTTGAGTACCTGCTATGGCAAAAAATACAGAGCCCTCACCAACCTGACGAGAGTCGTAGGTTAAGTGTTGTATTATTACCCCTGTATTGCCAATTACTTGAACATTAGGGATGGCTTGTATTAGTTGTTGTAAGGTTTTCATTTACTATTAACCTAATTTGATTGTTACTTTAGTTCCTTTTGATAGTGTTGTTCCTGCTGGTATTGATTGTGCTTTTACTTTTCCATAACCTTCTGCTTGTACTTGTAATCCATTATTCTCAAGTAAGTAAACAGCATCTTTTAAGCCCATTCCTACCACATCAGGCATCATGTTTTTATTGATATTACGTGGAGTTACTTTGGCCTTGTTATTTAGTATCGTTGCTTGTGCCCATTCACTGCCGTTTTCTTCTATCGAATCACTACGTTTGGTTTCTTTGCCTAATGTGTTTAATGCGGTTTGTAATTGTTGCTTGTGTGCACCTTTTATAATTGTAGGATTAGGATTTGTTTGAGTTAAAACCAATTTAATATCACCATGTAAGTTGTGGCTATTGGCATAAACTTTATCAGCTATTTCTTTAAATACGGGTCCTGCAACTGCACCACCATAATAAATACCTTTACTTGGTGCATTTACCATTACAATACATGTGTACTGAGGGTTGTTTGCAGGGAAGTATCCACAAAACGAAGCCCGATAAATGGATTGTGCGTATCCTTTTCTGCCATCGGCTACAAGTGCTGTACCTGTTTTACCTCCTATGGTGTAATTAGGGTTTTTAAGTTTGCTACCAGTTCCTCTTTCAATCACACCTTCCATCATAATACGTAAGTTCTTTATGGTTTCTGGTGATGCTATTTTTTTTTCTATTATCTGAGTTTTATACTCCTTTATTATTTTTCCGGTATTGGTAATTCTTTTTACAAATAGTGGTTTTACCATTTTACCGTTATTGGCAACAGCATTATAAAATGTTAACATTTGTAATGGTGTAACCTTTATTTCGTATCCTATGCTACTCCATGGTAATGTTGTTCCATACCAATCTTTATCTTTAGGGTGTTTGATGCGTGGTTTACCTTCACCAGTAATTTGTAGTCCTAATGGATTGGTAAAATGTAGTTTCTCTAAATGATTATAGAACTGAACAGGATTGCTTTTGTAATTTTGATATATGGCTTTTGATATCGCTACATTAGACGAAATTTCGAATGCATGTTGGAACGTAACCACTCCATGTCCACCTTTTTCACTATCATACATTACTGCGTTTTCGAAGTATCTTTTTTCACCATTTTCAGTATCAAATAGGTCGGTCATTTGAACTTTCTTATCTTCTAATAAGGCCAAAGAACTGGCTAACTTAAATGTAGATCCTGGCTCCAAACTTTCGCCTACTGCATAGTTGTATTTTTCGCTGTATTTACCTTCTGATACGCGTGTTAGATTTGCAATGGCTCTAATTTCACCTGTACTTACTTCCATTAATACAGCTGTTCCCCATTCAGCATCATTTGCTACTAAGGTGCGCATTAAAGCATGGGTTGCCACATCTTGTATATTTACATCAATGGTGGTGTGAATGTCATTTCCATTACGTGCATCAATTTGTTCTTCATCGTTAACTGGTATCCAAGTTCCACCAGCAATTCGCTGCATCACGCGCTTACCTTCTTTTCCGCTTAAATCTTTATTAAAGGCACCTTCTATACCTACGGGTTGAATACCCGACATGTTATAGCCTATTGTTCTTTCTGCTAAATATTCGAAAGGTTTTTCCCTTTTATTTTTTTCTTCAATTGTTAAACCACCTTCATATTTATTGTGTTTGCTTAATCTGAATATTGGAAACTCTTTCACCGCTTTCATTTCAGGATAGCTTACTTTTCTTTTAAGCAAGTAGTAACGGTCTTTACGTTTTTTTACACTAGTTAATATCCTTTTGTATTCGGCTTTGCTTCTGTCTTTAAATAATTGCGACAGCATGAGTGCTAAAGAATCAACATTGTTTTCAAAAACATCACCTTTTGTAAATCCTGGAGCTTTACCATCTAAACGTAAATCATAAATGGGTAATGATGTAGCCAATAAACTTCCATCTATGGCGAAAATACTGCCTCGTGCTGGCTCAATGGTTTGAATGGTGGTGCTTAAATTTTCGCTTAAATCAACCCAATGCTGACGTTCTTTAAATTGTATTTTAAACAGAAAAGTAATAATAGCGGCTGCAAATACACACATAAAAGCAAATGCGGTATAAGTACGTATTAATATAACTTTTCTATTATTGGCTGCCACTACTTGTTTAGTTTTTTATTGTTATAATTTTTATTGTTTTTTATCCTTACTCACCCACTTTATCTTTTAATATGTAATTTTTATAGGTGGTGATATCAGTTCTTTTATGCCAAGTGTATCTAGTTTTTTTGCTACTGTTGATTGTTTACTTTCACTCATCAATTCGCTTAAAATGGTGATATACTCTGAGCGTAACTCTTTTATTTCTTTGTTTAGTGTATCTGTTTTTCTAATTATTCGCTCTGTTGTATGCACATTGTATATATGTATTAACAGAAGTATGATTATAAATAGCGCAAATGGAATTTGTCTCGTCATCCACTCCTTAGAAATGTTAAAATCGAAGTCGGCCATTTTTTGCATGGCGCTTGTCAGTTTCGAAGCTTCCTTTGGCTTTTCTTCCTGAACTAACTCCTCTTGTTCATCTTCCTTATCTGTTATAATTCTGTTTGCCATATTTATAATGGTTTCACTTTTTTATTTAATAGGGTTTCTTTCTGCAATTCTTAATTTAGCGCTCCTTGATCTGGTGTTTTCTTCCAACTCATCAGCTGAAGCAGTGTTTGCTTTTTTGCTCAATGCACTAAATGGTTTAATGGGATTGCCGAAAAAATCCTTTTCTAGTTCACCCTTAAAATTCCCACTGTTTATATAGTTCTTTACCAATCTGTCTTCTAAACTATGGTAACTCATAACTACTAATCGTCCACCTGGTTTAATAACATCAGCACATTGGGTTAGTAAACTTTTTAATACTTCTAGTTCCCTATTTACTTCAATGCGTAATGCCTGAAACACCTGGCTCCAGAACTTATAATCTTTAAACTTAGGAGCAAATGGATTGAGTATGCCTTTTAAATCAGCAACGGTTTGTATGGTTTTACCTTGTCTACCAACTATAATTTGCTTGGCCATACTACGTGCTTGGTTTAATTCACCATAGTAATAGAAGGAGTCTGCCATTTCAGTCTCGGTTGCGGTATTTATAAAATCTGCTGCACTTTTACCAGTGGTTCTATCCATACGCATATCTAATACTGCATCATCAAAGCGGTAACTAAAACCGCGTTCATCCACATCAAATTGGTGTGATGAAACACCTAAATCGGCTAACAAGCCATCAACTGGTAATAAGTTTTGGTATTGAATATGATTTTTTATGAACTCGAAATTCTGATCAATAAAAATTAATCTATCATCATTAGGTAAGTTGCACTTGGCATCTTCGTCTTGATCAAATGCAATTAAAATACCCTTTGGCCCCAAGCGCTCTAATATTGCCCTGCTATGTCCGCCACCACCAAAAGTTACATCAACATAAATACCATCGGGTTTAATATTTAATCCATTAAGGCAAGCTTGTAACATTACCGGAACATGATAACCTATATTACTCATCGTTCCTCCTTTCGCGTTTACTCATTACCTCTTCAGCTAATGCACTAAAGTCTTCCGGCTCGTTATCTAACATTTGTTGGTATGCAGCTTTACCCCACAGCTCTATTTTATTTCCATATGCCAATAACACCACTTCGTTTGATGTTATTCCTGCATACTCCAACATGTTTTTAGGTACCAATAAACGACTTGCACTATCCATTTCAAGTTGGCTTGCACCGCGTAAGAAGTAGCGCTTAAACTCTCGTTCCTTTTTAATGTAATCGCTTAGTTTATTAATTTCTGTTGCAATGGCATCCCATTCGTTGCGAGGATATAAAACACAGCATTTTTCAAATCCACGATTAATAAAAAAGGTGTCTTTGGCTGCTTCTGGCAACTGTTTTTTAAGGGCAGCAGGTACTATTAACCTACCCTTGGCATCCAGTTTACATTCATATTCTCCGTGTAGCTGCGACAAAATTTTCTTTTTTATGACAGCGCTAAACTAAATTAAAAAATCCACTTTTCTCCACTTTCCCCCACTTTTGTGGAAAAGTTATCTTAATTTCTTCGTTCACACGACATGATAATTAACGTAATTATCTGTAATATAAATATTTATGATTTGTGGTGTGAAGTGGGTTAAATTTTGTTTTTTTAGGCTTGTTTTTAGCTCATTTATCCAAAAAGTGGATTTTGGCAAATGCGACATTGGCGTTTTTGGGTTGAATGCTAAATATTATTTTAGCTTTGATAAGTATTAAAAATGAAAACAATTTCTGCTTTACCAATTCAATGGATGAACTACTTTTTGATGGTGCTGTTAGCCATCATGCCTCTTGTTTATAATGATTCGGGAGTAGATCCTAATTTAATTCCACGACTTGCTTTAATGAGTCTGTATGTTCTTACAGCTTCAATTTTTTTATTAATAAGTCATAAAAACCTTCATACAAATTATTACTTATTGGTTTTGATGCCATTCGCTTTACTTGCTGCGGCTTATTGGTACTCCGTTTTAAATGCCACCAATCAAACTGAAGCAGTTTTTGTAGCCACTAAAATTTCACTTTATGCTGCTGTTGTTGTCACCACTTATTTTCTATATGCTAATCGTATTATACAATTTAAATATGTAGTATATGGTATGGTAACAGCTTGTGTGTTATCTGTCATATTGGTTTTAAAAGATGTGTATCTATTAAATAAGCTAAACATCCTGTTATGGGAAAGTGATAACGTGTATAAAATCAATGCAACATTTGGCCACAAAAATTTATTAGCATCATACCTGCTTTTTACCATACCATTTTTGGTAATTGCCATAAAAAATCAACCCACTAAAACCATAAAGGTATTATTGGGATTACTCTTAGTATTGGTAATTTTAATATTACTGTTACTGCAAACACGAGCTGCTTTATTGGCGCTGGTAATTGGTATTGTTTTTTATGCAATTATTTTATTTAAAATATATACCAAACAGAGGCTAACCAATAAATTGTTATGGCCTGTTTTACTGTTGTTATCTATGCTATTGTTTAGCGGTAGTATTTATCTTTTTAGGGATAAATTTTCTGTAATTACACGTACCGAAAGTTTTAAAGAGCGTGCTGCTTTATGGCAAAATAGTTGGGAGATGTTTAAAGAATATCCCACGGGTGTTGGTGCTGGAAATTGGCAAATCATGCTACCTAAATATGGTGTACAAAAGTTTTACGAATTTAACTACCGCGTTACAGAAGGATTAACCACATTTCAACGTCCGCATAATGATTTTTTATGGGTACTATGCGAAACAGGTTTTGTGGGTGGAATAACTTATGTTTTAATTTTTGTTATACTACTTATTACCCTCCTAAAAATTAAATCAAAAGATGCCTTTTTTGACACCAACATTATCGCAGCTTTTGTGATGAGCTACCTTGTAGTGGCTTTGGTTGATTTTCCTCTAGAACGCGTTGAACATAGTTTTATCATTTTTGTTGTTACCGCAATTGTATTTGCTCATGCACAATATGGAAAAATATGGATTGTGCCTACTAGGTTAATTTTTGTGGGATTGGTTTTAGTTGCGATGTTTAATTTATACGCTGTAAAGTTGCGTTGGAGTAGTGAATTGCAATTGCACAAAATGTATAAAGCCCATCAAACTCAAAATTGGAATGCATTAATAAATACTTCTGTTAAAGCCAATAACAGCATGTTAAACATGGATTATTTTTCTATTCCTGTTAGTTGGTATACCGGGGTTGCGTATTTTAGTTCGGGCGATTTATCTATGGCTAAAATGTATTTCGAAGAGGCCTATCAAACCAACCCATACCAAATTCATGTATTAAATAATTTGGGTGTTTGTTACACCAAAGAACAAAATTACCAAAAGGGTTTGCCATTGTTAGAGCAAGCAAATACAATATCACCAACTTTTTCGGATGGTATAAGCACTTTGGCAGGTGCATATTATAATGTAGGAAGATATAAAGATGCATGGCGTGTAATTGCCACTTTTAAATATGATGAGCAAAATTTGCAATACATCACTTTTGCAACAGCAATTGCTAAGGCAAACTTAAATGAAGAAAAAAGTAAACTTAATGCAACGCAACAACAACTTGTAATCGAATTGTTACAAAACGATGAGTTGATTAAACAAAAGTTGAAAGGAGCTTACAGGAAACCCATGAGTTACTTTTATCAATAGGTTTTAAATCTATTTACATTATTTTTGTTTTAACCAAAACCAACCCATATGAAAACAATTAGTACTATTTTTTCTTTTTTCGTGATGACTGTTTTTGCTTTTGCACAAACACCCACCATTACTAATATTTCTCCAAATCAAGGCCAGCGTGGACAAACCCTTAACCTTCAAATTACGGGCAACCAAACCACTTTCGCTCAGGGGTCAAATATTACTGTTACCATTTTTAATTCTGCCACTGCAATCAGATCAAACTCTGTAGCAGTATTAAGTAATACAAATTTAATAGCCAATATTACTATTCCGCAAAATGCCAATTATCAATTTTGTGATGTAGCAGTATCTGGTGTAAATATGCCTTTTGTATCTAAGCGATCAGGATTTACCGTTGTTAATGCTTCGGGTAAAATACCCAAAATAAAAAGCTATACGCCTGCTACCGCAATCCTTGGCCAAACTTTAGACTTAACCATAACAGGTGATGGAACTAATTTTACACAGGCAACACAAGTGCAAGCATCATTTTACACGCAGGCATCAAATATTATTGTAAATAATGTTAATGTAATTAATGATACTACTTTGTTAACCAATATTACCGTTGGGCAAAACTTAAATACAGGTTATTATCCCTTTTACATTGATGTTGCTCAAGAGGGTAAGTTATATAACCCTGGTTTGGGTTTATTGGTTTACCAAGGTGGAGGAGCTCCGCAAATTGTTGCTGTTAGTCCTAATGCTATGGCACTAGGCGAAACACTAAATTTAACCATAACTGGCGTTAATGTTAATTTTACGCAAGCATCAGGCACATTTATTCCTTCGTTTTTTAATGGAGCAACCCAACTTACGGGAACTAATACAACCGTACTTGCACCTAACTTAATTAGAACAACATTAAGTATACCTAATAACTTAAATTTAGTTGGTAGTTACGATTTGTTGTTGCAAGAATTCCCTTCGGGTGGCTCACTTACCTTAAAAAATGCTTTAAGCATTGGTATTACAACAGGAGTTCAAAAAGAATCCTTAAAATTGGCGTACAACATATATCCTAATCCTACTCAAGATGAATTGTTTATAGACACCAAAAGAGATATTTTATCCTTTGCTTTAATGAATAGCACTGGACATTTTATAGCTGTTAAACAAGAAGATTTAGAGTTACAAACAAATGGTTACCGGCTATCTACATTAAAATATGGTTTATCGCCAGGTATCTATTTTCTAAGGGTGCAAACGGATGAAGGTTACATCTACCATAAAATATTAATTAACTAACACGAAGGCCTGCAATGCAGGCCTTTTTTAATTGTGCAGCTTAACAACCTTTTCCCTATTTTCGCTGACTTTCATTTTATTCGATGAGTATACAAGTAGAGAAACTTACCAAAATTTACGGAACGCAACGTGCGCTTAACGAAATTTCGTTCGAGGCCAAGCAGGGAGAAATATTGGGTTTTTTAGGTCCGAACGGTGCCGGT
>CANHBJ010000091.1 GCA_947459075.1 Bacteroidota bacterium
AGAAGTTAGATGCTGTCATCCTGCGCCAAAACTTCGGATAATAAAAGAGGTTTTGGAGTTTACCTAAGTGCTGACATTTACCACAAGCACAAGGGCCAAATCGCAGTTCAACGGAGCTATAAGTAAAACCTATATCGATACACCCCGATTACTTGGTGCACAAAAGACGCTAAGGTTCTGTTCCTGCTCGAATAGACTTTGACTAATCAACCAATAACCTATCAATTTATAACTATTCAAGCTATCTCCCCTACCTATCATAAAATTTGTTAAATTCGCCACCATTAAATACATAATTAATACAAGAATGAAATACGTAGCTTTAAACGATTTGCACGTTTCTTTAGGAGCAAAAATGATTGAATTTGCAGGTTACAATATGCCTGTTTTATACAATAACTTAATTCAAGAGCATAACGCAGTACGGAATAGTATTGGTGTTTTTGATGTAAGCCACATGGGTGAGTTTTTACTTAAGGGAGAAAAAGCGTTAGACCTGGTTCAGTTAGTTACGAGCAACGATGCCTCGGTTTTAGTTGATGGTAAAATACAATACAGTTGTTTACCAAACGATAAGGGTGGCATTGTTGACGACCTGTTGGTTTACCGTGTTTCTGCAACTGAATTTTATTTGGTTGTTAATGCATCAAACATTGAAAAAGATTGGAATTGGATTAGCAAACACAACACGTTTGGTGTTGAGATGACTAACCTTAGCGAAGGCACAAGTTTATTGGCCGTACAAGGACCAAATGCCATTAAGGCTTTACAAAAGTTAACTGATGTTAACCTAAGCGAAATGGAATATTACACTTTTAAATATGGTACACTCGCAGGTATAAGTAATGTATTAATTTCTAATACTGGTTATACTGGTGCAGGAGGTTTTGAATTATATGTACCCAATGCAGAAGCAACTAAATTATGGGATGCAATTTTTAATGCAGGTGCCGAATTTGATATTAAACCTGCAGGTTTAGGTGCACGCGATACCTTACGTTTAGAAAAAGGATTCTGCTTATATGGCAACGATATTAATGATGAAACTTCTCCAATAGAAGCAGGTTTAGGATGGATTACTAAATTCACCAAATCATTTATTATGGCCGACCACCACAAAGCAATTAAAGACAATAAGCCTACTAAAAAGTTAGTTGGGTTTGAAATGTTGGAACGTGGTGGAATTCCTCGTCAGCACCACATCATTAAAGATGCTAATGGAAATGTAATTGGAGAGGTTACTTCAGGAACACAATCGCCTACACTTAGTAAAGCAATAGGTATGGGTTATGTAGATGCAGCTCATAGCAAAGTTGATACTGAAATTTTTATCGAGATTCGTGATAAACAAATTAAAGCAAAGGTGGTAAAAACACCTTTCTTGTAAAGTTAATAAGCTTATGCGTTTTGTTGTTTTGATGGTATGTTTAATAATAGGTAAACTAGGTATATCACAAAGTTTACCCAAAAAATATGCAGCCATTATAACCGGAACTAGCGAAGCTGATGTGATAAAAATTTTGGGCGAACCAAAAAAAATTGAATCCTTTTCTACAGTAAAAAATAATACTTACGATACCAGTTACTATTGGAAATATGATGGTGACATCACCATCATATTTACCAATCATGCGGTAGAAACCATCGAACCTAAATGGGAAAACGTGTTAAAACGTATTCAACAAAAGGCAAATAAAAAAGACGAAAACGGCATAACCATTATTACCAATCGTGAATAAAGAAATTGAAGTTGTACTTACACCTGCCCTATTACCATTATACGAAGTAACGGGTAAAACAGTTGTTGTTATTGATATTTTACGTGCTACTAGCAGCATGTGTGTGGCTTTTAAAACAGGGGTAAATAAAATTCTTCCAGTATCAACTCCTGAAGAGTGCAGCTTATTTAAAGATTTTGATTTTTTATGTGCTGCTGAAAGAAATGCCGTTAAGCTTCCAGGTTTTGATATGGGTAATTCTCCTTTCGAGTTTCAGAATCCATTGATTAAAGATAGAAACATTGCTTTTACAACCACCAATGGAACCAAAGCCATTAAACAAAGTAAAGAACTAGGATCAGCTCAAATTGTTGTAGGTAGTTTTTTAAATTTAGATGTTTTGTGCAATTGGTTATTACATCAACCCAACAACATTATTTTACTATGTGCGGGATGGAAAGATAAAGTTAATTTGGAAGATACTTTGTTTGCTGGAGCAGTAATTACACAACTTAAAAACAACATCACCTTACATTGCGATTCAGGCTTAATGGCAGAACAGCTATACATTTCCATGAAGGATAGTTTAGAAGTTGAAGTTCGCAAGTCATCACATGCGCAACGTTTTAAAGCATTACATGCGGCAGAAGATGATGTACAATTCTGTTTGCAATTAAACACAGCCGCTGTATTGCCTATTATGCAAGGCGAATATTTTGTAAGCCTACAAACACAAACAGCCTAAAGTATATGAATGTAAATCGAATTTTATATCGATTCATTCAATACTATGCCATATGGTTTATTTTGGCTTTAGCTTTATTACTTCGTTTGTTTAACATCAACCAAATGGCCTTAACCAATGATGAATTAAGTGCCCTTTCTAGATGTAATTACAACACATTAAAAGAGGTGATTAACATTGGTGTGGTTGAACTAGATATGCACCCTCCATTGGTTCAAATATTTATTTATTACTACACCAAATTGGTTGGACTTAACCCTGTAGTTTATAAACTTCCATTTATTGCTATAGGTATAGTAACCCTTTGGGTAACCTACAACCTCATCACACAGTTGTTTAATAAACACACCGCTTTATTGGTAGTGTTATTTATGGCTACCTCTCAATACTTCTTAGTACATAGCCAAACAGCACGTATGTATGCGCCCGGACTATTATTCACGTTACTTTTTGTATCTACACTTTTTAACACATCAAACCAAAACAAAAAATTTGTATGGGCTGCCGTGTATTTATTTTTAGTGGCAAACACACACTACATGGCACTTGTAACTTGTGCATTTGCGGGTATTATTTACCTAGCAGTTTACAAGCAAGATGTAAAAAAATGGTTATTAAGTTTTGGTGCAGCGGCTGTTTTATTTGCACTTGAATTTCCGTTGCTGTTACCACAATTTAAGCAAGGTGGTTTAAGTTGGTTAGGTGTGCCCGATAAAAAATATATTTATTACTATTTACAATATGTAGCTCAATACACCACACCTATTTTATGGTTTATTTTTATAGGGTTGATTGCTGCATTAATTGGGATATTATTAAAAAAAGAATTACAAAAAAAGCACCTTACTTTTTCTTTGTTATTGTTTTTAACCTCATTTGCTTTTCCTTATTTATACTCGCAATGGCGTGCACCCATCATGCAATATTCAGTGTTGCTTTTTGGTATTGTATTTTTACTTTCAGCAGCATTTTATGTTTACAGCAAATTACATCAAACCTTATTTATATTGGTTTTTGTTGGGTTGATGTTGATGAATACTTATGCATTAATAAATACACGTAAACATTACCAGGTATTTTATCACCAAGCATACAAAGCTGCTGTTATGGCCATGAAACCATACACACAAAACGGAACAACAGCCTTTTTAGCAGGTAACCGAAAATACTATTTTGATTATTATTTTAATCGTGAAAACATGCAACCACATGTGGTATCTGCAAAAATTGACACCTTGGGTTATGCATACTTTTACAATTGGTTGTTACAACATCAACCAGATACTTTAATCATCTCTCATGGTGGTGCTATTCCATACGAATATGCAAGTATTGCATCTTTATTTTACAACCATAAATTGTTTGAAGAATACCAATCGTTGAGTGAAACATTTGTATTTAGCAACAGAAAACAAAACCTATTTCCAGATTCGTTTCCTGTAATCGTTTCAGCAGAAAACACTCGTGCAAACGAAACTATTTTTGAATTTAATAACGCGCACAAAGTTGTTGAATTGGAAGTTTGGAGTTGGATTAAAACCACGGATTCATTAGCAAACCCAATACTAGAAGTTACCTTAACAAACGTTAAAAATGAAGTATTGTATTATGGCACAACGAGCTTAGATAAATTCAAAAATACATCAAACCAAATTGCACCAATAATTTTACGTCCGCGTATTGAGTTGCCCGAAAATACCTCATCAAAACTAATGGTTAAAGCAGCCATTTTAAATGAAAGTAAACAAACTTTTAAATGCACGCCATTACAGGTAAGTGCTAAAAAAGGAAATGGAATAATTTACAGTACACTTGCTCCAGTGTTAGAGTAAAAACTACTTCAACTTTTCGTTTTCTTTATGTCTGGTTGCATCGCGTTTGGTTTTCTTATCCAAATTTTTTTGCAACGCAGCCGTTAAATCTATTCCTGTTTGATTAGCCAAACAAATCAATACAAACAATACATCAGCCATTTCATCTGCTAAATCCACTTCCTTATCACTGGGTTTAAAGCTTTGCTCACCATATTTACGTGCCATAATACGAGCAACCTCACCTACCTCTTCCATTAACATGGCGGTATTGGTTAACTCATTAAAGTAACGAACACCGTTTGTATTAATCCATTCATCAACTATTTTTTGTGCTTCTTGTATGGTCATTGTATATGTTTTTAATTATTTGTTCAACACAATTTTAATGGGTTTTGCATCACCCAACTTAATAAAATAAATGCCTGTTTGCAGGTTAACTAAATCTAACTCATTATTTACAGTTGGTTCAATTAACGATTCAAAAACCAACTCACCTAGTACATTATAAACTAATGCAACTTGTTTGGTTTTGTTTGAGCTAATAATATACAGTTTTCTATTGGTTGGATTAGGATATACTGAAAATGAAATTAAATTTACCATATCTATACCTACTTTAGCAATGCTAAGTATGCTTGATAATGCAGAGCGCTGCGTATTATCTATACAATACGCACCTTCTTTAAGTTTAGCTTCAATATGGTAATCCACTACCAAAAAATTATTAAATAACGAATCAATAAATTGCTTTTGCGAGGCACTTAATGTGGCAATTTTAATAGGTGCTAGGCCAAGTGGTTTACGCCAAACAATTACACTATCTGCAACAGCAACTCCATTAACCTCGTAATTATTCCAATACAGCATATTGTTGTTATTGCGCAGCAACATGGTGTTGTATGATTTACTGCTATCCAATACCGACTCGTTGTTACAAAAATTGGTTGCCGTAATTTTGTATTTGTAAGCATGGTTACTTAGAAATGTGTTGCTGCTATCTATATATCTTGTTGCATTGCTATCATTAATGCTTGTAATTTTTTGATACAGATTTAACGAATCATACGAGCGGTAAATCTGATAGCTCTTTACCTCTGCACCTTGTTCCTTTTGCCATTGAAGTATGACATTTCGTTTTGTTAAAGAATCGTAAGTTACAAGGCATAACTGTTGCACATTAGATTGCTTTACTTTTACATCAACATTTTTTGTAACCACACATCCTGCTTTCTTGGTTTTAACTTGTAACATTAATGTGGTATCCAAAGTAGCGTTAAAAGTGGTATTCACTTGAGTAGAATCAGCAAATACTGCACCTCGCCAAATTGCATAATAATCAGGACCACTTATTGCAGCGTTTAACTGATTTATTCCAGGACATACATGGATTTGATTGGGCAAACTAATTTGATTAGATGGTTGGATTGTGATATTTGCCGAAACCAAATTACCTTGAACATACGAACTATCTGGCCACAAAAATTGTATTTGTGCGTTGCTATCTGCTACATATAAAAAACCATAATCAGCCAGTGGAGCACTTGCACCACAATTTTTTTGGGGATACCAGTTTACAATGGAATTATAAGCTAGGTTGCTATTTACTTGTTTAATTTCAAAATCGTAAGCCCTTCCAAATCCAAAACGAGCATTAGGCTTGAGTAAAACGGTATCGCCAACGCAAACAAAAAAAGTATCAATATTGGTTTGCCATCTAAAGTAATTTGAAAACTTATTAGGATCACCACCTAAACATGATGTTATCTTTTTAGAGTAAACCATGTAGGCATCATTTTTTAACAAGGGTAAAATACCGTATGAATAAATGTAATTAGCCTTATTCCAGCACTGACTGGCTTTGTATTTTATAGCCGCTGTACCGTATTCATCAATAGCTGCCATCATGGTTAATGAATCATCACCTATGTTATTAAAATCAACTGCAACCATAATGTCATCATTTTTGGTATTAAATGTTTTAGGTAAACCACTAAATGTAAATGTGGCCCAATTAAAATTTCCACCATTAGGGTCGGCTAAAAGATTTACACCATTTAAACTATAAGTTTCTTGATACACCACAGTTGATGGTGCTTTTTTTAACCTTCGTCCACAAAAAACAGTGTAGGCCGAAGAATCGTTATTACAAATAGGCGCTCCATCGGCCTTAATTAATTTAATGGTAATAGATCCAGCTGTGCCAACTACTTGTAACTTATTTAGAGCAAGCGCTACTCCATAACAAGTATATGTTTGAAGCGCAACATTGGTATCGCACACACCAACTGCCGATGCAATTTGTTCAATATCGGAGGTAACGGGCAAACCAACGCTTATTACACGCGTTAAAAAGTTGGAATTATGCAATCCATCGGTATATAACTTATCAGTTGCGTAAACCCATTGGGCATTTATATTGTAGTTGATGGCAAATACCACCGAAATGATAAAGGCTAATTTTTTCATGGTTTTTGTTTTTATGATTTAATGGAAGCTAAACCCTTGCTTGTTCTAGGTGTTTATCGAAAGTAACCAAGATAGACTAAAATAACAAAATAGAAAGTATTACCTGAGGGTGAAATGTGTACATTTTGAAACTGTCCTAAAAAACTAGACTAGCTGTAGCATAAAGTATTCACACCCCAAAAGATAACCATATTAAAAAACGAAAGTGAATTGAATAACAACAATATACAAATATATTTAACGTAAAAACAAGTTTGGCACTGTTTTTATATAATAGTACTGCATAACACTTTTTTCATTGATAAAATCAAAAAAAGCCGGCAGTGATATTGATTACCACTGCCGGCTTACTTTTTTAAGGTTGTGTTGTTGCTATTCTATAATACTCCCCTACTTTTCTTCTAGGTTTGGTTGGCCAAAAAGCACTTTCTACTAAAGCATTTACAGAACCAATTACAATACTTGCTGGTATTATCCATAATAATTGCTGTGAGTAAGTTGCAGTATTATTTACAATAAACTCAACGGTTGGCACCACTTCCAGTATAGTAACAAAAAACATGGTAGTACCTCTGGTGTATAAGTATTTGCCTTCTTTTCTTATGCTAGTAATTTTATTTATTGGCATTTGGTAAAACTTGGGCTCCATTTCTTCTACCATACCAAGCCTGTATGTAAACATGTTATCATCTACACTCACTAAAGTGGCATGAATACCTCTTACTTTACCTGATGAATCTAAAAACGAAAAAGTAAATGGATCTCCGGGAAGAATTGTTTTAACCTTGTTGGTTTTAATTTTTGTGAGTTGAATGCCACTTTGAGCATCAACACTAAGCGCAAACAAAAGTAGTAGGCTTATTCCAAGAAAATATTTCATACAGTAGCTATTATTTAATTACCATCTAAAATTTGTGCTATCTCGTCTAAATTAGGTGTTACAATAATTTCTATACGTCTATTTTTTCTGCGTGCTTCGGCTGTTGGCGCAGCATCTAAAGGCCAATATTCAGCTCTACCAGCAGCAATAAAACGCTCAGGGGCCACTTTACCCGATTTGCTCATCCATCTAATAACGGATGTTGCACGTAACACACTAATATCCCAATTGTCTTTATAAGTTTGTCCTTTATAAGCTATATTATCTGTATGTCCCTCTACCGTCATGATGGTAGTTGGGTCTTGGTTTAACACATTAGCAATTTCTAACAAGGCATTTCTACCTTCAGGGTTTACATCCACCTTACCCGATTGAAATAACAACCGCTCATCAAGTGAGATGTATACTTTACCACCAACCACGTGAACATCAACTCCTTTATCTTTAAAACCTAACAATGCTTGTTGTAAGCGATTACGCGTAGCACGCATTATAGAATCTTTACGGAATAATACTGATTCGAGTTCGGCAATTTTACTTGCTGATAAGGTAAGTTTACTTGATTGCGCAGTAAGTTCTTCGCGCAAGCGTTTTCTTTCTGCTTCTAATCGGGCTTTATCAGCATCGCTTTTATTCATACCCGATCTACAAACCGAATCGATATAAGCAGAGTCTCTTCTTATTCTGTCTACTTCAGAAAGTAAAGCATAAATGCGTTTATCACAATTGCTATTTTTACCTTTTAATAATTGATACTGGCTATCAGTATAAACCCACAGCGCATACATATCATTGTACTTACGTTTTGAAACACATGAAACAAGGGTGAGTATGGCTAAACAAGAAAGAATTATTTTAATTCGCATAACTAGGATTGGTTATTCCATCAAAGATAATTGTTAATGCTAAAATAAAAAGAGAAAAAACGATAGAAAATGTAAATAGCTAAAGTGCTATTTTCCCGATTAAATATAGGGAACAGAATACAATCATCACAAAAAATCTAACGAAGTAAACCACTCAGATTAATAACGATACCATTCATATCGTATGTATTAAACTAATATTTCTTCGCCTTGTGCGTTTATAAAACGGTACTCGCCAAAATGCATGGCATTAACTGGCCTAATTCTTATCCAACGTTTGTAAGTCCAAAGCCATTTAAAGCGAATAGATCCTAAAAAACCTTTGGTGAAATAAGCATATAAATAAGGATGAACTTCAATGGTAATTGAACCTTTCATGTTCATATTTTGAAGGAAATATTTCAACCTATTTTCTATCTCATCTGCAATTACAATACTGTTGGTTATTTCACCAGTACCATCGCAAGTAGGACATTTTTCGGTTGTAACAACAGTCATTTCTGGGCGTACACGCTGGCGCGTAATTTGAATTAACCCAAAAGGACTCATAGGCAAAATTTTGTGCTTCGCCCTATCGGTTTTCATTTCGTCTTTTAAACGTTCGTATACCAAACGTTTATTACCCGCAGTTTTCTGATCAATAAAATCAACTACAATGATACCACCCATATCACGCAACCTAAGTTGACGGGCAATTTCTGCTGCTGCTTCTAAATTAACCTTAAGCGCATTTTCATCTTGATTAATGTCTTTTCCGGTAATACTACCACTGTTAACATCAATAACATGTAATGCTTCGGTGTGCTCAATAATTAAATATGAGCCACCCATAAAGTTTATTTCTTTTCCGAACGAACTTTTGATTTGTTTATCGATTCCATAGTGTTCAAAAATTGATTGTTTACCAGAGTATAACTTCA
>CANHBJ010000092.1 GCA_947459075.1 Bacteroidota bacterium
AAGGAATTCCGATTGGGGGATATAATAAACTTACCGAAGGATTATTAAATGGTATTGAGGTGAAATTAGGGGTTGATTTTTTAGCAGACATTACGCAATGGTTAACTATTGCCAATAAGGTAATATACACTGGTAAAATTGATGCTTATTTTGATTATTGTTTGGGTGAGTTACAATACCGATCGTTAAGGTTTAATCACAAGGAATTGCATGGTGTGAGAGACTTTCAGGGCAATGCAGTATTCAATTATACTTCGCCTGATGTGCCATACACTAGGGTTGTAGAGCATAAGCATTTTGCTTGGGAAAAATTGGACCATACGGTGGTTTCTTATGAGTATCCAGAACAATATCATAGGGGTGGAGAGGCCTATTATCCTATAAATGATGAGAAAAATAATGCCTTATACAATCAATATAAGAAGCTATCGCAAAAAGAAAGTAACGTGCTTTTTGGTGGTAGATTAGCAGAATATAAATATTACGATATGCACCAAGTTGTTGCAGCAGCATTGCATCAATCTGATATAATATTAAACGATGGGCAATAAACGTGTACTCATATATTGTCCTGTTTTTTTGCCCCAAACCACTGGCTATACCCATGCTTTTGAGCAATTAATTAACAATTTACTTCAAGGTGGTTTTATAGTAGATGTGCTTACACCACAAATTTTAGGTGTTGGTGAAGCAGAACCTTTTGTAGCTAAAAATTTAAATATATTTAGATATAAGCCTACTTTAAAAGTATGGGGTTTGGGTTTATTTTATGAGTTTTACAAACAAGCTCAATTTATTAGTAAGCTTAACCAACATCATGCTTATCAACTCGTTTTTATTGAAACAGGCGATGTACCTTTACTTCCATTTTTCCTATCGGAGTTTATTCTTAAGAAAACAGTTGTTCGTTTTCACTCTACCAGTGATACTGAGTATTTACAGCTAGGTAATCACAAAAAATATAAATTACGTAGGTGGTTTTGGCGCTATTTATCGGGTAATAAAATCAAGCATGTTTGTGCTACCAATCAATATCATCTAGATTATGCGTTGAACAATGTGCTACATCAACCCAAATTAAAAAGCAAATATATTATTACCAATATCATTGATGTTAATGCTATTGATTTAACCCATAAAGTAGCGCGTTTAACTTTTATTATGCTTGGGCGTATGGATGAAGAAGGTTACAAACAAAAAGGCTTTGACGTGTTATTAAAAGCATTACCATTGATTAAGGATGATATGGTGGCAGCTAATGCGGAAATGGTAATAATAGGAGAGGGTAGTAAGTATTCGAAATTTAAATCATTGATAGAGCAATATGGTTTTGTTACATTAAAACCCAACTTACCTCATCAACAATTGTTGGCGTTGCTTCAGCAATCTCATGTGGTGTTGCTTCCATCTTTGTACGAGGGTGTTTCTATGTTTGCTTTAGAGGCTTTGGCCAATGCAAATGCAGTAATTTTCTCGAAAACAGGTGGTTTAATTGAAATGGTAAATGATAACGGTTTATTAGTTGAGCCTGGAAATGCTGTTCATTTAGCTGATGCAATAAGGAAATTGATACAACATAGCAATTTGCTAATGCTACAAAAAAAATCACAACAAATAGCCCAAAGTTGTTTCAGTAAAGAAATACAGCTAAAACAATTTGAGCAGTTAATGAGGGAGATTGAGTTATGTTAGAAACATCATTTCCTTTGGTTTCAGTAGTAATGCCTGTTCACAATGGTGCATTGTATTTATCTGATGCAATAAAAAGTATATTGAGTCAAACGTACCCCAACTTTGAATTAATCATTATTAACGATGGTAGTAGCGATAATTCGGAATACATTATACATGCATTTAATGATTCGCGAATAAAATATCATCTGTTTATTAAACAACAAGGTATTGTAGCGGCACTTAATTATGGTTTAACTTTGGCCAAGGGCGATTTTATAGCCCGAATGGATGCTGATGATATTAGCTTAAAACATCGACTAGCAAAACAGGTTGAGATGTTGTTAAATAATCCTGAAATAGACATTTTAGGCACACAGTATATTGGCATAAATGGGCGAAGTAGGTCTTTACCTATTTTACATGATGATATAATTTGGCACACTTTAAATGCTTCCCCTTTTGTGCATCCAAGTGTTATGTTTAGGGCAAGTTTTATTAAACTAAACAATATTAGATATAATACAGACTACCAATTTGCAGAAGATTTAGCACTTTGGGTTGATTGCTTTTCATTAACCCGAATGGCTAACTTAAATGAGCGGCTTATTAAATATCGATACCACAATGGCACTCATAAAAAGCACCTCGAGCAAGTAGCTCTATTGAATACAAAAATTAAAACAGAACTCATTAAAAAACTAATTCCTGTTTTACATGCAGACGATTGTCAAAGGTTAGCAATTTGCCTTAACAGACACGTTAGCCAAGAGTATAGCATATTGTGGTTTAAAAACACTCTTGCTTTTTTCGATCACGTAATACAGGTATCAGGGGGTGAAATTAAATTGAAGCAAGCATTAAATAATTGTATTTGGTTTCATCTTACTGCTAAGCCAGGTTTGTTTTTGGAGTTAAACAAAGAACTCAAAAAACGAGCATGGATTTCAATTGGAATTGGAAAAACAATTTGGCTTGTAGTAAAAAGTATAATGAAATATAATTGATTAACTCACATGCTGGGGTATTATTATATCAATTGTATTACAACCTTACTTAATATGTTTAAGCTATAATTTAAATAATATTATTTATGCTTACAAAATTTGAGTAAGCTCAACATTATTGGTGTATTTGTTTCTGTTTTGCTTAGGTGATTTTCCGAATTTTAATTTGTATTGTTTAATAAAATAAGAAGATGAGCTAAACCCTGATTGACGTGCTACTTCAGTAATGTTATAACTTTTAAATTTTAAAAGTTGATTAGCAAAATCTAAACGGAAATTTTTTATATAGGTTATAGTGTTTTGACCTGCAATTTTTTTAAGCCTTCTGTTTAATTGTGTACTTGTTAAGTTTAAACTATCAGCAAGGTGATTAACAGCATAATTAATATCGCCTACATTAGTTTGTATATGTGCGTTAATCTGTTCAATTAAAGGATCCACTTTTTTATTTAACAAATGTTGAGCGGATAAGCTGTATGTATTCTTTTTAATTAAATTTTGAATTCTTGAAATGAGTAGATTCATTTTAAATGGCTTAACAATGTACTCATCTGCCCCAAAATCCCAACCTTTAATGATATCCTCGTCAGCACCAAGAGCGGTGAGCATTATTACTGGAACATGTTTCAAGTCATTGTCTTTCTTAAGAGATTGAAGAAGTTCATAACCATTCATTTCTGGCATGATAATATCTGTTATCACTAAGTCGGGTTTTATTGATTTGGCCTGTTTAATACCCTCTGCTCCATTTTGTGCATAGGTTACGTGAAAGTAAAATTCTAATGCATTTGTAATATTTGCACGCAGCCTTTCATTATCTTCAACAACTAATATTGTTTTTGCATTTAAACTTTTGTACATGATCAAATTTATATTTTTTTCAAAATAATAGTATTATTCAATCGTTTATTATCCCTTATTTATTAAAAAGTTGTATTATTTTGCATTTCAACCTATAAATAGGTTGCACTTTGAACAATTAGTTTACTTTTTGCCAATTGGGTTAATATCTCTTTAGCATGAGATATAAATACGATATCTTCCGTATTTGTTTTAGCAATTATTTCACATGTCATTTGGTTTAGTTGTCCATTCATAATAATTTCAGAGTGAAGCGGGTTGAATAAAATTCCTTCTACACCAAAGAAAAATTGAGAATAATTAGTGAGCTCAAAAACACAATTTAATATTTTAGTTAATCGAAGATTATACCTTACTTCCTTGTTATCAGTAAATCGGATGTCTATAAATTTGTTTGTTATTTTTATAAATACGATATCATCAATAGGAAAAGATGTTATGCCACTTTCCAATAAGATAAATAAGGATTTTACAGGTTTCATTAAAGCAATTTTATGTAAAAATTAACTGCGTCAAAATAAATTACATTAAGTGATAATAAACGAATTATAAATGACATCTTATTTAGTAACTTAAGTTATTTATTATGATTCATAAACAACTATTTTTTTTAAGTTAACGATTAAGAAAACATTTTAAAATGCCAATTGCTTGGGGCAAATTTTCTTATAGGGTTGCCACGCTATGTAATTTCTTTTTTTATTGGCGCTAGGGTAATAAACTATACCTGCCTTTAAGTTAATAATGGCATCATAATTCTTGTCGTAATAAATAGCATCTAGGTATTTTGTTTTTGTTACATTTATGTTAGCATTAATGGTCCAATCAAGCTGATGGTTTATTTTTACCTTAAATAACACACCATAAATTGAAATGAAATAATTTTGTGTGAATGTTTTATTGCTATTAATATCTAAATTATCAGCACTAGAGGTACCTTTGAGGTTTGCAAATCCCAATTGTAAAAATGGAATATACTTTTGAGCCTTTTTTCTTGATTTAAAAACATGATGTAAATTAATATAACCATTTACGCCATATGATGTGTAGGTAGTTTTAAATTTAAAAGTATTGCTGCCTATATTAGAATTTGATGTTTCAATATCGCTGTTCATTTTCCCTTCACCCATAAGTAATCCTAGGTTGTAATCAAAAGAAATATGTCCAAGTTTTATTGGCGCTATACTTAACGATGCGTATGCAAGTGGTGAGGGGTATCCATATACCGAAGTTAATGGTATACTTATTCCAGTACCAGCTTCTATTCCAATTCTAGGTTGTTGAGCGAGGGAAATTTTAAAGCAAAATAAATAAAGAACTGTGAGAATATATTTTATCATGGGCAACAACAAGTTTTAAGCAAGCAGCAAAAATCAAAATAATAATATGAACTAATTTGTATAATTTAATCAATATGTTATTTATTTTACATTGTTAACTGATTTGAAAAATTCAATTTGCTTATATCATCTTATAATAGTTTAGTATTATTTTGTATCAAATTGGTTAGGTGTAGAATTAAAACTAATGTTTGTATCATGTACTTATATGTCATTATTCTTGTTTTTGTTACCATTTTAGTATATGCAGCTCAGCAGTTTGCAAATAGAAGGGTAAAAACAAAGTCGTTAAGACTTTCAGGTAATGAAATTAATTCATTGCTAATTAAGCGTATGCGTGTTAAGGGCAATACTCGAAAAGTTATTGAAATTGACAGATTACTATTGCGCCACGGATATTCATTTATAACACCAATTAATTTAGTTCAAACCCAAGATGGATGTTATTATTCATTTAATGAATTGGCTTCTAACGGTAAAAGGATTACAGCATGGAGATTATGTAGAGCAATAAAAGCCATGAATATAGAAGGAATAAAAGATGTAAAGATACCTAAACCGGGAGTTTGTTCTATACAAACCAAGAAAAATGTATCGTTCGCTTCACTACAAAAAGTATTAACTCTATTAGGTGTTTACCAATGCGATATTGTTGATCAGCATTCATCGATTCAGTTTGCTGAAAGTTAATAGCTATAAATTATAAATTACCCTTATTAATTAGTTAGAGTTACAATTGCAAAAACAGATATAATTCAAAAAAAAAATTCCGTTTTTGTTTAACTAATGTTTAACATCCTAACTTAAATATATTCACTTTTTCTACCTTTATAGTTTTGTGTAGTACTATTTTGGAAAATGTTAGGGCTATTTTATCAAAAATCAATACGTAGGCTCTTTAGTGTGACATTTGCTAGGTAAAATGTCGCGAAAGCCTCGTTTTATTGTTTGAAAACATATTAATATTCAACAACACAGTATGATGTCAATTAATTTTAGACTAAGCAAATTTACATTTCTGATTTTATTATTACTAAATGTAACAAGTGGATTTTCACAAACATTTAATGCCAATTTCCAACCAGTTGATTTTGGTGGTACAGGTGTAACAATTACCAATAAAGTTGGTACTGGTACAGCAGTAAATAATAAGGTGCTATATCAAAATGTAATTACAATTGGAACCCAATCAATTGATGCAATTGTAACAACTGCCGCACTAAATAATGTTGGCACGTTCACTGCTTTTGATCAAAATGGTACGGGAACAGGCTTTACAAATAACTTACCTGAGTGGTTCTCTCCTCAGTTTAATTTTGGTACAGGTGGTGGTAGCGCTCAGTTTATGTTCGAGTTTATTCTTGGTGGATCTTATAACAACACAACCAATACTGGAACACCGGTAACTTTACAGAATGTTAGGATAAACACCTATGATATTGACGGAAATGGAACTACGGGGACTAACCAATTTAACGAATTTGGAGGATTTATTAACTATGAACTTGGTAATCCAACCAATTTAGCAACATCATACAACAATTTACTTGAACTTACAAAGTTTAGGTCTAATTTGAGTGCTAATACCACTGACCCCAACGATGTGAAAAACAGGGTAAGAACAACTTATTCAAGCTTAAACACGTTTACTATTTCAGTTGGTTCGGAGGGTAGTGGTCTTGCATATTTCTTTCTCGACTTTTCAACAGGTCCAACATTTACAACTGCGGTATTAACTTCTGCTCCTAATTTAGACCTTAATACAAATACATCAGGATTAAATAATTCAAATGTTTTTTCAGGTAATACAAGTGTGAATTTTTCTAATGGAGCTACCAACATTACATCTACAGGCACAACCTTGGATGAATTAAAAGTTAGTTTTACCTCCGCCATGCTTCTTAATGGGGCCTCTGAACTTCTTGTTTTTAATGGTGCAACTGCTGGAGGAACCATTCCTTTAAATTTTGCAAATAATGCATCAATTTCGAATTTAACTGTTGGTGGCTTAACTTATGCTGTTACAGCTACTGTTGCCAGTGGGGTATCTACATTGTCATTTGCTAAAAGTGGAGGAGGAACGGTTACCTTAGCACAAGCCGAAGCTTTTATAGACGCTATGCGTTACCAAAATAGTGCTACTACACCTTCAAGTGGCACACGAACATTTGATTTAAAAATACGTGATGTTTCTTTAACAAGCCCTACGGCTCAGTTTATTACACAGCTTTATGTACATTCTTGTCCATCAGTTGATTCTAGAAATAACGGAAATGGACAAGCCACACAATGCGCAGGTGTTGGAGCTAATGCAATGGCTCCTGGTTTTCAATTTACTACTTATGCTACTGTTCCTGCAGCTGCCAAAACAGGTGACATTATTTTCAGGTGGGCAACTTTGCCTAGCATTATTCCTGCAATTACCAGAGTTTGGATTAATGGCTCATTAAGTGCAGCACAGGTAGGTCCTGCCTCTCCATCAACGATCTCTGGTTCAAACTATTTAATAAAATACTGTTTTTATAATGTAAATCTTCCTCCTGCAGGTGTTTATACATTAGAATTTACAGATCCATCAACAGGTGCTATTTTAGGTAGATGTACATACACTGGCAATACTAATGTAGTTACAACAGAGCCTATTTTAAGTAATGGTGGGCCACTTTCCGCAAATACAGTTTCTATAACCAATGCAACATGTTCTTCACTATCAAATGGCTCAGCAACTGTTCAAGGCGTTGATGGAGTTCCTCCTTATCGTTACAGTTGGGCTCCTTCTGGAGGAACAGGTTCAACTGCTAATGGCTTAGCTGCTGGAACTTATTTTTGTACTGTAACAGATACAGCAAATACTTCAGTAATAGATACCATTGTAATTGGATTTAATAATATAACACCAACTGTATCAGGAACCACACCAGGATCAGTTTGCGGAACAGGAACAGTAACATTAGGCGCAACAGCAAGTGCAGGCACATTAAATTGGTATGCAGCATTAACAGGCGGTACATCATTAGGCACAGGTACATCATTTACCACACCAAGCATATCAAGCACCACAACGTATTATGTAGATGCAACAGCAAATGGTTGTACAACAGCAACAAGAAGTGCAGTAGTTGCAACAGTTAATGCGTTACCAATTGTTAGCGGAACCACACCAGGTTCAGTTTGCGGAACAGGAACAGTAACCTTAGGCGCAACAGCAAGTGCAGGTACATTAAATTGGTATGCAGCAGTAACAGGCGGTTCATCATTAGGCACAGGCACATCATTTACCACACCAAGTATATCGAGTACCACAACGTATTATGTAGATGCAACAGCAAATGGTTGTACAACAGCAACAAGAAGTGCAGTAGTTGCAACAGTTAATGCGTTACCAACTGTATCAGGAACCACACCAGGTTCAGTATGCGGAACAGGAACGGTAACATTAGGAGCAACAGCAAGTGCAGGCACATTAAATTGGTATGCAGCAGTAACAGGTGGATCATCATTAGGCACAGGCACCTCATTTACCACACCAAGTATATCTAGTACCACAACTTATTATGTAGATGCAACAGCAAATGGTTGTACAACAGCAACAAGAAGTGCAGTAGTTGCAACGGTTATTGCAAATATTACAGCTTCAGTTAGTGTAAGTGCATCTACCACATCTGTATGTGGTAGCAATCCAATTACATTTACAGCAACACCAACCAACGGTGGAACTACACCAATTTATCAATGGAAATTAAATGGTGTAAATGTAGGTACGAATTCAGCCACCTATATTTTAAATTCACCTTTAGCAAATGATACGGTTCGTGTTGTGATGACCTCTAATGCATCACCATGTTTGGTAAATGCACAAAGCAATAGTCCAGGTGTTTTACTAACAAATGCAACTATATCACCATCGGTTTCAGTTAGTGCATCTCCGGGTAACACTGCATGCGTTGGTGTAAATGTAACATTTACCGCAACACCTACAAATGGTGGATCAACACCTACTTATCAGTGGAAAAACAAAGGAGTTAACATAGGTACCAATAGCAATACTTTCTCATCCAATACGCTTACAAGTAATGACAGTATTTATGTTGTGCTTACTTCAAATGCAAATTGTTTATCTACTCCAACAGCAACTAGTAATGCTGTGGTAATGACAATAAATGCTATTCCAACTGTTAGCGGAACCACACCAGGATCAGTTTGCGGAACAGGCACAGTAACCTTAGGTGCAACAGCAAGTACAGGCTCATTAAATTGGTATGCAGCAGTAACAGGCGGCACATCATTAGGCACAGGCACATCATTTACCACACCAAATATATCGAGCACCACAACGTATTATGTAGATGCAACTGCAAATGGTTGTACAACAGCTACCAGAAGTGCAGTAGTTGCAACAGTTAATGCGTTACCAACTGTATCAGGAACCACACCAGGTTCAGTTTGCGGAACAGGAACAGTAACTTTAGGCGCAACAGCAGAAAAAAATGACGATTATATTAAGAACAAAGACAGTA
>CANHBJ010000093.1 GCA_947459075.1 Bacteroidota bacterium
AAATCTTGATTCTGAAGGTAAAAAACAGGGAAATATTACTGCCGAAGAGTGCCGCGATATCATCAGGAAATTAGGATTAAAACCATATGAAGCCAAATACAAAACAGTAATTATTTGGTTACCTGAATACATGCGTAACGAAGGCAATATTTTACTTAAATTATTGGAAGAACCACCTGCACAAACCCTGATAATTCTTGTTGCTCAGGATGCAGACAAGGTTATAGCTACCATTTTGTCTCGTGCGCAAACCATGCGCATTCCAAGGTTACAAGAGCAAGAAATTACCCAGTATTTAATTGAAAAATTTGAAGCTACACCTGATGTTGCCACTGCAATTGCTGCAATTTCTGAAGGAAGTATAGTGCAAGCCACTGATCTTTTAAAAGCGGGCCATGCCAATTATTTCGAAATGTTTGTTAATTGGATGAGGTTGTGCTACAATTCAAGAAAAGAAATTGAAGGTCTTACAGCCTGGGTTGAGAAGGCTGCAGCCGAGGGTAGGGAATCGCTAAAAAGTTACCTTACGTATGCTCAGCACATGCTTAGAGCTGGTTTGTTATATAAGTTTGGCGACCCTAAATTGCTTAGGCTTAACGAACAAGAGACTGCATTTATACAAAGATTTAGTGCTTCATTAACAGAAACAAACATTAGTCCGATAGTGCTAGAGTTAAACAGAAGTACCATGCAACTTGAGCGAAATGCCGATTTGAAAATAACCTTTTTAAATCTTTCTTTGTATATTGGCAGGCTATTGGATAAACCGAAAACTAATTAGTATTGGTTTTAAGTACCAATTGATATTGTTGGTTGTGTGCGATAACATTTTCACCAGCCAAATTTTTTTAACTGTATTTTAAAATAAATATAACAACATGGGTTGTGGTTCAGGAGGAGGATGCAGTACCGGAGGATGTAGCAGCGGAGGTTGCAGCACCGGTGGATGTAACAAATTAAATACGTTCGATTGGTTGGTAGACATGGATCTACCTGCCTATATGAAACCTTTCGATATTATTGAAGTGAGGTTCAAAGGAACAAGAAAAGAGTTTTATCAAAATGTAAATAACATTGATATTACCAACAACGAGTTTGTTGTGGTTGAAAGCGAAAGTGGTTTCGATATAGGTAAAGTTGCACTTAAGGGCGAATTGGTAAAACTTCAATTAAAGAAGGCAGGGATAATAGATTATGATACCCATCCTTTCCCTAAAATATTGCGTAAAGCAAGTGCTAATGATGAGGCGCGTTACAAAGAGAATTTGGAGCTAGAAATACCAACCATGTATAAGGCAAGAAGTATTGCAATGGAGTTGGGCTTGCAAATGAAACTCAGTGATGTTGAATACCGTGGTGATAGGCGTAAAGCCACTTTTTTTTATACTGCTGAAGACAGAGTTGATTTTCGCGAGTTGATTAAACGCTTGGCAGATTCGTTTAAAGTACGTATCGAAATGCGTCAAATCGGTTATCGTCAGGAGGCGGGTCGCCTTGGTGCTATTGGTTCTTGCGGTCGCGATTTGTGTTGTAGCACTTGGTTAACTGATTTTAAATTAGTACACACCAATGCAGCACGTTACCAAAACTTATCATTAAACCCGCTAAAACTTTCGGGCCAATGTGGCAAGTTAAAGTGCTGTTTAAATTTTGAGTTAGACTCTTATTTAGAGGCTTGGAAAGAATTCCCGGATAACGATAATTTAGTACTTGAATTTGCTAGCGGTCCATACCGTCAGGTTAAAACTGATATTCTAAAAAGAATGATGTGGTTTGCACCAATGCAAGAATTTGGTGGCGAGTGGTTAAGCCTTAAAGTAAATGAAGCAAAGGCCTACATGGAACAAAACAAAGAAGGTATAAAACCCGAATTGATTGTTCAGAAAAAAGAAGCGATTAAGATAGATCTCGATTTCCAGAATGATATGGGAGTTGATAGTTTAACTAGATTGGATGAACGTAAGTCTTCATCAAAACGTAACAAAGCTCGAGGACGTGATACACGAAATAGAAATACAAATGACCGTAACCGCGAACCACGAAATATAACTAGTGAAGGTGTTGAAAATACAACATCACCGCGTGAGTCAAAAGATGTGCGCGAGCAAAACGATAACCGCAACCGCGAAAATCGTAACAGAAGTAATAACAACCGCAACCGTCAACCACGTGAGGGTATTCAACCCAATAATAACCGTGATGGTGCAGAAGTTAGAACACCACAACCTCCACGCGAACCAAGAGAGGGTGACGGACAACCGCGTAATAACCAAAATCGCAACCGTAATAACCGTAACAATAACCGCAACCGTAACAACAATAACGGGGGCAATAATAACCCACCGGCATAGTATGAAATATACTTTATCGATAATTGGTATAATTACTTTGTTGCTTGTTACATCTTGCGACCCTGGAAGGGTGTTTGATGACAATAAAACCATTGAAGGAGATGCTTGGTACTATAAAAACAAGGTTCCGTTTGATGTGCGAATTAAGGATACTACCAAATTCTATAATGTATTTGTAAACTTACGCGTAGGTGCCGATTATAAATATAGCAATGTTTTTATGTTAGTGCACACACTAAACCCCGATAAAAAGACTGACCAGCGCAGAATAGAAATTAAGTTGGCCAACGAAAGCGGAAAATGGTTGGGTAGTGGTTTGGGCGATTTGTACGATTATCAGTTTCCTGTGTTTAAAAAAGTTAAATTCCCGCAACAAGGTTTTTATAGGTTTGAGTTAGAACAAAACATGCGCGATGATACGTTAATGCACATAAAAGCAGCCGGTATAAGGGTTGAAGAAGTAACAGAGTAACTTAGTAGTTATAAAACAAAAATCCCCGCTTTGGTATATACGAAAGCGGGGATTTTTTATGCGAAACGTTTTTCAATTAAAGTTTCCAATTCTTTAACCAGTAAATTTTCGTTGCTCCAACTGTATTGGTGCTTTAGTTCGTTGAAATAACGTAAAGCTTCATGCACGGTAGTTGAAGCATTTAATTTTTCAATTGCTTTTGCATACTCAACAGTGTTTTCGTTAAACAAATTATTTACAAAGGCAATTTTCTTATTCAAGTTGATGGCTTGCTTTAAACTTTGTTGCTGCTCACGGGAAATTTTTTCGTACACATCAGGCGTACGCATACTTGCCGATAATTTATCTAGTAACGACAACTCGGGTGATGGTTCAACAACTAAAGTTGGTTTAACATCAGATGTTTCTAAAGGCAAGGTAGCTTGTACTTGTGGTACTTGATCTTCTACTATTTCTTTTTCCTCCATCAATTTTTCCAAATCATCCAAGGTTGGTTCATCGTTTTTATTAAAATCAAAAACAAGTGTATTAGGTTTAGGGGTTTCTATTTTCTCTATAACTTCAGGTTCAGTATGTTTTTCAATAGTTTTTAATGTTTCGGGCTCCTGTTCCAATTCTACAACAGTTTCGGTAAGGGGTGACAAAACCTCTTCAGGAGTGATCTTAACTGTTTCCACCTCAGCAATCGCAATTTCTAATGGGGTAATTTCCTCATTTACGTATTGCTTTATTTCTGGCTCTAATAAGTTAGTGTCTACCTCCTCTTGGTTGATGGGTAGTTGAGCCAATTGGCCTTGTACCTTAAGCAACGAGTGGTAGATATGCAGTAATTGTTGCTGCAATAGTGCCACATCAAGATCATTGAAGTATTGCTTACTTTTACTTATTAACTGATATGTTTCGTAAAGCTGAGATATATCAGCACTCAGTTTATTTTGTACTTCCTTTAAATTCATGGTATAATATGATCTATGCAAATTTGTGAAAAAGAAACCAATCGAAAAAATAAACTATTTTCATAACCTTGCAGTAATCTCATGTTTTTAGAACCACGTTTAAAAAATACATCGCACAAGAAGGGTTGGATTGAAGTAATATGCGGCTCCATGTTTTCTGGAAAAACCGAAGAGTTGATCCGCAGGCTAAACCGTGCGCGCATTGCAAACCTTAAGGTAGAAATTTATAAACCTGCCATTGACAAGCGTTACCACGATACGGAAGTGGTATCGCATAATAGCAATGCCGTAGCTTCAACCCCAGTGCCTAGCTCATTAAATATACTATTGATGAGTCAAGATGCTGATGTAGTTGGTATTGATGAAGCTCAGTTTTTTGATGCTGAGGTTGTTTATGTATGCGAAACATTGGCACAACGTGGTGTGAGAGTAATAGTTGCTGGGCTAGACATGGATTATTTGGGCAAACCTTTTGGACCAATGCCAGCTTTAATGGCCATTGCCGAATATGTAACTAAAGTAAATGCCATTTGCATGGTTTGTGGCGATTTAGCTACGCATTCTTTCAGAAAAGTTTCTGATAATAGCCAAGTAATGTTGGGCGAAAAAGATACATACGAAGCACGCTGTCGTTATTGTTTTAACGATGGAATGGCAACAGAAAAAAACTAACTTTATTGGTATTGAAAAACAAATCGGGTTGTGTCTTCTTTGTACAACTCGTAGGTGTATTTTATGGTTTTAGCCTCCTCAGGATGTGTAACAAAATACGCGGTAAAGGCTGGGTAAGCTTTGTATATTGCAATAATGGATGAAACCATATCATGTGTTTTCATATCGCATATTAAAGCGTTGCCTCTTTCTATTTTAACCACTTTATATCCATTCATACTTACAAGCTTTACACTATCTGTAGGGTTATTTACTATTACGGCTGCAAAACTTTTTAACGAATCTTCTGCTACTTTATCGGGGTCATCATAATATACTCCTGCAAAACTTGGGTTTATTAATCCAGCCTCCTTTACCTCTTGCTCTAAACGTTTCATGGTGTTACTTATTTTGTAATATGCACCACGGTGTTCAATTCCAATCATTAAATAACCCCCTTCTTCGCTTTTTTCAATATTGGCACTAGCCCACATTCCCTCGTACGAAAGAAAACTAAGTATAGCTATAATTATGATGACGATGATGAGTAAAATCTTTTTCATGGTATCTTAAATTTGGGTATCCTAAGTTAATGAATATAATTAAAAATCCATACTCAAAGAAAAATGATACATAGGCTTTTTGGCAACCTCATAGTCTTGTATACCCCATGCTATATCAAGCCTAACATAGTAACCCATTAATTTGCTTCTTAATCCTGGACCAAAACCCGCTATTATGGGTTCTCGAACATTTATAACGGTAGCTTTTAGGTTTTGAACTTCAATTATTTTCTGATTAAATGTATTTTCATCACTATATGGGCCACTTCCTGTCCATGCGGTTCCCACATCAAAAAATGGCATAAGCAATAAGTTATTTAAGAAGTCGGAACGAATTGGCCTATTGGCTATATACGATACAATTGGTACTCTTACTTCTACACTAGCTGCTGCAAAAGTACTGCCATTACGTATGTTTTGTTTAAACCCACGCATGTTGGTTGCTAATGCTTGAAACGAGTAATTAGTTTGTGTTGAAGGGTTATTGCTTTGTTCATATTTTGGAAATATCCAGTTGTCTACTCCACCCATTACATATTTAACTTTTTGCTCGCCCCAAGAAGTATTGGCGGTTAAGCGTGTACATAAAATAATGTTTTTATGTATGGGTTCGTAATGTCTCAAATCCAATCCAGCCGCATTAAGTCTTATCTTATCATTATTAAAGTTAATATACTGCTCGTAAAAAACCTTAAATCTGGTGCCATCTAATAAGTTTAAGCCTTTAGGTATGGTGTTGTCAAATACCACTTCGCCTTTATAACCTGTCCAAATATCTTCCCTATCTGGTTTAGCTAGTGTAGGTATTGTTATTCCTTTAAACACATCTCTATCAACTCGTGTAAAAATATTACCACGTAAACTCCATACCTGATTTATAGGATACTTTAATTCATACCTAACTTCGTGTACGGTATTTTTAGTTACTGTCCCCTCGGCTGCACCTTCTCTGCTTTGGCGAAACAAAGTTATTTTCTGATCAAGTCTACGTTTAAGGTTTTCGTAGGTTAAAAAATAATCGGCCCCTACTAAATTATATGGCAACCTAAAACCACCAACTATTTTATAATCCTCAAACAAATCAACCAACCCAAACTTAAACATACCATTAAGGCCTGTATTAAATAAATTTTCACCACCTGGTGTAATCGGTTGATAGTACGAGTTGATTACAGAATTGTCAAGTTGTGTTACTAATTTATCTGTAAAGAAAGTAACATTATAAAACTTAGGAGCACTTACTTTTAAAAATTTACCTGATGTAGTAACCACTTGTTTAAACGATGGTTTTATTTCTTCGGGAGTAAAAGTGCTTGGTGTAAAGTCGCTTACAAAAAAGAATTTATCGACACTATCTTCCTTTATTTTATTTGGAGCAAGTGTTTGCGGAGCCACTGGATTTTCTCCAGGAAATATACGTGGTTTAAAAACAGCGTCTCCAGTTGCAAATGGCTTTGTTGCATGTCCAGTTTTTAACCTAAACATGTTTGGGTATGTCTCTGTTTTTTTACCTGTTTCTACTATTTGTTTTTCTAGTGGTGCTTCAAATATCACGTAACGCCTATCGTTCAATACAAAGTCGTATTGCTTTTGGGTTTGACGGCAAATATCGTGTGCAATAATTCCCCTGCTGTAGTTGGTTAATGGGTAAGTAAATACCACATCTTTTGTATGAATAATGGTATCGATTTTTTCTACATTATTCCCTAAGCGGATGGTTCTTCCATTATGGTTAAATTCAATTCCTTTATCTTCTAACTGCTCAAAGTATAAAGTATCTATAGTACGAAGTGAATCTTTTCTAAATATTTGTAGTTCGGTGTAATCATATTGCTCTTCAACCCTAACAGCATAACGGTTTACAATGCCATTATATTCTGTAAGGTAACTGTAGTATTGATTATTAAATTCAACAGGGTGTGTTTCGTTAATACTTGGTGTATTACTTAAACGTTTCAAAGCGTTCACTTGTCCAATACGTTCTAGGTCGTATAGGTAAATATCTAAGTTATTGTTAGGCGATAAAGTCATTGGCGCTGCTGAGCCTAAGGAGTCGCTATTTCTGTTTGATGCAAATATTATTTTAGAACCACCATCAACATACATTGGCATTAAGTCGTCAAAAGGGTCATTAGTTATTTGTCTTTCTCTGCGTGTTTGCATATCATACAAGTACAAATCACTTTGCCCTTTTCTAATAGCAGATATGATAAGTGTTCCGCCATTATCTGAGTATGCAAACCCAGTTATCTTATCAAACTTAAGGAATAAGATTTTGGTCTTCTTTTTAGTTAATAAATCAACGGTAGTGATGTAAATTTTACCTCTTCGTTCGTGCACGTAGGATAATTTTTCACCACCTGGATGCCATGCAATCATCGGAAAAGAATGATCTAATTCGCGTTGGTAGTATTTAACACCACCCTTGTGAATACGTTTATGTTTACCTGTTTTTAGGTTAACGGTCCACACTTTGTATTTGCCACCTTTGTTTGTTGTAAATGAAATAAAATCACCTTTAGGGGCAACTTTTAATTTAGGCTCAATGTAGCGTGTTAATCGTTTTTTTACTTTTATTTCTTGAAGCGGTAAAGTACGCAGATTATCTTCTTTGGCATATTGTTCTTTATAAAATTCGAGCCAATCTTTTCCAGCTTGTTTTAAATCAATACCAGCTACATATATTAAAGCTGTTTCATAATTCCTACTTAGCTTTGATATGTAAAGCATATTTGAGATAACTTCAATACCATATTTCTCAACTAAAAAACGCCACCACGAATGGCCAGCTAGTTTAGGTTCTTTATAAACTAACCGATTAAATTTTTTAAGCTTACCGCTATTTACTAGGTCTTTGAGTCTATTATCGTTTGTGGTATTCCACTCTTCAGCAATATAAGAGGTGAGCCCTGAAAAGTACCATTCGGGTAAGTTTAACAAGGCAGCATTTTGAATGCGGTCTTGTATATTTCCACCAAACAACAACTCGTTAATTAATACAAGTGCTAAACCTTCTTTTATACGTTTTTCAAAATCGCCACGGTTTCCATTAAAATAAATGAAAAAACGATTGTTACTTACTTGTGTTACTCCTCCTAAATTGGCTGGTTGATCTGATAAACCAAAATTAGCTTGCTTGTATTCTTGCTGGGTATTGTAACATATGATTTCAACCCTACTATTAAGTCTATGATCAATAATTTTTTCTAGGTTGTTTAATTGCTCTTCAGCTGTTCTGGCAGCAAAGGAGGCAAGTTCTCTACCTCCTGAGTAGAAATAGGCATCAAAGTTTTCTGAGCGCACAAAACTCCAAACAAACTTATTGTATTGTACACGGTTCTGACCAAATTGTGTGTACATTCCTTGGGCTAATAGCTTGGTAGGCATATGTGCCAATAATAGCAATGCTATAACTATCTGATTGAGTTTAATGAGTTTCTTCACTTGGTTACGTTAATAACGTACAGACACCAAATTTCAGCAGGAAGGATGACAATAGCAAGAAATAAAATGAAATAGAAAATACTTTAAACAAAAACAGCTAATCTCGGGGCTCCGAAGAGCCCCTTAATTAGCCTGTATAACCATTAAACCCCACGAGGGCAATTTTAGTGGATTGCGCTTAACGCCCGCAATCGGTTTGGGAGAAGGTTTAAAAATATATTTATTTTTATTTCTCTTTCAACGCGATACAAAGATGCGTGATTTTTTATTAATCACAAATTATATTTGAGTTTTTTTAGCAAATGTTAAAATATTGACAAAAATTATAAAAAAAGTATCGTTACATGGCTTAATATCTGAGATAAAAATTATTTCAGATTGTATGCATCATGTATAAATCAAGTTCATAATTATTTCTGAACATAAATGGTTTGAGTTGGGAATGCGAATTCGCATCCGTGGTTTTCTATAATCGCCATTATTTCTATGTTTACTTCCTCTTGAACTTCTACCATTATTTCGTATTCGTTGCTCATAACAAAGTATAATACCAAAATATTAAGTGAACTAGAACTGAAATCAGTA
>CANHBJ010000094.1 GCA_947459075.1 Bacteroidota bacterium
AACCCTCCTGCACCACTTAATGTGGTATAGGTTTGTCCGTTTCCTACATAAAACTTACTTCCTGCAGAAATGGTTGGTAATAGGTTGTAAAAATCTGTAACAGTGGGCTCGTTAGTGATGGTATTTACATTTGTACCTATTGCTAGTGGTCGCTGTGAGGTAAGGTTACCGCCAACACTATCCTCCGCTGCAATGTAGTAATAAATGGTGTCTCCATTACTTACACCACCAATTGGGCCATACAAGATATCAAAACTATAATTAGCTTGAGTAGGTGTTCCTGATGCGCTTGATGGTAAATTACTAAACCATGATCCGAATAAGCCCTTTTTATAGTATACCCTTGGTGAACTTGTATTCAGATTAAGTGGTACACCAACATTATCACGAACAACCACACCAGAAATGGTAAGAGGTCCAAATAAATTACCTTGATTGTTAATAGGTGTGTATGTTATCCTTGGAGGAAAAATATCTGCACTTAGTGTAAAGTTACCCGCGTCTGCACCTACGTCAACAGCCCCATTTGTTGCACGGTTATTGCCATCAAAATCATCAACAACAACTGTAAGAGACAAATCACCACTTGCCTCTGCAGGGTTGGTTAATTGTAAATGCAAATCAATGCTTGATGCATCACCCGTTGGGTTTACAAACTGAGGGTTTGCACTTCCGCTCTGCAAATCATACGCTGTATTTCTGGCCCAACCAGTTAAACCTCCTAATGTTGCATAGTCAATTAAGTTAGTACCACCAACAAACCCGCCAATTCCGGTTGCTTGTAAAATATTATAGTTTGACACCAATGAAGTAGGATTAGCAGGCAAACCTGGAAATCTTAGTGCGTAGTGTTTACCCGTTGCAGTTGTGCCATTTGAGGTAGCATTTACAAAAATATTGTTACGGATATCATTAATGTTAGTACCTGTTGGTGTACCATTCATTCTTATACATGCAGTAACTGCAATACCAGAGGTAGGTGCACCTCCAAGGTAAACAGAGTTATGGAAGTATTCAAAGTTACCTGATACATCGTTTAAAAATCCATATACTTCATAAGCTCCAGCATTTAATGTTCCTGCAGAATCTATCCCCAAACGAATCATGTTGTTGGCGTATCTTGTAAACGAACCAGAGTTTTGTTGAATTCCAATCATCCTTCCTAAACCTGATGTTGCCAATTTAAAACTATGAATAAAGTTTCTGTTTACGTTATTTACCACATTGGTGGTTGTCCCTTGATAAAGTAGACCAATAATGTTTAAGTTACCAGCAGTACCTATACCCTCTAAAGCAAAAATCGTATTTTGATTCATATTCATTTGGCTTCCAGAACCATTATGCATAATTCCAATTATACCTGAACTTGTACTCGTATTGCTTGAAATTGTATTTGATTTAATGCTATGAACGGTGTTGTTATTGATAAAATGACCACTACCAGACGACTGCATAATACCAATAGTTTGGGTTGTGTTTGGAGATGATGTAATATAGTTTAAGTGCCTAACTATGTTATTATTGATAACTTGTCCGGGATTAAAACTGCTATTCCAAATACCTATTAAACCTGCACCGGTAGTTGTTGATGTATTTTGCACCCTCGTATTAATATTTTCAACCAAATTATTTGTAATGTTGGCAAGCCCACTGTTAGTTACTATACCCAAAGTTTGATTGAAAGAGAAAATACCCGTATTAATGTTTGAAAGGTTTCTGATAGTATTCGAATTTACTTGAATACTTGTTGTTGAACTAGAAATACTAATACCTATCATTTGAGCAGAAATACTCGAACTAGTTGACCCACTCGAATCTCTTAGGTTGCTAATGAGGTTGCCATTGATTTGTAGTAATCCAGTTTGATTCCATGCTCTAATACCATTTATTGTAGCCGTGTTTGAAGCAGTAGAATTATTTACGAGACCAGAAACAATGTTATTGTTGATAATACTGTTTGAGCCAGTTTGACAACTAATACCAATCATTGTAGAGGTGCTACCTGAGTTAATAATATTTAGAGGATTTAATGTATCACCTACATAATTATTTAATATAGTTGCAACACCACCGCCATTGTTTACCTGTATTGCGGTAAAAGTACTAGCAGAAATATTATTCATCAAAACGTTTGCAACCCTATTGTTTGCTATAAAAGTACCAGTTACTGCTCCTGAGGTTACGTTTATACCCGTAAATGCAACAGCAGGTGAAATATGCCAAGTACTATTTAATCCGTACCAGTTACCGCCAATAATATTACCAACAATGGTGTCATTATTTGATAAATTACCAGGTGTAAAATTAATTACAGTAGGAGATGTGTTATGAATATTAAGGGTATCTTGGAAAAATACATTGTTCTTAATCCTTAAATTATTACCCATACCCGAACCTATTGAAATCGAATTCAGGTTCATGCCATAAAATACCGAATTTTCTATTAATAGATTTTCGTTCTCTCTATTCACACCTGTTGTTCCAGATGCTGCTAATAATATTCCAGGTAAACTTCCGCCACCAGTTGTTCTTCTAAAAATCGAATTACCAATGTATACGTTATCATTACCTGTTGCTATTGATGATTGACTAATTCTTAATGCGCCACCTGAAGTAGGTGCGGTACCAGTATTGCTTGTTTCAAATATTACACCTTGAATAAAAATATTAGTAGCATCATTTAAAATGGTTAAAGCAGGTTGCGATGTTGCCAAATTTCTAATTACTAATGTAGTATCATTAATTGTTCCATTATTGGCATATCCTAGTATTCTTACCCTATCACTACCATTTAACCTTAGTAAACCATCTGTATTAGTAACATTACCAGTTAATATGGTTTGATTAGGTCCAGCAGGACGAATTGTTAATGTGTAACCAAAGTTAGATACTGAAGTACCATTTGTTTCCAACCATTGATTTAAGGCCACACTTCCTAGTTCTGTTATGGTTGCACCGTTTTCTAATACAACCTCTGTATTGCCTTGTAGTAAACTATTGTTAATGGCATTAAATAAACCAGTAGGGCCAGTAAGTGAAGTGTATGTTCCAGTTGGACCAACAGTAATATTTAAAGGTATTGGTGTTGATATTTGGTATTGATTTGGCGTACCAACATGATTAATGATGGTGTTCACATTACTTGCAACAGCATAAGCAGGAGATGTACTGTAATTATTGGCACTATCTTGCGCTGCTATGTAGTAGCGAATTATATCATTCGGCAGTACACCACCTAAAAGACTATAATCTGTAGTAAACTCCCATACCCCATTTCTTGAGTTACCCGAAACAAGTGTTCCGTTTACGCTAAACCATGTTCCAAAGTTTTTGTTAAAGTATAATTTAGGGGCAAATGTACCATTGGCAACTCCACTGTTTCTATCTAAAATAGTGGCAGTAAAAGTTCTATTTAAAACAGATGCAGTATTTGTTAATAAAGTGTAATTAATTTCTGGTGCAACAGAATCAAAACTCAATGTGTTAATTGATGATGCATATGCTCCAATATCTACTGGTGTACCTAAGCTGCGCATGGTTCCCGTGTAATCTGCTGGTGCAAACTGCACTAAAGTTGGATCACCTGAACCCTCTCCCGGGTTATTGGTTGCCGGCCTTAAGTTAATTAACCCTGGCAAAGCAGCAGGTGCAATAAGACCCGGATTTGCGTGTATACTGTTACCGTCTCTCAACGACAATCTTTTCCAACCATTTAGGCCAGTCATAAATTCAGAATTACCTGGGCCTCCACCAATAAAATTATTGGTTAAGCCACTGCCTGCCCATAATACATTATAATTACAAACAAATAAATTGGTTGATGCGGTACTTCCATAATTTATGGCATAGTTGCTTCCTGTGCCTCCATTGTTTTGAACAAGATTTACAAAAATATTGTTCCTGATATCCGACCAAGAAATGAAACCTATAGAAGATCTGTAGGCTGCTGTAATAGATGTACCTGATGTTGGAGCTCCACCAATGTAAACGGTATTATGTAATATTCTATTTATAAAAGTTGATGACGAATGGTTGTTGTTGATACCAGATACAACAAATGGACCTGTAAAGGGAGCACCGGCTGTATCAATACCCAAACGGATAAGGTTATTTGCTACAGTGCCATGCATGCTTTGTAGATCTATACCAAACAAGTTTGTAGTAGATGTACCTGCACTAGCAAAACTATGAATAAAGTTTCTGTTACAATACGACTCATTACCTGTAATCGCTGTAGATGCAAAATACCTGATTCCAATGATACTACCTGTAGTTGCGTTGTGTAAATTATAAAGGCCCCAAATTACGTTACTATCGCATTCTTGATTTACAGCACTTGATACATATTGAATACCGCAAATACCAGGGCTACTTGTGGTAAACCTATTATAAATTGATTTTATTTGATTACCTGAAACACGATTACCAGTACTACCAAACATGACAATGCCATTAATTTGTGAACTACCAATGATAACCGGATTCATGGCTAGAGAGTCAATATAATTATTGGTAACTAACGCTATACCAGAAGATCCGAAATTAATACCATTAAGCGCTGCAGAAGTACTTGTACTTGTATTTGAACTTCTACTGAATAAACCGTAAACAATATTATTTTGAATAGAAGTAAATCCTCCACTTGCATAGCAAATACCATTTATTTGCGTAGATTGTGTAGACTGATTTGAGCGTTGATAAAGATGTGTAACACGATTGTTTCGAATTACTTGGCCTGCAGTTCCTGAAAAGTTTAAAATGCCATTTATTGCAGCTGAGGATGTACTACCCAAAGAGGCAGATCCCGTACTATCCATAAACAAACCATCTATGGTGTTATTCTCAATTGTTGCAACACCTGATGTGCTCATTATACCGATAATCCTTACCGAATTTGTGGTGTTATTATTGTTACTTAGAGGCTCAGCTAATGTCCCAATCTGATTACCACTTATTACAATTGAATTGCTGCTTGATGATGATCCAATACCGATTAGGGAAGCTCCGGTTGTAGAGCCTGTATTACCAGAGTTGGTTCTTAAACCTTTAATGATGTTGTTTTGAATATTAACAACCTGTCCACTACTGGTGGTTATACCCCTTATTGCATTACTTGTACCTGTGTTATATGCAGAAATATTTGATATTGTGTTTCTAGTTATATTATAGTTAGATGCAGGAATTGCATTTATACCAATAATTGCAGCATTATCTAAACTCAATAAATCACCAATATAATTACTATCAATTAAAGCTACACCACCACTAAGTTGAATAGCTGTAAAACCTAATGTGTTAGACACATTATTCAATACCCAATTTTTAATTTGGTTGCCATAAACCCTCGATGCAGTTCCATTAGCAACAGTAATTTGTATTGGAACTCTTGTTATAGCGTTTGCATTATTCAATGCACCACTATTGGCTTGTGGCGTGTTACCACCAATAATATTATTTAAAATTTGGTTATTGATTGAGTTACTTGCCGTGCCGGGAGCAAAGTTAATGGCTGACCATGTAGATATTTGGGTAGTATTGGCAGCAGTATCGTAAAAATTATTATTGGCAATTAACCAATTTGAACCATTACCATTATTTGTTGCGTTTACTTGAATTCCATTAAAGGTAAAACCATTAAAATCATTTCCACTGATGGTGTTGTTATTATTTTGAATAATATTTGATTGTCCTTGAGAAACAATACCTGTAGCATAAGTTCCAACACTATTTCTCGATATGTAATTGTTTAGTATTTGGTTACTGTCGTTTCCATTAAATAAGGTTGAACCCAAAATATTGATGGCGCCAGTTGTAGTGCTTGTATTTGAAAATCTAAACACGGCATTTCTTATCGTGTTTGAAATTGCATCATTTTGAAGATTTATAATAGTTGCGGCAGTAGCATTATTTGTGTTTTGTAAAGTTAAACGCCTAAAGTTAGATGAAAAAGTATCTCTACCATCTATGATAAAATTACGCGCATTGTTCAATACAAATAGAGGTGTTGCAGCATTGGCATTAATCAATACGTTATTACCGAATAGCGGCTTAAAAGTAACAGTGTTGGTTGCACTCATACCTGAGGCACTTGTAAGGTTTATTGGAAAAGTTTCTCCTGACGCTGTATCATAAAGTGTATCACATAAATTGAAAAAAACTGGACCAGAAACCCCAACATTAGAAAGTATACTTGCAGCTTCGTTAATAGTTAAAAAGTTACAGTTGTTTTTACCTATTGTATAACTACCGTTTAAAGGCGAGCGCATTAATCTAACAATGGTGTCATTTGTATTTATAGTGTCCAATTGACTATTTGGAGATGTTGTCCATGCTTTAATTCTGTATAACTGATTATTTATGAAGTTTGCTGTACCAAGATTGACAAAGGCGAAATTACTGCCAGAACCACCAGTAGTATCCAATAAACCCACATAAGTTGCAGGTGTTTGGGCAACACCGTTGATCTCCCAATTTACATTAACCGAAGTAATTTGATTTAAACCAAAGTTTCTAACCCTGGCTACAACTGGCTGTATACCTGCTGTAAAAACAACTGGTGAATCAATACTTGTAACTCCAGCATCATTATATGATGGAGGTGCTGAAATTATTTCAATTTCTCTAAAATTGAGGTTACTATTTTGTCCGATTGCACCTGCAACAAAATTGGTAATTCTTATACGCGCTGTTGTTACAGGATTTGGAAGTGTTATTGTATTGACACAATTGGCTTGATTTAAAGAAAAAGTATGTGCATTTACATAAGTAGTACCATTCCATATTTGTACAACGCCACCAGCCAAAAATCTACCTGTGGTTTGGGCGTGGTGTACAACAATACTTTCAATTCTTTGAGGGTTTGTCCACTCCCAAAGCATCCATTCTGTACCATCCGGAGGACCAGCTGTCCAAACAAAAGACTGCTGAGCGCCACATGTACCAAAATTAAGGTCATTAATCTGATTCCATTGAAATGGAGCTTGGGCAGCTCCAAAAGCACTAACAGTTGCTGATGGTGCAATATTAGTTTGCGAATGTGCTTTAAAACAAATTGTTGCCAATAATGAAATCAACAAAAAGATGGACTTAAAAAGTATTTGTTTTTTCATATAATTTAAAATTACATTTTATTTAATCGGTTTTATATTTTAATATTTAATCATTTATAGTTAATAGAAACTATTCAATAATTAAGTGTTTTACTAACATATTTTTATAAAAGAACGCAACAATTAAACGCACAGAAAACATTCATAAAATTTACTCATGTTATCTAATTCCACTACTCATTAACAATTTAATACACTACTATTTTAATTGATAGTTTATCAATTGTTAAAACCTAAAATAATTCAAAGAAAAAATTTGTTTAGCAACTATTTCTAAATGAATTAATGTTTAAACATTAATTTAAAATTAACAAATCAAACTTATAAAAAAACAAAAATTATATGTTCAGCACATAAAAACTCTATAAATTCAATAAAATAGGGGCATAAAAAGTAGATTGTATGAAAAAAATTACAAATCTCAAGTATTAAATTTGTATTAAAAAAATAAAACAGTGGTGGCAGGCGATTAATATTCTAATTATAAGGAGGCTTAATTTTAATATACAATTAGTTAATTCAACTAAACTTAGTATCCCATAAAAAAGGGTTTTTTACTTTTAATAGAAATTTACCAAAACGAAGTGTCATAACAATAACTATCCTAGCTCAACATTTATAGCAGTGCTATACTTCTTTTCTAAATAAGGGTTTTCGTATTAGCAACCCAAGGCATAATATTTTAGATTAGGAGATTAAAATTGTAGACATAAAAAAAGCCGCTCCATGGAGCGGCTTTTTTGCTTAATTGGTTAGTTTACTAACTTAGTTCTTTATTGCTTTTATGGTATAACTATTACCACTTGCTGAAATGATACGAACAAAGTACATGCCTGAGCTCAACTCGTTTAATTCTGTTAATTGGTAAGCAGTGGTTCCTTTGTTTAATTCCATGGTGAAATTACGTACCATTTTACCATTACCATCTATTAAATAAACCTCAGCTGTTGTGGCTGCAGATTCTGTTACTTCTACTGTAAATGCATCTTTAAATGGATTTGGATTTAATACTGCTGTAGCTGATCCTTTTTCATTTAAACTTACTGTTACAGTTGGGGTGTAAGCAAACTCACCATCGTAATCAACTTGCTTCAAGCGGTAGTAAACCGTTGTTGCATTGCTGTTAATTATCGTTTTGATATTGTCTACCATGCTGTAGGTATTCATCATTGATGTGGTTCCGTTACCTTTTACTGTTCCTACTTGTTCGAAACGGTTATTGTCTACTGAACGCTCTATCTCAAAATGACTGTTGTTAATTTCTGATGCGGTTACCCATGTTAGGTTCACTTTTTCGTTTACACGTTTTGCATCAAAACTTAAAAACTCTACTGGTACTATACTTACTATTGGCTTAAACACCGTATCGCCTTTACATCCTAAGGTATTTGTTTCTATAACTTTTACCATACCCGATGTAGATGCTACATCCCAATCAACTGTTATGCTATTGGTTGTTCCACCTGTTAATCGAATACCTCCTATTACTGTCCATACATATGATGAACCTGTAGTGTTAGTTACAGCATAAGTTTCTACCGTATCTGAATGAACTGATGTTCTTCCGCTAATAGTAGATGTAATTGGTCTTGCATTTACTGTTGCAGCTACTGATGTTCTTGTTGCTGTTGTACAACCGTTTGCTGTTGCATCTACAAAGTAATTAGTTGTTGCACTAATACTTGGTGTAGTAAACGATGCACCTGTTCCTAATGATGTTCCACCTGTTGCTGCGCTGTACCAATTAATTGTACCTGCACTTGCTGTTGCACTCAATACCACTGTTCCTGTTCCGCATATAGCAGCTGGTGTACTTGCTGTAATGGTTGGAATAGCATTTACTGTTGCAGCTACTGATGTTCTTGTTGCTGTTGTACATCCGTTTGCTGTTGCATCTACAAAGTA
>CANHBJ010000095.1 GCA_947459075.1 Bacteroidota bacterium
CTTTTGGCCATTATCTATTTGCTCCTTGCTGAATCCATTTGTTCTGACATCTGCATTGTTGATGCTATAATTATTTACGTTATTGGTCCAGTTAATAAATCCAAAATCAATAATAGAAGCACCTAAAGTTAATCGGTTGTTTACGTCATAAGTTAAACCAAGGTCGATTCCTGCACCAAGGTTGCCCATGGAATAAAAGTTTTTAGCATCTATAGCTTTTTCATCACTTGTACTTGCCCTGCCATTAACACTATCTGTTAATACACCAATACTTGCGGTATTAATAACGCCACCAGCAATAACCGATATTTCTTCTGTTGGCGTTTTGGGTTGATTAAGTTTAAGGGTAAAATCTTTTGTTTGTGCTACACCAACTCCTTGGTATAATTTTGCTCTACCACCAATATTAAATCTGTTGAAGTTACGTGCCATGCTAAAACCAAGTTCATTAAATGCAATATTGGTTATCGCAGTTGATGATGCATCCCAGGTGCTACCAGCATAAAAGTCGTTACCATTTGCAGCCAAGCCAACCAATTCATTTGATAGCCTAATGTTGGTGATGTTTCGTGTGTTGAGGTTGATGCCGTAATACCAGTTTTTACTTTTAAAACGCACATGAAAAATTTCGTAATTTACAGCAACATCAATTTCAATATTATCTCCTTTTAAATTGTTATATAATTTTGGGATGTTTAAAAAACTATCAACATCTAAACTACTGGTAACTGATCGAACATTTAATCCGTTTAGTCCAATATTTAATCCAAATCCCGACATTACTGGTGTTCCAATAGAAGTTGAATATTCGGGTAAAATAGCAGGATTAATATATGTTGACTGATGTGTTGCAGATAAGGTTGGAAGCGTAGTTTCTATTTGCGCTTGCGAGCAAAAGGGTAATAAAATAAAGGCAAAATATCGGATAATTTTTTTCATAAAATATTGTGTTAGTAGGCCTTATTTTCTATAAGTAATATTGGTTCTAACACCAAGTTTAACATGAATCTTTTGGAAGTCGTAAAAACTAAAAAATGGAAATTGACCTGGGCTGCTTTCTGGGGTTTTTAATCTAATTTGAAGTCGATATCTATTTCCTTTTATTAGTTTTTCGTATTGTGATCGGGTAATCATATTGGTTATGCTAGCTCTTGTTGGTTGAACAACTTCGCCCAATGAATTAACTGCTGCAGCTGGTATGATATAGGCAGGGTTGTATACGCTATCAATGATTTTATTCGTAACTGAGTCGTCAATGTAAATTTGTATTTGAGCATTTAATGGAAGTTCATTCACCAAGTCTGATACTTTTTCGGCCCAATTAACATAAACCCCATCAGAGTCTAAATCAGACAATGAGTTTCCCAATTCAAAATCGCCTTCAGATTCAATTGCATAATTTAAAATTTTTATATCAACAGGCAACTCTAAATTAGTTTCCTGTTTAACAGATGTATAATCAGATATAACATTTGCTTTAGGTAAATTATCAGAGTTGGCAGTAAATAAAACTTTGTAAACAATCTCTTGTGGGGCTGTATTTATTACATCATAAATATTCGAATTGGTCTTATCAATAACATACTCAGTAATTTTATTTTGACCAATGTTGGTGGTATAATCTAAGTTAAAAGTATCTTTAAATATGTTTATTTCTATTGGGGTTTTTACGCCTGAACCTGAGACAACATAAAGTTCTGTAATTTTCGCTGTAACAGGCAAACCGAAAGAATTGGTTAGTTTAATTTTAATAGTTGGATCTTTTACAAATACATTTCCTTCTAGCTTTTTATCAAACAAACCTAATTCCTCAGTTTGTTTTATTTCCGCAATATCAAACTTTCCGAAATAACCTTCTATACGATTGTATTGGTTAACAGTTAATCCTTGATTTAAACTTACTTTATCTGTTAAACCAATATTGTTAGATGGGTTTCGAGTAATATCAACACCAAGTTCATAGGTAAATACATTATAAGTACTACCATTTTTGGTTAAATCAATTTCATAACCTTCTAAATCTAAGTTTTTAATTACGTTCGGTGGGGTTGATCCGTTATAGTTAAAAACAAAGCTATCTGTGTATGCTTTGCCATTTTTGGTAATACCTGGATACGAAATTTTAACAACTACATTATGTTTAAAACTTGAACCAACATTTAAAGATAAGGTTCCTTGCTTTATGAGCACTCTCTCTACTCTTTTATTACCACCTATTGCAACTATAACATCATTTACTAAAGTTTGACTGTATCGGCCTGTTGTCACAAAGTTAGGTACTTCAGTTGGAGGCATAATCGCATCAAATATAAAATTAATACCCGGCAGAGATACATATTGCTTTGGCGGAACACTATCTGTAGATGAAAATTTTAACATGATTTTTCCATCAGAATCAGTTGTTACATCTACATCTCCAGAAAAGTCATTTATCAGATCTCTAAGGGTGGCAGTAGCATTAATTAATGGAGCTGCAATTGTAGGATTTGAAGTTATTCCTTTTATAGATGACAAATCATCAATGGTATCTTCAATTTCTTTAATGCAAGATGTGCTGAGTAAGATTAATACTGAAAATATTCCTAGTGCAAGTTTTTTCATACTATATTCGGGTAACACTTATGTTCTCCGAAGGTACAAAATATTTAATTACTTAAGCTTGTATACAAAAATATTATTCAGTTGATCGCCACCAATTAGATAATTTCCCCTGTCCATCATAAGATTAGCAGTATTAAATGGTGTGTTGCCTTTTATCGGAAAGTCTATATAAAGTTCCCCTTTCATGTTATACCAATAATATTCTGATTGTTGTTTTTGGAAGTTTGATAGCATAACTTTTCCTACAGCATCTGATGTAAAATAGTTATACTGAGGAATGCTGTCAGTGTATATTTTGCTTATTATTTTCTTCAAATCAGGGCCATATAATGCCCACGAATTTTTGGTTTGAGTTAAGATAAAGGTGTTGTTTGTTACTTGGTCATTTTGCATAATAATTTTTGTAAATGGCTCAAATTGTGCTATTACCTTTGGCTCTCCAATTGGATTATATAATGAGTCAAATGTTATTTGATTTATTATACCTGAACTGTCGAACATATTAAACTTTAACTGTACAGTATCGATATTTGAAACATATTCGAATAAAATTGCCGTATTAGTATGGTTAAGTTTTACTGTCTTTCCTTTGTTATCAAATAAGCATAATTGCCCCTTAATATTGGTGGTATAAACAAATCGTTTTAATCCTTTTTTGATTAGGCCAATTGGTGCATTGGCTTTACTTTCTAATACTTTAGGCATCCAACCTTGTAAAGGCTTTCCATTAAGTGCATATCCAACAATTCTGTTGTTTTCTAAAGCAACAAAAAACTGAAGTGTACTGTCATCATAAAAATCTGCTATGGTTAAGGGTAATAATGCCTTTCCGGGGTAACGAATTGGGTAATTGTATAAACTTATGCCTTTAGCATCAATTAAATTGGCTTGTTTATCAGTACTAAATAAGTAGCAAGATGTACCATTTTTTAGAGGGTCGATTACATGGAAATCTCCAACTAATTTACCATTAAGTTTACTCCTCCAAATTAAATTACCATTTGTATTAATACAATATAGCGTGTTGTTAATGTCCTGTACAAAAATTACATGTTGTTTTAATTCACTGTTATATACAACCTGTGGTGCAATATCGAAAATAGTATCTAATTTACTTGCCCATAACAGTTGTGTTTCATTCGTGTTTACGTTGTTATACTTGTATGAGACTTGGGTATAAAATGCTTTATTGTTGGTGTTAGAATACTGGATTGAAAAGAATTCAAACTTTTTAAAATCGTATTGATAAGTATTTAATGAACTGAAGAAAGAATCGTTTACAAAGTTAGTAGGTAATAAAAAGTTTCGCGCAGGACTTATAAAAATACTAACATTATTGTTTACAGCAAGGCCATTATGGTATGTTTTAAAATGCTCATCATTGGCTAATGTGTTTCCCAATTTGTATTGGTCAATTATATATTTTAGTGTATTTATATCGTTTGCAAAAACAAAAACATCATCCAATTGAACGTAATAAGGAGAGTAAATATTTTCCATGATTTCTCCGTAATACAGTTTTAAGAAGTTGCCTAATTTTATTCTTTCAATTTCTAATCCTTGATGATAATATGTAACAGAATCGATTTCGCCTTTTCGGTTCATGGCTTGAATAATGTTTTTTAAAGCATTGGCCATTCCTACTGGATCTTTAAAACGAATAAATGCATTCAGGTTATTGTAAAAATCGCTTCCAGCAGGTTCTACCATTACTAACGAAGCTTCACCATCAATATAGTTTATTATATTTTGCGAGATGTCTATATTATAACGATTTTCAATACTATCAGAGAAACGTGCGTATAAATCATCTTTTTTATGTACTTGCAAATATTCATTCAATTCAGTGTTAAATTTCATGTAATCACTAAACCCCATTTGAAAAGCCATGGCTGTATTCTTAGGCATGTATTTATGTAGTTGTAATTGTTTTGGAGTTTGATTTTTAAATAAATCCAAGAATTGAAAAACCGAATCATCGGTAAATGTAACTCCCGATAATTTAAATATGTCATCATTCAGTTCAACATCCAGCATGCTCCAATTAGCAAATCCTTTTATGTAAGATAGTATGTTATAATATTCTGATTTGGTAAAAAGGTTACCTAATAGCGGAAGCTTTTGGTAATTGATGAAAAGATTTAAATCAGCACTTGTTTCAGACATTAAATAAGCTTGATTTAATCCTTTTGTGGGGTTAGATAAATTATATTTTAGCTTGCGAATACTTTCTTCAACCAAAGATGCATCTGCTGCACAAAGTAATAATTGATCGCGGTATGAAATACTAAATAGTGCATTTCCTTGTGCATCGTTAAAATCATAAACAGGCGTTTTGTCAAAACTTCTTAATATGGCTTTCGCATTTATTTTTTTAGATAGGTAATTGGTTATATCCGAAAGTTCAATTGGTTTACCTGTTTCAACTATGGCTAGTAATCCTAATTTATTGCTGCTATTATGTAACGAAATTGCAGTTGTGTTCTCTTCAAGAATTTCATTTAATTCCTCATCGTTATTAATTATATTAATTGTTTCTTCTAATTGTTTATTTAATTTTGATACACTTGGATTTGCGATTAAATCAGCCCAAAGTGATGACTTACCCAATAAAGTCAATGATTTAGTAATTTCTTTAGATTGTAAGATAATAAAAGCATCATCAGGTACTCCTTCTATTGCCGGTCTATTTTTTATTTTAATATTGTTCAAATAAAAATATATTGCGATGCCTGAGAACAATGCAATAGTTGCTATTATGCCTATTAATAAAGATCTATTCATTTTGAGTATTGATCGTTTATCAAATTTAGTAGGTTTGAAAGCTTCTAAGCATTACTTTTTACACAGGTTTATTGTTAAACATATGACAAACTCTACACTTCAAAAACAACTTTTTCAAATAGGAGCAGCCTTTGCTGGATTAGCTGTTGTTGCAGGAGCATTTGGCTCACATGCAATCAAAGAAAATATTGATTCTGCTAATTATGATATTTATCAAACAGCAGTAACTTACCAATTTTACCATGCATTTGCCTTGCTTATAATTGGGTTAGGTATAAGAAGGATTAAAGAAAATATAGCAAAATTAGCTATGGTGCTTTTTGTTTTAGGGATTATATTTTTTAGTGGTAGTTTATATTTGTTATCAACAAGTACGATTTGGGCTAGTAGCCAATTAAGTTGGTTCGGCATGATTGCTCCTGTGGGTGGTTTATGTTTTGTTGCTGGGTGGGCATACCTTGCTAAAAAGGGGTATAAACCTAGTGAAAGTTCTAATTCAGCGAAGAAGGTGCAAAATATGCAAAGAAGAAAATCACCAACATTCGAAGACAAATAAGTTATTTATTTTATTGAATCTTTTTTTACAAAAACAAAAACGTCCTCGTCTTCTTTTTTCATTAAGTATTTTTCTCGTGCAAACTTTTCTAGGTTCTTATCGCTGGTAAAAAGTTCATCACGTTGTTTTTTTGCATCTTCTATTTGTTGTTGGTAAAACTTATGTTCTGCTTTCACCTTGTTGTGTTGTTTACGAAGTTTAAACTGTTCTATCACATTATTTCTATCCGAAAAAAACAGCAAAGCTACAAATGCCAGTGTGGCAATAATGTATTTGTTGGTAATTAACTTGGCCCAGTTAAATTTCATAAGTTCAAATTTAATAATTTTAGGTTTGATGTTTTTAAATGATGTAAACATAAATAAAAAATGTGACTAACATTATTTACATCAAACTCCAATAAAGTTATATGCTACAGATTTTATATATGTCAACGTAAATTAATTTGCATTTAATTTTCTGATTAATCTGTGGTCATAAAAATAGCCCGCATCTCTTTAATCATATAAGTTTATCCGCGGATATTAAGGATGTCAACGCACGTTATCTTGGTTTTAATTTGTGTAATCTGTGGCAAAAAAATCAGCCGCAACTATGGCATCATAAAAATAAAGCCACAGATTTCACAAATATTTTTGTGTAATCTGTGGCTGAAAAATAGCGTTAGCGCTAAGTTATTTTATAAACTTAAAGTCTTTGCCAGGGTAGTATGCATTTTTACCCAATTCTTCTTCAATTCGAAGCAATTGGTTGTATTTAGCAATCCTATCTGTACGGCTTGCTGATCCAGTTTTAATCTGTCCACTGTTTAATGCTACAGCTAAATCGGCAATAGTGGTATCTTCTGTTTCGCCACTACGGTGACTCATTATGTTTGTATATGCATGACGAGTAGCCAAGTTAACCGCATCAATGGTTTCACTTAAACTACCAATTTGATTTACTTTAACTAAAATAGAATTGGCAACTCCTTTGTCAATACCTTTTTGTAAACGTTTGCTGTTGGTTACAAACAAATCGTCACCTACTAATTGTACATTACTACCAATCGTTTTAGTCAATTCCGCCCAACCTTTCCAATCATCTTCCGCCATACCATCTTCAATAGAAATAATCGGGTATTTTTCGGTCCATTGTTTCCAGTAAGCAACCATTGCCGAAGAATCCATTTCGCGGCCATCCGACTTTTTAAAGGTGTATAAACCTGTTTTCTCATCGTAAAACTCGGTTGTGGCAGCATCCATAGCAATGTAAATATCTTTACCCGGCTTGTAACCTGCTTCTTCAATGGCTTTTAAAACAGTTTCAATTGCTTCTTCGTTTGATGGAATGTTTGGTGCAAAACCACCTTCATCGCCCACGTTTGTACTGTAACCTTTTTTCTTCAATACATTTTTAAGGTGATGGAAAACCTCAGTACCCATGCGTAATGCTTCGCTAAAGCTATCAGCTTTAACCGGCATAATCATAAACTCTTGAAAATCGATAGAGTTATCAGCATGCGAACCACCATTTAAAATGTTCATTAACGGAATAGGTAAAGTATTTGCATTAACACCACCTACGTAACGATATAATGGCATATTAGCTTCTATGGCAGCGGCTTTCGCACAAGCCAAAGAAACAGCTAAAATAGCGTTTGCTCCTAACTCTGCTTTGTTATCAGTGCCATCTAATTTAAGCATTAAACGATCAATTTCGTTTTGCTCAAATACATCAACACCCATTAATTTATCGGCAATTATTTTATTTACGTTGTTAACGGCTTTTAAAACACCTTTACCCATAAATACTTTTTTATCACCATCGCGTAGTTCTACCGCTTCGTGTGCTCCTGTGCTTGCACCACTAGGAACAGCAGCACGTCCCATTGCACCTTCTTCAGTTATTACTTCAACCTCTACAGTAGGGTTACCACGAGAGTCTAAAATTTGTCTGGCATGAATATCAATAATTGAACTCATATGTTTATTTTTTTTAGTTATTGTATGTAATTATGGGATGGATTAGTTCATTAATTTGATAAAATCATCAAATAAATACCTGCTATCGTGAGGTCCGGGAGCGGCCTCTGGGTGATATTGAACTGAGAATGCTTTTTTATCTTTTAAGCGAATACCTTCAACCGTGTTATCATTTAGGTTAATGTGGGTTATTTCTACATTTGGTATTTTTTCTACATCTTCAGCCCTTACACTAAAACCATGGTTTTGCGAAGTAACTTCACATAAACCGGTAATTAAGTTTTTTACAGGATGATTCATCCCTCTATGACCATTGTGCATCTTAAACGTAGAAATACCATTTGCTTCAGCCAAAATTTGATGACCTAAACAAATACCAAAAGTAGGAATATTATTGTCCAAGATGGTTTTAACTGTATCTACCGCATAAGTCATGGTAGCAGGATCACCAGGTCCATTACTCAGCATAATACCATCTGGTTTAAATTTCATTATCTCGTCAAAGTTGGTTTTGCCATTAAATACAGCTAAGTAACAATCTCTTTCAACCAAACAACGTAAAATATTTTTCTTAATACCAAAGTCTAATACTGCTACACGCTTAGAAGATTCGGGATTACCCAAGTAGTAGGTTTGTTGTGTTGAGACTTTTGAAGAAAGTTCTAAACCTTCCATTGAAGGAACATTATTTAATTCATTCAAGAGTTCTTCAACCGTTTTGTCTTCGGCAGATATGATGGCATTCATTGCACCTTTATTGCGCACATGCATTACCACCTCGCGGGTGTCTATATCCGTTATACCTACAATATTGTTTTGGGTAAAGTAATCTTGTACACTCATACCTGCCATTTTACGGGAATAAGGCACGTTAAACTGCTTACAAACTAGGCCAGCAATTTTAATGTCATCCGATTCTACTTCTTCGGCATGAACTCCGTAGTTACCAATATGTACATTGGTTTGCAACAAGATTTGTCCGTAATAAGATGGATCTGTGAATACTTCCTGATAACCGGTCATTCCTGTATTAAAACAAATTTCTCCGGTGGTGGTACCTATTTTACCAATCGAGGTGCCTTTGAATACCATC
>CANHBJ010000096.1 GCA_947459075.1 Bacteroidota bacterium
ATGTTAGTGAATGATTTAGACATTCGACTTACACGCCAAAGTGATAATACAATATTTAGCCCATTTGTTTTAGACCCTGCAAACCCTGCTAATGCTGCAACTACAGGCGATAATTCGCGCGATAACATTGAAGTAATTTCCATTGCAGCACCAACTACAGGTAACTATACTTTAACCATTTCACATAAAGGAACATTGGTAGGCGGTAGTCAAGCATTTTCGATACTTATTAGCAATGGTGTTGAAAAACCACTTGCTCAATTCACATCTACCAACAATATTATTTGTGTAGGCCAAACAGTTACATTTACTGATGGTTCAACTGGAGCAGTATCTCAACGCAGCTGGTCATTCCCAGGCGGTACACCATCAACATCAACATTAACTAATCCTGTAATTACCTATAATACTCCGGGTATATACCCAGTATTGTTAAAAATTGTTGGCGGTTTAGGTACAGATTCTATTTACAAAACTGATTATATTACTGTTGGTGGCAAATCTTTACCATTCATAGAAACATTTGAAAGTAACTCACCAACTATTAACTCATGGACCAATCAAAACCCTGATGCAGCTACAACATGGGCGTTATATTCTACCAGTGGACTTTCGCCCGGCAATACATCTGTAGGGATAAATTTTTACGACTACAGCACAACAGGGCAACGCGATGCACTTATTGCTCCTGCGCTAAATTTAAGTACCCACACCAATGTGAACTTAACATTTAAACATGCTTACACCAGATATGGAGGCTCTAACCAAACAGACAGCTTAATTGTATACGCAAGTACCAACTGCGGAGCTACATGGACTAGATTACAAGGATTTGGCGAAAACGGTACAGGCAATTTTGCTACGTACCAAGAAGCTTCTTATCCTTTTGGTTCACAAACTTCATTCTCGCCATCAACGGCAAGCAATTGGTGTGGGGGTGGAACAGGATCAGGATGTAAAACAATTTCGTTGGCTCAATTTGCAGGCCAATCTAGTGTTACGCTAAAATTTGAAAGTTATAATAGATATGGTAATAATTTGTACATTGATAACATCAGTGTAGATGGAACACTATTAAAACCTGTTGCGTCTTTCCAATCAAGAAATATGGTTTGCACTGATGAGCCTGTTGCATTTACAGATAAGTCTACTAATTTCCCTACAGCATGGGAATGGGATTTTACAGGTGCAAACATAAACGCATCTTCACAAAGAAACCCCATAGTTACATACAGCACTCCTGGTGTATACAACGTTAAACTAAAAGCAAGTAATGCCAGTGGTAGTGATAGTATTACACAAAGCAATTATATTACGGTGGTTGCTAAACCAACAAAGCCAAACATTAGAGCAACTGGTGTAACCGAATTTTGCTTAGGTGATAGCATTTTGTTAAGCACAGATAGTAGCGGAACCATAAGATGGTATGCCAACGAGGTTCTTATTGCACAAAATACACAGCAAGTTTATGCAAAACAAAATGGAACATACCGTGTAGCTAATTTTAACGGCACATGCGAAATATCTTCAAGTATAAATGTTAGTGTTGATGCCAAACCAAGTACACCAATTGTTACATCAAACATAACAGGTCTTGCATTTTGTACAGGTGGTTCTGCCATGCTTACTTCAAGTGCGAATAATGGCAACCAATGGTATAAAAACGGAAATGTAATTGGTGGCGCTAATGCTAAAACATATGGTGCAACAGATTCAGGTTCGTATTCTGTAATAACTAAAACAGGTGGATGCTCATCAAACGAATCACTAGCTAAAACATACAGTTTATTACCTCGCCCAACAGTTGGGAACATTACAGGTACTAATGCGCCAGTTCGTGGCGAAGCCAACAACTACAATGTAACGGCAGAAAGCGGCTTAACTTATATTTGGAGTATTGCTGGTGGTAAGGGAAACATTTTAAGTGGCAATAATACAGCAAGTATCAGCGCTAGATTTAATGTAGTTGATACGGCTACCCTATTGGTTATTTCGCGTAATAGTGCGAGTTGCCAAAGTATTGCAAGTTCTATGGTTGTTAATGTTACACCTGCAGTTGGTTTAAATGAAAATTTAGCGATTCGAAACTTAAGTATTTATCCTATACCTGCTAAAACAGTTATTAACTTAAAATTAGAAGGCTTAGAAAATAGCCACGCTGATGTAAGAATTATAAACATGCTAGGACAAGTGGTTCAAACCCAAAACATAAACCTTTCCAAAGGTATAAATATGCATACTATTAATGTTCACGACTTGAATAAGGGTGTTTATTTAATAGAAATACAACACAGTAAAAATAGATTGGTAAAACGTATTGTGTTAGAATAAAAAATCACCACTGGGCATAAAAAAAGTCGGCATGTGTTATTCCCATGCCGACTTTTTATTTTACGATTAATTTAAACAGAAAGAGTCATTCCTTCATATTTGACAATTATTTCGTTTAATGTTTCGAGAATGCTTTCTTGATTTGGAGCCATAACCAATTTGGTTTTGTATACTTTGAAATTGGGAATACCCCTAAAATATTGACTGTAGTGGTTGCGCATTTCAAATATCCCAACAACAGGGCCTTTCCATTTTACACTAAAATTTAAATGTTTACGAACAACCTCTACACGCTCTATTAAAGATGGTGCTGCTAGTAATTGGCCTGTAGACATGTAATGCTTTATTTCATTAAAAATCCAAGGATAACCAATTGCTGCTCTACCAATCATAATACCATCAACACCATATTTATTTCTATACTCCAACGCTTTTGGTGCCGAATCTATATCGCCATTACCAAAAATTGGAATTTGTATGCGTGGGTTGTTTTTCACTTTAGAAATTAAAGTCCAATCGGCTTCGCCTTTATATAATTGGGCACGTGTTCGGCCGTGAATCGATAATGCTTTAATACCTACATCAAATAAACGTTCGGCCACTTCTTCAATGTTCTTCGTATTATCATCCCAACCCAAACGCGTTTTCACGGTAACAGGCAATTTTGTTGATTTAACTACGCGGTCGGTTATTTTTACCATTTGAGGTAAATCTTTTAAAATAGCCGCTCCTGCTCCTTTGCATACTACTTTTTTTACAGGACACCCAAAGTTAATGTCCAACAAATCGGGATTGGTAGCGTCAACTATTTTAGCTGCCAACTCCATAGACTCTTCATCACCACCAAATATTTGTATACCTATAGGGCGCTCGTAATCAAATATATCAAGCTTCTTAAGGCTTTTTATCGCATCTCGTATCAAACCCTCACTACTTATAAATTCGGTATACATTAGGTCTGCCCCATTGTCTTTGCATACTGCCCTAAAAGGCGGATCACTCACATCCTCCATGGGGGCAAGTAATAGAGGGAATTCACCCAATTCTATGTTTCCTATCTTAACCATTGTTATATTTGCATGGCAAAAATAGGTAAATGACTGAAAAGAATTTGTTTTGGGAGCACCCCGTTGTATTTTTTATTACCCGCATGTTTATTTTAGCAGGTATGATGTTAGTGTTTGCAGGCTTTGCTTATAGTATAGCCCTATATACAAGCAAACCAATATTTGGTGTTGATTTTTTAAGTAATCCGACTTTATTAACTGATTTTAAATCAACCGCAAACATTAATGCACTTAAATACATTCAAGCATTAACATCGGCAGGATTATTTATTTATCCTGCTTGGTACTTTTGTAAATCCATGCATCAGATACCTGCCGAGTTTTTAAAACTAAACCGAAAAACCAAACCAATCGAAATTATATTAGCCATATTAGTTGTATTAACTGCTATGCCATTTATAAGTTGGCTTATTTATGTAAACAGTTTTTTAAAGCTGCCCGCATCTATGGCACAAATAGAAACTGAAATGAAAGCTGCAGAAGAACTTGCAGCGCAATTCACTCAAGCATTTATTAAGGCAGATTCATTAGATGTATTATGGATAAACCTAATAGTAATTGCTATATTACCTGCTATAGGCGAAGAGTTTTTGTTTAGAGGTGTACTCCAAAATTTTATACGTTTAACAACAGGTAAAAAACATTTTACAGTTTGGATAGTGGCCATTGTTTTTAGCGCATTTCATGGTCAGTTTTACGGTTTTATTCCTCGGTTAGTATTAGGTGCAGCATTAGGTTATGCTTATTTATTTACAGGCAATTTATGGATTAGTATCATCATGCATTTTGTAAACAATGCCTTTACAGTTGTGAGCAGTTACACCCCAATAAAAAATAATTTACCAACCATAATGCAAGACGGTTACGTTTTTGAATCATGGATGATAAATACAGGAAGCGTTATATTAACCATAAGCTTATTATGGATATTGCGCAACATTACCTTTAAACGTGTGTGGTATAATGGCGAGTAATTTCAATAAAATATATCAAACCGGTAACCCTATTGAAGCCGAAATAATTATTCAAATGCTAAAAGAAAATGGCATAAATGCAGTTAGCATGAATAAAAGAGACAGCAGCTATCAGGCATTTGGAGTAATTGAAATATATTGCCCCTCAAATGATGTGGTTACAGCATTAGATTTAATAAATAATAACCCAAACAATGAACAGTAATTTTGTACAACGCAGCATAACGGGATCTATTTTTGTATCAGCTGTTATAGCAGCAACTATGTTTAGTGAGTTTAGCTTTTTCATCTTACTGTTTGTAATTAACTTTTTATGTTTACTCGAATTTTATGAACTGGTATTACCCGATAAACGTTGGTTAGAAAAGTATTTAGGTATTATTTGTGGAAGTGTTATTTTTATCATGTTTGCCATGATATTTTCGGCCGACTTATCGTTGGCATGGTATTACAACCTCATCCCAATTTTTATGTTTATGTTTATCATAAAACTATTTGAACGCACACATAACGAGTTTTCTACTTTGGCATTTCAAATTTTAGGGTTGTTATATATTACTATGCCTATTGTGATGTTAGCCAAAATGGGGTTCTTAAACTCATTAAGCTACAGTCCAGGATTACCCATGGGTTTCTTTTTATTGTTATGGACTAGCGATACTGGTGCTTATTTGGCAGGTCGCAGTTTTGGCAAGACCAAATTATTTGAACGCATATCACCCAAAAAAACTTGGGAAGGCAGCATTGGCGGGGCAATTCTAAGTTTAGTTGTAGCTTATGGCATATCTAATTTACTTGGGTTTGATGATGTAACCACTTTTGATTGGATGGTGATTTCAATATTGGTGGTAATATTTGGAACCTTTGGAGATTTATTTGAATCGTTATTAAAGCGAAATTTACATATTAAAGATAGTGGTACTATTTTACCTGGACATGGTGGTGTATTGGATCGTTTTGATGGCTTGTTTTTAGCCATACCGGCAGTGTTTTTTTATTTATTATTTACTAATTAATTGCTGTAATGAAACTGTTTAAAATTTACTTTATCATTTTTGCAATTGTACTTGCATTTGTATTGGGTTCAAGATTATTTCCTCATACCTATTATGTTGAGCGCAGCATTACCATAAACAAACCTGTTAGCGAAACCTTTGCTTACTTAAGTAATTACCACAATTGGGAAAAATGGAGTTTATGGAATAAAAATGTAGATAGTACCCTTTATTATTTTTATAATAAAACGCAAAATACAATTGGTTCACGCCAGTATTTTTATGGTGCTTTATTGGGGCAAGGTTATTTTGAAACAATTGGCTACAAAAAAGACAGTAGCTTACAATTTATATTGAGTGTAAACCGTGCTGAAAGAACTGCAGCTGGTGTATTTACTTTTAAAGCAATAGATGCAAATACTACCGAATTACATTGGATTGACAGCGGAAATGTTGGCAATAATCCGATTAAAAGATACATGATACCATTTGTTACTAAAAACACTGCTACTACTTTAGATAATGGCTTAGCCAGCATTAAAACTAATATAGAAAATTAGGCTTGTAGCGTATTCAACTTAATTAGTTTAAAACTGCTCATAACAATCATTCCAAATTCTTTGGCTATTTATTATTTTAGGTTTCAAGTTCATCATGCTTGTACCTTAAAAATTAAATGCAGACTGTTTTAATTCCAGTAGATAAATCCCCTCACTTAATACAAATACTTTTCTGGCGTAATGTCTATTTTTACCATAAACAACCCTTCTTTATCAAAGTAACGATATGTAATGGTGGTTCTATTTTCTCTAAAGATTTTAAACTCGTTATTTTCTTTTACAGTTTTTAATAACATCGCCTCAAGTGATGGTGTAACATTATTTATGTTTACGTCATCCATATCAATATTTACTAAAGTGTAATTATAAATTAACTCATTTGGCGGCATAGCCAATACATCATCCAAACGGGTGTGCTCATCAATCATTTTAGGACAATCTTCATTAATGTTTTTTGCTGTTACCAACATAAACTCATTAAAAGGAAGTTGCTTTATCTTCCATTGTTTTACAAATAAGTATAGCGGTATACTTACTATAAGTGTTACAATAAAAATCCAAAAATATGTATTCTTAAATTTAATCAAATCTGATATACATTAGAAATTTAATAACTCATTTAGCTCCAATTTAAAACGTTCTTTAGGTAAAAAGTTTTGTTCTAAATCTACATTAAACGGAACAGCAGTATCAAGACTTGCACTACGTTTAACAGGAGCGTCTAAATATTTAAATGCGTGCTCGGCAATGAATGATGCAATCTCGGCACCTATGCCTCCGGTTAAGGTATCTTCATGTAAAATAAATGCTTTACCTGTTTTACGTACACTATTCATAACTGCATCTTTATCCCAAGGCAGTAAGGTACGTAGATCAATAATATCAGCATCAATATTGGCTTCTTCACAATGCTTTGTAGCCCAATGAACACCCGCTCCATAAGTAATGATACTTACTTCATTACCTTCTTTAACGTTACGTGCTTTACCAATTTCAATCTCATAATAATCATCATACACTTCTTCTTCTAATTCAACTGAACGATACAAAGCTTTATGTTCAAAAAACATTACCGGATTGGGATCTGATAAACTTGCAGCTAATAAACCTTTGGCATCTCCTGGAGTACTAGGATAAACTACTTTTAATCCCGGAACATGAAAAAACCAAGCCTCGTTACTTTGCGAGTGAAATGGTCCTGCACCAACGCCTGCACCTGTTGGCATGCGCACTACCACATCAGCATTTTGCCCCCAACGGTAATAACTTTTTGCTAAATTATTTACAATTTGGTTAAAGCCTACACTCACAAAATCGGCAAACTGCATTTCCATCATCGATTTCATTCCTTTTACAGAGAGTCCGTATGCAGCACCTAAAATAGCACTTTCGCACAAAGGTGTATTGCGAACACGACCTTTTCCAAACTCTTCCATAAAACCTTGTGTTATTTTAAACACCCCTCCATATTCTGCGATATCCTGTCCCATCAAAACCAAATTTTCGTGTTTACGCATGCTTAATTTTAAACCATCACTTATGGCATCAACCAAACGTTTGCGTGATTTATTATCAGTGGCAGGTTTAACAGTAACATGTTGTAAATGACCGAAATTTTCACTGCTTTGAAAAGGTACTGGTGCATATACATCAGCCATTTCTATTTCTGTATTAGGTATAATTTCAGGTTCGGCCTGAACGGCTTCTACTCCTTCATCGATTTCTTTCTTAAATGTTACTCGATAATCGGCAATCATATCATCGGTTAAAATACCTTCTGCTTTTAACCAGTTTTCGTAGTTTGCTATCGGGTCTTTTTTACCCCACTCATCAAACAACTCTTGTGGAACATATTTTGTACCTGATGCCTCTTCATGTCCGCGCATACGGAACGTCATACACTCCAATATTATTGGACGAGGATTAGAGCGCATGCTGCTTGCAAGGTTATTTACCATGTCATACACTTCCAAAATATTGTTACCATCTACCTTATAACCTTGTATACCGTAACCTACTGCTTTATCAATAAAATTCTTGCAACGAAACTGCTCGTTACTTGGCGTAGATAAACCATAACCATTATTTTCTATCAAAAATATTACAGGTAAATCCCAAACCGCTGCCGTATTTATTGCTTCATGAAAATCGCCTTCGCTAGCACCACCATCACCGCTAAAAACTACGCTAACTTTTTGTTCGCCTTTAAGTTTATGAGCAAGTGCAATACCATCTGCTACACCAAGCATTGCTCCTAAATGCGAAATCATTCCAACAATATGATGTTCATTTGTACCAAAGTGAAACGAACGTTCGCGGCCTTTTGAATAGCCGTTTAATTTACCTTGCCATTGTGAAAATAATTTAGAAAAAGGCATATCACGGTTGGTCCAAACACCCAAGTTACGATGTAGTGGAAGTATATATTCATCTTTATGTAATGCCTGTGTAACTCCAACACTAATGGCCTCTTGACCAATACCACTAAACCATTTTGTAACTTGTCCCTGACGAAGTAGAATCAGCATCTTTTCCTCAATCATTCGAGGTTTAAGCATGCCTTTGTATAAGTTTAATAAAGTGTCGTTACTGTGATGTTTTTTATTGAATTGCATGATAAGATTTCGCTTATAAAGTGCTGCAAAATAAAGAAATTGTAGTGTTTAATGATTATTTTTTAAAGGAATAAAATTGAACTGAAAATTGTATTATTTTATAAGGTGCATGTAATGACATACCAAATTAATTAATGCTAATTAACATTCTATTTTAATTACCGAGCAACGTGTCAGAAACAAGTATATCCCATGGGCATGAGGTATTCATCACACCATTTCTGATTGATTACGTTTTAATATTAAAATTTAAATGTGGTAAAGAAGTTTTGTTAAAATGGCGGTGGTGTAAATTCGTCATCGTCCTGACTCATATCGTTTAATTTACTGCTACGAGTTATCGTACCCATATTGCTAAATCCACCCATTTCGTCATTGCTAAAACTTGGCGCATCATTCACACCAAAATCATGTTCTTCCAAATCTTTAAACTTGGTAAATTCATG
>CANHBJ010000097.1 GCA_947459075.1 Bacteroidota bacterium
AAGTAATGAAGGTAGAAAGCTCATTAAAAAACAAAACAATACATTTTTTATCGATGGAACATCTATCACCTTCTCCAATAAAGAAATAGAACTTGATATTGAGACTCATCCAGAAAAATACAGTCCTAATGTAATTATGCGACCATTGTATCAAGAATTGATACTTCCCAATTTAAGTTATGTTGGTGGTCCTGGTGAAATAGCCTATTGGCTTCAACTTAAACCTATTTTCGACTATAATCAAATCTGTTTCCCAATACTAACACTCCGTGATTTTGTGATGCTAATAAACGAACAACATTACAACCAACTCTATAAATTAGGTTTAAATGCAGCTGATTTGTTTTCAGAGAATATTATTGTTGAACGAAAACTTGTAGTACTTAACGAAGATGGTGGACAGGCTAAATTGATTGATGATATTGCAACGAGTATGCAACAACTTATAGATATGGCCATGAAAACAGATAATAAAATTGGAAGCGAATTAATTAAATATAAAACTGATTGGAGTTCAAAACTTAATCATTTACATCGTGAATTAGACAAAAAGCAAAGAGAAACAATCAAACATCAATTTGATAAATATATTACAATAAAGGGGCAGTATTTTACAGATGGAACAATGCAAGAACGCATATACAATGTGCTTTCATATGGTGTAACAGAGTCAATTCATAACCTAATACACCTAATTTATGAGCAATTATCTTTGTCACAGAATAATATTAATGTAATAATTAAAAAAGGCTAATAGCCAATAAATGAGGCGTTTTAAGCCATTAGATTGTCCAATTTATTAAATTTTAAACAAATCTGTGATTGATTTTATGCGTGCTTTGATTTTTTTACATTATTTTTGATTTTATTAAGAATTACTCCCACTAAAAGCAAATAAAAAAGTATGAAGAATACAATGCGCTATTTAATAACTCAACTTTCAGGTTTTATGCTATGTTTGTTATTATTAGCTACCCACACCAATGCACAACAGCAAGCTCGATTGAGTGTCGAATTTAGAGGTGGACTACCATCAATTTTAACAGAATCAAGTCCATCAAACGCTCCATTTGGGGGTTTAGGCCTCAGGTACTCCTTTAATAAATATTTTTCACTATCAGGTGAGGCTAATGGAGGAGGAATGGCAGGAAGAAGTAAATCAGGTGGATATTTTAGAAATAGCTTCACACAAGTTGGTGGTAAGGCAAATATCAACATTACAGCATTTTTACCTGAAAGAAATGAAATGTGGAGTAGGTTTAATGCATACCTTAGTTTAGGATCCAATTACATGATGTATTATTATGATAAGGATAAAGCACTAGACGGTAAAACATCAAAGCCTTATTTCGTATATGATTTAGGAATAAATGTGAAGTATTATGTGAATGAAATGATAGATTTAATGGGAGGAGTTAACTTTAACTTCACTCAAACAACAGCTATAGACAATGTTAGAGGTGATGGCAAATATGATAAATTTGCGCTAACTTATGTTGGATTAGCATTCAAAATTTTACCTGAAGACCGTAAACAATTGCTTGATTGGGCTCATTTACCTATTATGAATAATCAAGCCACCAAACAACTATTAGAAAATTTAGAGGTTAATATAAGCGAGGGAAATAAACGTATAAACGATAGTCTGGCTGACGTATTAAACAAAGAAATTAAACTTGTAGATACTAAAGTAGAAACAGTAAATACAAAAGTTGATACCATTGCCGCTAAAATGAATTTGATGCTAGATGTATTAAATAAAATGAGCGCTTTACAAGCGGAACAAGCTGAAGCTTTAACTGCTAAAAACAAACCAAAAGGTAAAAAAGACGTAAAATCTAATGCGGCCACACAACCCCCTATCGCAAAAACAAATATTCCAACCGACACTTCCAACAGATATCCTTTAAACCCTAAAATGCTTTCATACACTGCACCTGATGGCACAAAAATTAAGGTAGCAACTATTGATCAAAGTCAAGTTAAAGAAAACTACGCTATTGTAGTTGGTTCTTTTGTACAGGATCAAAATGCTGTAATTGCTCGCGACAAATACATCGATAAAGGATGGGATGCTCATATACTTGGAAGTGCAAAATCTCAATATAAGCGAATTGTTATTTTCAGTAATAATTATTTCGAAGCAGCCAAAATTGTTACAGAATTAAGATCTACGGTTTCTAAAGACGTATGGATGCTAGACATCAATACTGGCAAAGGAGTTTATATTAAATAGTTTTTAAGCAATTGTACATGTGCCACATTACTATTCCGGCACATACAGAAACGTTTAAACTATGTTTAGTGCCGATTTGTGGAATTTCAATACACAAATCGGCATTTTTTATGAATAATTCACTAACTCCATCAACCTCATTACCAAAAACAAAAGCATACTTTTTGTTAACTTCTGGGATAAAATCTTGAAGTAAAACCGAATGAGTTGTTTGTTCCACTACAACAATGTTGATTTCCTCCTCCCTCAAATACTTTATTAAATTTTCAATATCAGCAAAATGAGTCCATTTTACCGACTCCGTTGCTCCTAATGCGGTTTTTAGCACTTCCTTATTGGGCGGTGTGGGTGAAATACCGCATAAATAGAAGTTATCAGCAGCAAAAGAATCCGCAGTTCTAAATAACGAACCAACATTTTGACCACTTCTAATATTATCAGCAATAATATCATAATCGAGTTTTAGTACTGACTTATAATCCTCTACACTTATTCTTTTTAATCCACTTTGTGATAATTTTCTAAATTCCATGTTACAAAATAATTATTTTTTTGTGATTGAATAAATTTAAAATGTTTTTTGCATTTTATACATATATTTGTACAAAATAACAATGTGAATACCTCAAAATCCTTATGATTAGCTTTTACAAAAATATCGTAACGGTAGTTCTACTATTCCTGCTTTCCATTGGAAACGCTTATGCACAATACAAATATACTCGTTTTGCATTTGATGTAAATGGAGGCTTTTCAATGCCAAACACATCAATAACAGGTACCGCGGGTGGTTACAGTGAAATTGGATTTAAGGTAGCTCCAAGTAGATTTCTTGCAGGTAGATTAGCCGTAGGTGTAGGTACACTTACAGGATCCCAACAAGTTGATATTATAACAGGAACAAGAGATAATGTTGCCAATTACACAAAATTTAATGCTTCATATTATTATTTTTCAGGTAGTGGATTATTAAACTTAGAAAGAGTATTTAAACTCAGGAAAATGGGCCGATTTTTTCATAGACTGAATCCATTTCTATCTATTGGAGCAGGATACATGTACCCTGATATAGAGGTTAACCGTGTGGATGGTCAATTCAAAAACTACAATAAAAATGTTCGGTTCATTGCTAACAATTTCGGTTTAGATTTTAAGTACTTTTTAAGCAATCGTTTCGACTTAAGTTTTGGAGCAGAATACAAATTAGTACAAACTTATTATTTAGATGGAGCATATTCTGACAAAGTATATGATGGCATGACTAACGCATACGTTGGTATTAGTTACAATATAGGAGCAAGTGCTAATAGAAAGCACTTAGATTGGTTTAATTTAGATGGTATAGAAGAACTCATGTTTGTTCCATTCCAGAATAATATAAAACAAGGAGACGAACCAATTGCTGAGTCTAAAAAGCCTCTAGTTGATACAACAATATCACTTGTAAAAGAAATAATCCCATCAAATGCTGATAGTATTTTTGCTAAAACAAATGATATAAAGATTGTTAACATTGATAGCATCACTAACAATAACCAAAAAATTGATGATAAAAATCCAGTAGTTGTAATCACAACTCCAGAAACTAACGACACTTCAGAATTCAAGAAATTTGGAAGACATTCAGACATTAAAGGAGATCCTGATACATCAACTCCAATAAAAGTGGCTGTAAGTCCTAGTTCTCAGCCAAAGGAAGGAATTTTACTTAATGATATAGATGGTATTGTTCGCCCAATGGGTAAATACAATATAATTGTTGGAACATATGCTGGATCTAAATATGCGTATCCATTCAGAAATAAGTTGCGTAAACAAGGATTACAAGCTGCATTATTTAAAGACAGTGAGCGATCGAAAATGGTGCGTGTTTGTGTATACTATGGAGACAACAGAAAAGAAGCAAATAGGCAACTGCGATCATACATGAGCAAGTTTAACGGACAAGTTTGGTTGCACATTTACAACCCTAAATAACAAAAAAGCCCAACTATAAAGTTGGGCTTTTTTGTTTACAAAATGTGTACTCACCGCTATTCATATGTTGTATTTTGCCATAATTATTTATGGCTAAAAAAGAAGCACAACAAGAAACGCCCTTAATGAAGCAGTACCTTGATATAAAGGCAAAGTACCCTGGAGCAATATTACTTTTTAGAGTTGGCGATTTTTATGAAACATTTGGTGAAGATGCCATAAAGGCTGCTCAAATACTTGGGATCGTTCTCACGAAACGAGCAAATGGATCTGCTTCACATATAGAATTGGCTGGTTTTCCTCACCATTCACTTGACACATACCTACCTAAATTAGTAAGAGCTGGTCAACGCGTTGCCATTTGCGATCAATTAGAAGACCCTAAACTTACTAAAAAAATTGTTAAGCGTGGTGTTACTGAACTGGTTACACCAGGTGTTTCATATAACGATAAAATACTAGATCACAAATACAATAACTACTTATGTGCCGTTCACTTGGATGGAACGAAGGCCGGTGTTGCTTTTGTTGATATAAGCACTGGTGAATTCATGGCGAGTGAAGGTACACCCGAATATATAGAAAAACTTATTCAAGGACTAAAACCTGCCGAAATCGTTGTTAACAAAAAACAGCTAAAAGCTTTTCAAGCGCTGGCAGGCGATAAATTCTATACCTATTATTTAGACGAATGGATTTTTCAACACCAGTTTGCTTACGATAAACTAATAGGCCATTTTAATACTGCCAATTTAAAGGGTTTTGGTATGCAAGAAATGCAAATGGCGATTATAGCAGCTGGAGTATGTATCCATTATTTAAATGAAACACATCATAATGAACTTTCGCACATACAAGCATTATCGCGCATAGATGAAGAGAAATATGTTTGGCTTGATAGATTTACCATCAGAAATTTAGAACTACTTCAACCTAATCATGAGCATGGAAAGGCACTAATAGATATTCTAGATTACACCGTAACACCTATGGGTGCTCGTTTATTAAAACGTTGGGTAGTGCTGCCATTAAAAGAGAAACAGTTTATTGATGAAAGGCTTGAGATTGTTGATGCCGCATTTCATGACAACCAATTATGTGACCATGCAACCAATGAACTTAAACAGTTGGGAGATATTGAACGAATGGTATCGAAAGTTGCAATGCGCAGAATAAATCCAAGAGAATTAGCACAACTCAATCGATCGCTTAAACATATTCAACCCATAAAAAACTTATTAATTAATAGTGGCAAATCTGTATTAGTAAAAATGGCCGAATTGCTGCATGATTGCAACTGGGCAATAGAGGCAATTGATAAAACATTAAAAAACGACCCACCTGCATTATTGAATAAAGGTGAGCTAATTAACGATGGTATCCATGAAGAATTAGATGAACTTAGAAAAATTGCATTTCACGGTAAAGATTATTTATTACAAATACAGCAAAGTGAACAAGTTCGTACAGGTATTCCTTCACTTAAAGTAGCTTTTAATAATGTTTTTGGATATTATTTGGAAGTAACCAACACGCATAAAGATAAAGTACCACCAGAATGGATAAGAAAGCAGACTTTAACTAATGCAGAGCGATACATTACCGAAGAATTAAAACAGTATGAAGAAAAAATATTAGGTGCCGAAGAAAAGATAAGCACAATAGAAGAGCGCTTATTTACCGAATTGGTAAATCATGTTAGTGAATACGTAAATATCATTCAACAAAACGCTATGTTATTGGCAAAATTAGATTGTTTATTTTCATTTGCCAACCTAGCTGTTAAACTCCATTACACCAAACCACAAATAAATGAAGGTAATAAACTTATACTTAAAGGGGCAAGGCATCCAGTTATTGAACAACAACTACCTCCTGGAGAAAGCTACATCCCAAATGATATCTATTTAGACCGCGAACAACAACAAATAATTATCCTTACAGGCCCTAATATGGCGGGTAAATCAGCATTATTACGACAAACAGCCATAAATGTTATAATGGCGCAAATAGGTTGTTTTGTTCCATCAAGCATGGCCGAAATTGGACTAGTTGATAAAATATTTACACGTGTTGGTGCAAGTGATAATATTAGTAGTGGAGAAAGTACGTTTATGGTTGAAATGACCGAAACAGCTAGTATATTAAATAACCTATCGATTAACAGCTTAATTCTTTTGGATGAAATTGGGCGTGGTACTAGTACTTATGATGGTGTCTCTATTGCTTGGGCTATTGCTGAGTTTTTAAATCATCATCCAACAAAACCTAAAACACTGTTTGCTACGCATTACCACGAATTAAACGAGCTTGAAAAAAACAATGTGGGTATAAAAAACTACCACATAGAGATTAAAGAAGCTACCAATAAAATTATTTTCTTGCGTAAATTGGCTCAAGGAGGAAGTGAACACAGCTTTGGTATTCATGTAGCTAAAATGGCAGGAGTGCCACAATTAGTAGTTAACAGAGCAAATGTAATTTTAAAAGAACTAGAGGGACAGCGTTCTCAAGCTGAGGAAAAAGTTGGTTCACCTAAAGTTAATCCTATACAGTTATCTATGTTTCAATTAAATGACCCTATACTCGATCAAATAAAAGATGATTTATTGTTGTTAGATATAAATACCATATCACCAGTTGAAGCACTTATGAAATTGAATGAAATAAAGAAACTTCTTAAATAAACATTAGTTAAAATGCAGTGTAATTCTATTTATTTAAAATAAATGCCTTTTTATCAATGGAATTGAATAAAGTAACTTATTTTTTTTACGAAAATGTTTGCAGAATAGAAATTAGGCCTATATTTGCAACACATTAATCAACGGAAACGTTGAATAAAAGCGAAAGTAGCTCAGCTGGTAGAGCGCAACCTTGCCAAGGTTGAGGTCGCGAGTTCGAACCTCGTCTTTCGCTCCAAAACATTCGGGTTTGAGTAATACTCAAACCCGGTTTTTTTGAAAAGTTCTTTACATGCCCGGGTGGTGGAATTGGTAGACACGCAGGACTTAAAATCCTGTATCCTTTAAAGATGTGCGGGTTCAAGTCCCGCCCCGGGTACTCTTTTTTTTAAGATAAACTAATTATCAAAATGAAAAAAATATTAGCATCTACCCTAGTTATTACTTTATTAACAGCTTGCCACTACGGACAAGATGAAGCTAAGCAAACTCTTGAGCGCAATGAACTTTATAAATCAGAAAAATCTGATTATTCAGTTAACAAGGCTGGTGAATACGGCAACCCTAATGAAACAGTTAAAACATCTGTTGATTCTATAGCTACTGATACTTCTACAGTTAAGTAATTTAAAAATATTTAAACCATTTAAAGCTACCTTAGGGTGGCTTTTTTTGTGATTAAAATTGGGTTAACCAAAATCAAATAATTGTTTTTAATACGATATTTTTTTGTTGTGTAAAGCAATAGAAAATATACTAATAGCATGGCTTTAACCCAAGCTAAACTTGAGCAACTATTTGTTGTAATCAAACTCAAATTGACCACTTTATCCCCCACATTTTGTTATTTTTGCCATAAGAGTATGTATATAAACGAAGATGATTTGGTTTTGGTAGCACCTGTATCTGGTAATATTTTAGACAATTATTTGGCTGAAGGTTATTATCGCTATAGGCAACAATTGTTCACAACCTTTTACATCGAATATCTTGGTACTTTACATGATGTATTTTGGTTGCGCACTGATGTATCATCTGTTAAACTAAGTTCTTCATATAATAAGATTTTAAGGCAAAATAAGTCTTTTAGCTACACCATTACGCCTTTGCAAATAACTCCTGAAATGGAAGATTTATTCGCACTTTACCGAGAGTATGTTTCGTTTGAACATGCTCAATCTATTTATGATAATTTATATGGAGATAGCCCTAATAACATATTTGAATCATTCGTAATTAAGGTATACGATGGTGATATGTTGATTGCATTCGGATGTTTTGATAAAGGTGAAAAAAGCATAGCAGGAATATTAAATGCTTATCACCCCAACTATAAAAAATATAGTTTAGGTAAGTTTTTAATTTTACTTAAACTACAATTTTGTATCAAAAATAATATTACTTATTACTACACCGGGTATATTGGAATTGGTTTAAAATATTTTGATTATAAGACCTTTCCGGATGAAAATGCAGTACAGGTTTTATTACACGAACCAGCTATATGGATTCCTTACAATAAAGTAGGTAAAAAAGGGTTAGAAGAATATGGTTTACTGGCCCAAATTTGGCAGGCCAACGAAACCCAAGATGATTTAGAATAAACTACCTCCATTAATCCTTAATAAAATCGTAAGATAAATAATCGATAAAATCAGCAACTTTTACGGTTATACTTTTAACTTGATTATTTTCTATTTTAAAACTTAATGGCTCTACTCCACAAGTAACATCGGTGTAAGTGCATAAAAACCTATTTTCATTCACAAAATCTAATTTACCAATATTGTTGGGATGATGCTCCAAAACCAATTGTAATTTCCCTTTCACCTGCTTTATTTCAACCTTGCCATAAAGACTGTTAGTGTATGTTCCGCAATATTCATTTAGGTTTAGTAAGGGTTTATTTTTTAATGCGATGGTATCTTTAATAGCTTTAATTTTTGTTGCAGTTGCTTCTTTAGCTTTTTGTGAATTGGTATAATACAACTCACTTACATTTCTGTATGGCATGCCCATATATGCTTCTAAAACTTGCTTGCACAAAGCATCATACAAACTGTTTACATCTG
>CANHBJ010000098.1 GCA_947459075.1 Bacteroidota bacterium
ACCTTTAAACCCAATAGCTGTAATGTGATAGGCAAAACCCTCTGTAATTCCTGAATATACTGTTGCAAGATCTTTATTGCCCGAAAGTATTTCAAGGTCAGATTTTACTGTAAACGTACCTACAGATAATCCTGAGTATAGAATAAATGTATTGTTTTCGTTATTGTACCAACTGTAATTTAGTTGAGATAAGAATGTTGAAAAATTTAGGTTTGTTCGGTAGGTTACATTGTCTAATCCATCTTCATTAGTAACATCTCCTGTAGAAGCACTTTGATGCGTATAGGCTAAACCAATTGTTAGTTTATCAGTGAGGTGATACTGGTATCCGAATATGTATGGACCAACAACATTAGATGCTCCTTCTCCCACTTTACTTAGTGTATTAGCAAGGATATTTGATGCACCTACACCGAAAAATAAACTCATGTTGCCTTTTTTGTATACCTGAGCAGTAGTGGTTTGAAACATTCCTGCACATAGCAGGAGGATAAGGGTTATTTTTTTCATAGTTTTTCTTACGAAACTATATACTGGTTATTTGCAGGTTGCCGCTTTTATCCCAATTTCCGCTTTCAGTTTCCCTTAGCTTGTTTTTAACTTCCTAACCAAATAATGTGGTGTTTTTAAACCAAGCTATGAGTTTATTTTTTGATTGGTCTGTAATTGAAACAATAAGTTGACTAGTTAGTTCAAGTGAATTGCCTTGTTGCTTTATGAATCGCCTAACATGAGCAGGATTAATTAACCATGAACGATGCACCCTGAAGAAACCTTCAGGTGTAAGCAGTTTATCCATCCATGCAAGTGGCTTGCTAATAATTATTTTTCCAGCCTCAAGCGTGTAAATCACACAATAACTTCGCTCGGCCTGTATGGCAATAATATCTTTTAGTTTCACTAAAATTTGGCCATTTGATACTGGTAATGCAATCGCTTCTATTGAACTTCGGCTTAAATCATCTAGCATTAACTTATATGGATTGCCTGTTGCAGGTTGTTTGATCCGTCTGCGTTGTAATGCAATTTCGATACTTTCTTTTAGTCTTTTGTTTGAGTATGGCTTCATTATATAATCCACAGCATAGAACTCAAACGCCTTAATAGCAAAATTTTGATTGCCCGTAATAAATAGCAATTGCTTACCTTCTAATGAAACCTCTTTAAGGGCATTAAATATTGTTACACCATTGATTACTATATCCAAAATGGCTAGGTCAAAATCATTACTCTTAAGTGCTTTTTTTGCTGTTTCAATATCTCTTAGTCCAACAATTTCAAATTCGCTGAATTCCTTCTTAAAAAAGTTAATTAAACCCGATAATTGCTCAGGCTCGTCTTCTATTATTAATACCTTCATGCTTTTTTTGCAAAGTTTAATACCAATTGATTATCTCTAATAAAAATGGCATCTAGATAGTTACACCCATAATAATAGTTAAAATAATTCACCCTGTTTTTTAGATAAAATAATCCATGTGCCTTCTTGGGATTGCGAATCAATTTACTATCTGGTAGCCTATATCCACTTAAATAAATTTGAATTGAATAATTGTTACTTGTTATTGATAAATCAATATGCTGTTCATTTATACCAGCTATTCCATGTTTCAGTGCATTTTCAATTAATATGGCAATAGAATATGGTGGGATTTTATATTCTAAAATGTTAGTTGGCACAGAATAATTGAATTTTACTTTCTGCTTATTCTGACTACTGTATGCATCAACCATATCCTCGCAACATTTCAGCTCATCTTCAAGGGGTACAAACATTTGCTGGCTGAATTGGTATCCAAATCGAACTATTTGACCAACCTTTTCAAGATAGCTTTGTGCATTAATGGTATCATTTTGGTATGAAGCCTGCTGCAACAAATTATTTAACGTGTGTTCTGATACAAGTCTGCCATTAAAAAAGTACCTGAGCCTGTTATTAAACTCTACAAGTACCATAATGCCAATAAAAAGTATAAGAATAATGAGTGTGGTGTTGTTTTGGTTTTGAATTATTTCCATGCCTGTTTTTCGAATTACGTATAATTTAAATTAGTAGATATTGTCGATTTCCTAAAATGCCATTTCGCTTTCCGAATGAATCGTATGTGTGTTTTGATTGTTATACCAAAGCAATATAGTTATTTTTATATGATCACTTTTTTAATTCATATAAAATCAAGAAGATGCTTACTCTTTAAAATTCGTGCTCGAGATACAACGTATAAAATCGGAAGGTGATTATGTTGCTGCAACTGCATTGGTTGAAGGTTACGGTGTTAAAGTAGATCAAACTTTATTAAAAGAAGTGCGTGATCGTTTTGCTAAATTAAATACTGCACCTTATAAATGTTTTATACAACCACAACTTAAGGCTGTTGCCAATGGTGATGAAATTAAAGATGTGACGGTTACTTACCCTGATAATTTTTTACAAAATCAGTTAGAGCTAAGTAAGAAATATAGTTTTTTGCCTGCCTATAACTAAAATATTTGTTTTAAACTTTACATAACGCCCGCATGCAAATGCGGGCGTTTTTTGTATTTTTGATTTATGAAAAAAATTGCAGCAATATTATTTGTCATTTTATTTGTGCATACAGCACAAGCACAACCTTTTGTTGCTGGTGTAAAGGCGGGTATAAATGTAAGCACATTAAGCAAGGCGCCTAATTTAGGTGATGCCAACTCAACTACTGGTTTTGTTTTTGGTGGTTTTATGCGAGCAAGTGCTGCAGGCTTTTTTGTTCAGCCAGAAGTATTACTTACACAACGCAGAGGTGTATTTACCGATGATTCGAGTAAGTTAACCGTAACCAATACACTTACTTATTTGGATGTTCCTGTATTGTTTGGATATAAAGTTGCTGTTTTTCGCTTTAGTGCTGGTCCTAATTTTCAATTTTTAATGGGTGCTAATCAAGATGCACCTCAATTACTTAAAGACCCTAATTTTTCTAAAAATAATTTTAATACTGCTACAATTGGATTTCAAGCTGGTGTGGGGGTAAGCTTAGGTAAAATTAGCATAGATGCAAGATATGATGCAAGTATTGGTGATTTGGGAAAAACTATTATAACAACTGCGGGCAAACAAATAAACTACAGCACCCGAGCAAACATGTTTCAGCTAACACTTGGTTACCGTATTTTGTAATCATGAATATTGAATTATTCAGAGAATATTGCTTGAGTAAAAAGGGTGTTGAAGAAACCTTACCTTTTGGCGAAGATACTTTGGTTTATAAAGTAATGGGAAAGATGTTTGCATTAACCAGCTTTAGTGAACCCAATAGGTGCAACTTAAAATGCAACCCCGATTATGCATTAGATTTAAGATCGCAATATTCAGCTGTTACACCTGGTTTTCACATGAATAAAATGCATTGGAATACGTTGGTGTTCAATCAAGATGTAACGGATAAACTTGTATTTGAATTGATTGATCATTCATATGAACTAGTGGTGAATGGACTTTCTCAAAAACTTAAAAAAGAACTTTTAAACGGATGAAATCAGCTTTATTTTTAGACCTTGCAGGCAGTTTAATACTTATTATAATTTGCTTAGTTGCCCTTTATCGCATGCGCAGCAAAAAGTAATTAATACGTTTTGTTGGTTATTAATTTGTGGTTGTATTGTTGAATAATAGCCTGTAAATATTTTTCCATTTCCTGCACCTTTTGTATAGATGCCGTTTTGTTTTCTATTAGGTTATTTAGCATCAAACTATCGTTATTTAAATCATAAAATTCAACGCTTGTTGTACCATCAAATTTTAATACATAAGGATATTGTATGAATTGATATAGGCCACCGTCAAATTGAATAGCTCCATTTCCTGCAAAGCTAAAGTACGTTGTTTTTGTGGTGGTAACTTTATTTAATATTAAAGGCATTATTCCAAGGTGATCAATAGTTTCTTGAACCAACAATGGTTCATTCTTTTTTTCCATTTTTGCTGCATCAAATACAAAAAGTGGTATGGCATATTTACCTTGTGCTGTTTGGTAATATGCTAATGTATTCTCACTGCTATGATCGGCCGTAAAAACAAAAATAGTATTGTCATACCAAGGCTCCTTTTTAGCTGTTTCAAAAAAGTTCCTTATTGCATAATCAGTGTATTCTACTGTAGCGTGAATGGGTAATGGCCCACCTTTAAATTTGTTTTTGTACTCCATAGGTACCTCATAAGGATGATGAGATGAAAGAGTAAATACAGTAGAGAAAAATGGCTGTTGCTTTTGAGTTAACTCATGAGCTACGTATTGTAAATATGGTTCATCGGGGATACCCCAATGTCCATCAAAGTCTTTTTTCTTATTTGGGTATTCATTAAGGCCGTAATAAGTTCCAGCTTGCGTATTTGCTATAAACCTATCAAAACTCATGGTGCCGTTTTTACCACCATGATAAAATGAAGTTTGATATCCACTATTGGCAAGGTAATATCCAATGCTATGTAATTTGTTTGTTTGATAAAAGCTATTAATATAATCGCCAGGTATTAAACTAGGCATTGACGCAGTAATTGCGGGTATACCTTCAATACTTCGCTTACCGTTAGCATAGGCATTCATGTATACCTCGCTAAATTGCATCAGAGAGTCTAAAAAAGGAGTATATCCATTGCCATTATTATAAAAGCCAACATACTCTTTGCCCACACTTTCTAAAATAATAATCACTACATTTCTTCCTGGTGTTGCTTGTTTATTTAAGTTAATATGGTTTGGATTGAACAAGTTATTGGCTTCAGTCTCTAACATATAATTTTTCTCATCAACCCCAGTTTGTTCCATGGTCATTAACATTTGAAATGGAGTATTTAATGATAATGGCATTAACTCTGCTCCAGCAATTTTAGCTGCATCTAAAGTGTTTAATGGCTTCAATCCAATGCTACCTCTTGCGCCTAAAAAAGTCAAACCTATAATAAGTAGCATCAATAAAAATTCAAATACAATATTAGTTTTTGGTGATTTATGTTCTGCTATATTAAGCTTTGGAAATATACGCCAAGTGATAATTAAAGTTGTAATAAGTATAAGTAGCAAATACCAATAATCAATTAAATAAACTAATGGAGATACATTTTGCGCACTTTGCATTTTTAGTAATTCAAAGCCACTTCTTTTTCCACTAAAAGTAAAATATCCAATGTCGATAAAATTTAAAGTTAGCCCTAAAACTACAGCCAACATAAATATTAACTTTATGGCAAATTGATAACCAATTTTATTTCTTATAGGTAAAGGGATTATATGCATCAATATGACCAATCCAAAAGAATAGACTACTGCTGATGTATCAAACCAAATACCCGAGATAAAAGCTAAAATAATTTTATTTACTGGTTGTGCTGAAAATATTTGAAAATAGGTAATGAAAAAAAATATTCTGCAAAAAGTGTATAAGCCAAAGGCTAATAGCAGTCTTTTTAAAAGTAAGCTGATGTGCGGCAACTTTATATTCACGCTTACAAATATAGTATTTGAAAATTTAGCATGGTATTTTAAAAGGCTTTTGTTTAATTGCCAACGAGATGAATATTCAGCAGAACATATCGCTAAAAGAGTTTAACACCTTTGGTATTGATGCCAAAGCAAGGGAGTTTGTGGTAATTAATACAGTAGAAGAACTATGTATATTTTGTGCAGCTTTTAATTTAAGTGATAGAAACATTTTGGTGCTTGGTGGAGGAAGTAACGTTTTACTTACTGGCAACTTTGATGGCATGGTAATTAAAATGAACTTGAAGGGTATAGAAATGGTTTCAGAAAATGATAACCATGTTTGGATAAAAGCCATGGCAGGTGAGGTGTGGCACGAGTTTGTGTTATACTGTATTGAAAAAGGGTTGGGTGGTGTTGAAAATTTGAGTTTAATACCTGGTTGTGTTGGTGCAGCTCCAATGCAAAATATTGGCGCATATGGTGTAGAGATTAAGGATACGTTTGATAGCTTGGAAGCTGTTGAAATTGCTTCTGGTGATATGGTAAAATTTTCTAACAGCGACTGTAAATTTGGATACCGAGAGAGTATTTTTAAACAGGAAGCAAAAGGCAAATACATTATATCATCTGTAACTTTTAAGCTTTCCAAGCATCCTCTTTGTAATGTTTCTTATGGTGCTATACAACAAGTTTTGGCAGAGAAAAAAATAACCAATCCTACTGTTAAAGAAGTAAGTGATGCGGTAATTAGTATTAGACAAAGTAAGTTGCCTAATCCTAAGGTTTTGGGTAATGCAGGTAGTTTCTTTAAAAATCCTGAAATACCTGCCGAGCAGTTTAATGCTTTAAAGGCTGAGCACCCAAGTATCGTAGGTTATCCTGCAAGCTCGGGAAATATTAAAGTGGCTGCAGGATGGTTAATTGAGCAAGCCGGTTGGCGCGGTAAGGTTGTTGGAAATGTAGGATCTCATAAAGACCAAGCATTGGTATTGGTTAACTATGGTGGTGCCAGCGGAAACGAAATCTGGCAATTAGCAATGGATATCCAAGCCAGCGTGTTACAAAAATTTGGCGTTACCATCACTCCTGAGGTAAATGTAATTTAAATATTTCGTTTCAATTAAATCTAAAAATAGCACTTCGCATCCTAAAAATTCCGATTTCTTACCTTACTTTTGCGGCTCCAAAAATCAACCTAATATTTTTATGCAAGAGTCTCGCAAAATCACTAATGCTTTAATTTCAGTATTTTACAAAGATGGTTTAGATGTTTTAGCTAAAACCTTACACCAACAAGGAGTAAATATTTACTCAACAGGCGGAACACAAGATTATATTGAAAAATTAGGTATTCCGGTTAACCGTGTAGAAGATTTAACAGGTTATCCGAGCATTTTGGGTGGACGCGTAAAAACCCTGCATCCAAAAGTTTTTGGCGGAATTTTAGCTAGAAGAAGTAACGAGCAAGATCAAAAAGAAGTGGCTGAATTTGCCATTCCTTTTCTTGATTTGGTAGTGGTTGATTTATATCCTTTTGAAGAAACCGTAAAAACCACAACAGACGAATCAAAAATTATAGAGAAGATTGATATTGGCGGTGTTTCATTGATTCGAGCAGCAGCTAAAAATTTTAACGATACACTTATTGTTTGCGATAAAGTTGATTTTTCGGTTGTTGCTGAAATGATTACCAATCAAAACGGAGCAACTACAATTGAGCAACGCAGGCAGTTTGCTACAAAAGCTTTTCATACCACATCACATTATGATGGTTTAATTTTTCAATATTTTGATAAAGAAAACACTACTGCATTTAAAGCAAGTGTTGCTCCTGCAAAAACACTACGATATGGTGAAAATCCTCATCAAAAGGGGGTATATTATGGGCATTTAAACGAGTTGTTTACGCAAGTTCATGGTAAAGAATTATCATACAATAACCTATTAGATGTTGATGCAGCATTAAGTTTAATCAGTGATTTTAGTGAGCCAACCGCTGCAATTATCAAACACAACAACCCTTGTGGAGTTGCTACACGTAATACTATTTCTCAAGCATATATTGATGCATTAGCAGGTGATCCAACTTCTGCATTTGGAGGTGTTATTGCAACCAATCAACCTATTGATGAAGCAACAGCTTTAGAAATTGATAAGTTGTTTATGGAAGTACTTATTGCACCAGGATTTGTTGGTAAAGCTTTAGAAATTTTACAAAGCAAAAAGAATAGAATATTATTGGTTCAAAATGGTAAGATGCCTTTAGGGAAACAATTCCGCAGTTTATTAAATGGCGTGGTTGAGCAAGATAAAGACACCGTTTTATTAACCACGGAAAATCTAAAACTGGTTACCCAAAAAGCCGCTACCGAAGAACAAATTAGTGATATGATATTTGCTGATATCATTGTTAAACACACTAAAAGTAACACCATAGTCTTAGCAAAAAATAAACAATTGGTAGGAATTGGTTGTGGGCAAACATCTCGTATTGATGCCTTGAAAGGAGCTGTAAGCAAATCAAAAGAATACGGATTTAGTTTACAAGGAGCTGTAATGGCGAGTGATGCATTTTTTCCTTTCCCTGATTGTGTAGAGATAGCAGGAACGGAAGGTATAGAAGCAGTTATACAGCCCGGTGGCTCTATTAAAGATGAATTAAGTATCAACTATTGCAATGCAAATCAAATAGCGATGTACTTTACCGGAATAAGACACTTTAAACATTAGAAATAGCAAGCGGTTTACTATGTAATTTTTAGCATATTTGGTTTAAAATAACATGCTGTAAAAAAGGTGGATAATATGCCACATGAAATGCTAAATATATTTTTATATTGCAAGCTATATATATACGCACTTAACGATTTAGATAAAATATGGGAGTTTTTAGCTTCTTAACACAAGATTTAGCCATCGACCTTGGTACTGCTAATACCTTGATAATACATAAGGATCAGGTGGTTGTTGATGAACCATCAATCATTGCGATCAATCGCAAAACTGGTAATGTTATAGCAGTAGGTAGCCAGGCACAGCAAATGCATGGTAAGGCTCACGAGGATATTAAAACCATTCGTCCGCTTAAAGATGGTGTAATTGCAGATTTTAACGCTGCAGAACACATGATTCGTGGAATGATTCAAATGATACCTCAAGGTAGCAAATTAATTAAGCCTCAACAACGGATGGTGATTTGTATTCCTTCTGGCATTACTGAAGTTGAAAAGCGTGCAGTTAGAGACAGTGCAGAACGTGCAGGCGCTAAAGAGGTTTATTTGATACACGAGCCTATGGCTGCGGCTATTGGTATTGGTATTGATGTTTTTGAGCCAATGGGTAACATGATTATTGATATTGGTGGTGGTACAACAGAAATTGCTGTTATAGCTTTAGCTGGTATTGTTTGCGATCAATC
>CANHBJ010000099.1 GCA_947459075.1 Bacteroidota bacterium
AGATGCTTCTGCAGGTAATTATTCTTTACGATTTAACAATTTAAGTGTTATACCAACTGGGTTAAATAGTTATTTAATAGATAGGATGCTTAATACCACTTTACCAATAATTGCTGGTGTTGACTATCCGTTTAGCATATCAAGCAGCCCAGCATCGTTTGGTAAAAGATTTGCGATTGTTTTTTCTCCGCTTAATCCTTTACCTATTAAGTTACTTAGCTTTAATGCAGCTAAAAGTAATGATAACGTGGTGTTAAATTGGCGCACAGCTTCAGAGTTAAATATGCAAAGCCATATTTTAGAAAGAAAACTTAGCACTGATTTAACATTTAAAGAAGTAGCAATTATTAAGCCTAATACTGGTGCTGTTGTTGCAACAAACTACACTTACACCGATGCTGATATACTAAATAATGCCAGTGGTTTAATATGCTACAGGATAAAGTTGGTAGAAACAAATAAATCATCATTATACAGTCATGTTGTTTGTATAGATCCAGCCATTACAACATCTGCAGCCAACATTTTGCTATTACCAAACCCAGCTAAAGAGGGCGATGTGGTAAAATTAAAAATAGCAGGTTTACATCACGATTGTTATGAAATACATGTTGTTGATCAGCTAGGAAGAGTAATACATAAACAACTAAGTACTACAAACGATATAGATATAGATACCAAACAATTTGATTCTGGTATTTATAATATTTTGTTGTTATCTGATGGCGTTTTATTAGGTACATCAAAGCTATCAATACAATAAATTTTAATTCTTAACAAATGAATTTGGCATATCAAATTAATATAAAGAGGGGAGTATTTTTCGGTTTATTGTTTTTAACAGCTTTCGATTCCATAGCCCAAAGCGCTAATGATCCTGATGGGGATTACGATATCTATGGAGACTATGGTTATCAGAATTCAAACTATTCTAATTCTGTTTATGAGTTTTCTGAAGAAGAAAAATATAGAACAAGGCAAGAGCGTTTTTATAAAAAAAGCTACGATGAAGAAGATTTATATAATGGAGGATACAGATTGAAAAGTCGTTCATCGGAAGTTGATTATTACGCTTTTGGAGGTATTGGCTCAGGTAATATTGGTAATCGCGTTAAATCATGGTTTAATAGAGATAGTAAAAATGAATCACCTATACCGAGTAACCAAGAAAAATATAATAACAACGAGGTTGGAACAATTGACGGTATTGATAGGTTGGGTGAGGATGGAAAAAGCGGTTTAGCTAATAACAAAGATAATGGTGAGGTGTTGCAACCAAAAGATAATAAACAAACCGAAACAGCACCACCACCGCCAGATGAGCCCGATATTCCTATTACTAGCCCTTTATTAAGTATACTCATGATTGCTATAATGATAGGCATAGCTGTTTTTTATTTATCAAACAGATTTAAGGTATTATGAAAATTAAAACTCTTAATTTAACTTTAGTTTTGTTTTGTGCATCAACATGCATAGATGTGCAATCACAATCTTTATTTGATAAGAGTACAATAACTTTTCATTCATCTTTAGGGAGAAACTACATCATTAATAATGAAGTGGGTAATCCAGGTATGACCTGGACATTGGGGGCCTTATTTAATTTGGCTAATGTAGTAACTTTAGGATCTAATTACGCTGTGGGTAGTTCTAGCGGTGTAGAAGCTGATGGAAGTTACAGAAATTCATTTAGAATTTATGATGTTGATATTGGGTATATTAAAACATTCAAAAATGCAAAAAAAAGCATATTAAATAAGTCATCACTTTCTATTTTTGGTGGTGTTGCACTTTTTCATACTAATATTAATTCTTGGAGTGTAAAAAAGGGACTTGCAATTTACGATATGTCATTTTTCTCCTATAAGTTGGGAGGAGGCTACTCTTTTAGATTAAATGAATTATTAACAGCAAAGGCGAATGTTTCATACTATCTAACATTAACTAGTTTATTAGATGGTTTAAACACGGGTAGTAAAGATGACTTACTGGTTTTTTCGTTAGGCCTTGGTTATAATATAAATGTTTTTGATGCGAGAAAGGAAAGATTACTTCTTTACAATGCGATTCAAGAAAACATAGCTATTAACAACAAATTGTTAATGGAGATTGCAAAAATTGATGGTAAAAGTAAACAAGGAATTAAGAATATTGAAACTCAAAATGACTTAGTAAATATTAAGTCGGATTCAATCGCTAAAGGCAAAGCTGTTAATAATTCAGATACATTAACAATACCTTTAAGTTACACACTTGAAAATGCACCAGAAAAAAATAACGATTCAGTTAAATATACTATAAAGTACCCCCGAGATAAATATAATGTAGTATTCGGAGGTTTTTTTAGCATAAAAAATGCACTTTCTGAAGTTGCCAAGATGAAGAAATCTGGTGTTAATGCAGAGCCCTATTGGAAAGGAGATAAAAGTAAACTGGTATTTTTAGTTGTTTTCTCTAGTAATGATTATCAGGAAGCTCAAGAGAAGGTTAGATATTTTAGAAAAAAGGGATACACTGATGTATGGTTATATACATCTAATTCTAACAAAAAATAAATTCAAATGAATATTCAAAATCAATCGGAATTTGATTCGAGGCATGATTTATTCTTACATGCTGCCCACGAGTTAAACACCCCTTTAACTTCTTTAGTAATGGCAACCTTTTTATTAAAGAACGATAAGTCGAATTTTGAAAGTAGACAAAAATTTTTAAATAGCGTAAATGTTATTGAACGTTCTTGTGATAGACTTCAACGAACCATAAATAATGTAATTCTTTATCATAGATTACAACAACCTAATTTCCCAGTATACGACCAAAAGTTAGTAGAGGTGCTTTTTCTTATTAGAGAATGCGCAGAAAAAATATCAAATCAACAAGGTAGAACAGGTGATGTTGTATTTAATTTTTCTTTAGATTCTGATGTTGCGTTGTTAATTCCACGTGAATATTTTATGGTAATGATTAATGAGTTAATTCATAATGCATTTAGCTTTTCTGAAGTTGGTTCAAAAGTATTAATCAATTATAGTCTATCAAATAACTTTGGCATTTTTTCTGTTACTGATTTTGGCATAGGTATGGAAAAAGAAGAGGTATCGGCAATAGGTGCTTATACTCAATTTAACAGAGGAATATTGGAACAACAAGGCTTAGGGTTAGGGTTAACTTTAGTGAAGCAATTAACGGATAAACATTTTGGTGAGTTAAAGATTACCTCAAGCAAAGGAAAAGGCACATCCGTTCAGTTATGTATTCCTTTGTATTGATAAATATCAATTCTCGTCATGTTTATTACTGCTTAACTTTCAAATAAAAAACAATAAGAAAACAGAAACGTGTTGTACACACAGCAAACAAAAAAGTCATCCCTATGCCCCATATTTGGTAAGAGATGACTTTTAATTATCTTATTAATGCTATTTATTTTCTTTTGATAACACGCTCAACTGCAGCTACAATATGTGCTGCATCTAAACCGTATTCTTTCATTAATTCATCAGGTGTTCCGCTTTGTCCGAAGCTATCATTTACAGCTACCATTTCTAATGGAGTTGGTAATTCTCTGGCCAGTAATTGGCAAATGCTATCACCCAAACCACCATTCATTTGGTGTTCTTCGGCAGTAACTACTGCGCGGGTTTTACGTACACTATTTAATATGGCCTGTGCATCTAATGGTTTAATGGTGTGTATGTTTATTAACTCTACACTTATTCCCTTTTCGGCAAGTATATGACCTGCTTCAATGGCTTGCCACACTAAGTGTCCTGTGGCGAAAATTGTTACGTCAGTTCCCTCATTTAACATTAATGCTTTACCAATTTCAAACTTATCTGTAGCACTAGTAAAGTTAGGCACAGCCGGACGTCCAAAACGCAAGTAAACTGGGTTTTCGTAATCTGCAATGGCAATAGTTGCAGCTTTTGTCTGGTTGTAATCACATGGGTTAATTACAGTCATATTTGGTAACATTTTCATTAACCCAATATCTTCTAAAATCTGGTGTGTTGCACCATCTTCGCCAAGGGTAACACCTGCATGCGAAGCACATATTTTAACATTTTTATTTGAGTAAGCTACACTCTGACGAATTTGATCGTACACGCGGCCTGTGCTAAAATTAGCAAATGTTCCTGTAAAAGGAATTTTACCACCAATGGCTAAGCCTGCTGCTAGTCCAATCATATTGGCTTCAGCAATACCTACTTGATAAAAACGTTCAGGATGTTCTTTCTGAAAAGCATCCATTTTAAGAGAGCCTGTTAAATCTGCACAAAGTGCTACTACATTAGGGTTAGTTTTACCTAACTCGCTAAGGCCTGCTCCAAAACCCGAACGGGTGTCTTTTATGTTTTGTACTTCAAACTTTTTCATATATCAAATAATATTCTTTTTTATTGGGTTGAATACTTTTTTGTATTCTTTTAATTTAAAGTGAAATTAGTTGCTGCCCCCGAAGTAATGTTAAACTCTCTTTCGAATGTTTGATTACTTCGTGTGGAATTTTTAGCACGGTAAATAATTTTGTATTTACCAGGTTGCATAATGATGTTGTGTATTTTATTTTCTTGCGGCAAACGTGCAAGCCAAACAATTTCGTTACGGTTCATTTGGTATATATCTGCAATATACTGTTGTGTAAATGCTGATATGTTTAGCCTTCCTGGCTGAGCCATTTCTATTGTAGTGGTGGTATTTTGATCTACGCTAACATCTTTAAATACTTGTCGCGGTAGTGTTAATAATTCTAAATCGTATTTGCCTACTAAATATTTTTCTGGTGAATTTGCATTTTGTACATGTAGCGTTTGCATGGTTCCTCTTTTGCGTACAATACATTTTAAATCGTTGTAATTGGTAACTCCTGATATCTTTATATTTAAAAATCCTTGTGGAGCGTCACAGGCAATAATATTGTGTCGGCCAGCAGTGATTTCAATATCGCTTTTTTCAACTGGTGGAATAGTATGTACCACCATGCGGTATTTGTATATTGGGTCTAACAATACAGTATCTGGAATCCCGCGTTCGTTCATTGTGTGAATGTAGTTGTATACCAACTGGTTGCTATGCATGTCGTAAAAACTCATGTTTACGTTGGTTTCTGTTGGTTTAGCATTTACATCAAGCAAATTAACTTGTACTGTTGTACTATTTAATGCTTGTGTTATTACTACATTTAACACATTATTAAAACTCTCTTCCGTATTGGCATCATAATATCTGCCTACACATTCAAAAGCTTTTCTAAAATCTTCGGTACTACCTAAGCCAATAATAAATGGGCGTAAAACCACGCCTTGGCTCTGTAATGCTTCTGATACTGCACAAGGGTCTCCATCACATTCTTCTATACCATCGGTAATTAAAATAATGATGTTTCTAACACCAGGTTCTTTTGGGAAATCGTAAGCAGATTGTTGTAAAGAATAAGCAATTAATGTGGTTCCTTTCGGCACCACATCTTTAAGTTTATCTTTTATTTGTTTGTGGTTATTGTATTTAAAAGGAACTTCTAATTTTGTGTCTTTACAATTTCGCTGACCCGGAGAAGTGGTATGTCCGTATACTCGTAACGCTACTTGTACATCTTTTGCACTCTCTAAACTATCAACAATTTTAGCCAATAATCTTTTGGCTACATTTATACGGATATCTTTATCCATTGCAGCATACATACTTCCGCTTCCATCAAGAAGAAATAAAATGCGTGTTTTCGGTTTGGTATAACCTTGGGCACTTACATTAAAATGTATGCCTAAAATCAACCCAACTAAAACAACAAAAAATGTAAGCGATTTAAACTGCATGGAATAAATAATTGTATATTAGTAATCAGCTAATGTTGTTGGAAGTTGTGCCAATGCATTTTCTAAATCGTTATCGCTTGGTGCAATACCATGCCATTTGTGCGAACCCACCATAAAGTCAATGGGGTATCCCATTTCTGTTTTCATGATGATAAATATTGGTTTACCATTACCTGCGGCATTTTTTGCTTTGGCCATGGTATCAATTATGTTTTGCATATTATGACCATCCATGTGCAAAATTTCCCAACCAAATGCCAACAATTTGTCCTTGATATCACCACCTAAGCCTAAAACTTCCATGGTGCTGCCATCTATTTGTTGTCCATTGAAGTCAACCGTTACTATTAAATTGTCTACTTTATGGTGAGCGGCAAACATAAATGCCTCCCAATTTTGGCCTTCTTGTAATTCACCATCACCCATTAAAACATAAACCAAGTTTTTATCGCCCTCTAGTTTTTTAGCTAATGCAGTACCTGCAGCAACAGATACACCTTGACCAAGAGAGCCCGATGCGATTCGCACACCAGGTAAATGTTCAGCGGTTGCAGGATGACCCTGTAAACGAGAATGTAATTTTCTAAAAGTTTTTAATTCTTCAACAGGGAAGTAACCTGAACGGGCCAGAACGCTATAAAATAATGGCGAAATATGTCCGTTTGAAAGAAAAAATACATCTTCATTTTTTCCATTCATGTTAAATTTAGGGTCGTGGTTTAGTACATTAAAATAAAGTGCTGTTAAAAAATCAGCACAACCTAAAGATCCGCCTGGATGTCCGCTTTTTGCGCCATGTACCATGCGCAGAATATCTCTTCTTACTTGGGATGCAGTTTGTTCTAGCGTTCTAATATCAGTCATTGTATACTTTTTATTTATTTTTTTTATCCTGTTTTAGTTTTATGGTACTGATAAACAGTAGAATAAAGCTTGTTGTGCACTTATTATTTACATCAAAAGTAACACTTACCACTCTTTTTTATCATTTTTGTTGCTAACATTTTAGCTACATCGTTTATTGCCTGTATTTTTAATGGTGATGCGTTTTAGGATAAAAACCTAACCAACTATGATTAAACAAATTGAAATTGCTTTGCTTCCAGAGCAATGCTTTGATGAAATAACCACATTAGATTTCATTAAAAGAAATTCGGGGATAAATGATATTAATGGAATTCGTGTTTTGCGCAAATCTTTGGATGCACGAAAAAGACCTATACATTATAATTTATTGGTTGATTTATATATAGAGGAGCAAGTTGCCGAGCGTGATTTTAATTTTGATTTTAAAAATGTAGCTCATGCACCTCATGTTGTTATTGTTGGTGCTGGTCCAGCAGGTTTATTTGCAGCCTTAAAATTTATTGAGCAAGGCATAAAGCCAATTATTTTTGAACGAGGTAAAGATGTGCGAGAACGCAGGAGAGACCTAGCTTTAATAACCAGACACAATACAGTTAATCCCGAAAGTAATTATTGTTTTGGTGAAGGCGGTGCTGGAACTTATAGTGATGGAAAATTGTATACCCGAAGTACCAAAAGAGGAGATGTAAAGCGTATTTTAGAGTTATTCGTAAAACATGGAGCGGATGAATGTATATTATATGAAGCACATCCGCATATTGGCACCAACAAATTACCCAATATCATCACGGCTATAAGAGATACCATTTTACATTTTGGTGGCGAAGTGCACTTTAACTCAAAACTAACGGATATGGTTATAAAAGATAATGCCATAGCCGCAGTAGTTATTAACCAAAATCAAACAGTAGAAACCAAGCATGTAATATTGGCTACGGGCCACAGTGCACGAGACATATTTGAGTTGCTAAATAAGAAAAATATTTTAATTGAAGCTAAACCATTTGCTTTAGGTGTTCGCATCGAACATCCGCAAGCATTAATAGATAGCATTCAATACAAATGTGATAATCGTGGCGCCTTTTTACCAGCTGCCAGTTACAGTATAGTAAATCAAAGTTTAGGTCATGGTGTATTTAGTTTTTGTATGTGTCCTGGAGGGATTATTGCACCGGCAGCTACTGCACCTGGAGAAATTGTTGTAAACGGATGGAGTCCAAGTAAACGAAATAATGCTTTCGCCAATTCCGGTTTAGTGGTAAGTATTGATTCCAAAGATTTTGGGAAGTACAATGATTATGGACCTTTGGCTGCGTTAAAATTTCAGCAAAGTGTGGAACAAAATTGTTTTTCGGTAACCCAAAGTATGCAAGCACCTGCTCAACGGGTATTAGATTTTGTAAATAAGAAGTACTCCAACCAATTGCCCGATTGTAGTTATATACCAGGACTACAATCTCATCATTTGGATGATGTATTGCCAAATTTCGTTGCGGCAAGTTTACGTGATGCTTTGCAAGCTTTTGGTAAGAAATTAAAAGGTTACGTGAGTAATGATGCAGTAATGGTTGCTACAGAAAGTCGTACATCCAGTCCGGTGCGTATACCCCGTGAAAAAGAAACCATGGAACATCCACAAATAAAAGGTTTAATACCATGCGCAGAAGGTGCTGGATATGCCGGTGGAATTATAAGTGCAGCTATTGATGGTGAGAATTGTGCAATGGCTGTTGTTAAAAATCTTAAATAATTTAATCGTGTTTAATCGATGGTTGGGTATAAATTTGTAGTTCGAATGAAAATTAAGTTATTTATAGTAAGTTGTTTTTTTATCCAATTTGCATGGGGTGGTGTAATTACTACAAGTATAACATCGCTTCCAACTTTTGGTAATGTATATGTTTTAAATAGTAGTACATCTTTAAGGTATACAGTTAGTGCAACTGCTTTAGCCGGTGGTTTAACCATAACAGCACCTGCTGGTTTCGAAATCTCAACGCAGTACTTACAAGGTTACACTTCTGTAATTACATTGTTACCTAATGCAGGAAGTATTCCTACAACTAATATTTATGCCAGATTTAGCCCTTCAATAACAGGGGCTATGTCTGGTAATATCACACATGTTAAT
>CANHBJ010000100.1 GCA_947459075.1 Bacteroidota bacterium
ATAGATACCGAAATAGTTGAACTAACTCATGCTGCAGAAGCAGAAAAGGATTTGTATACCAAAGAGGATTTGTTTAGAAATGTTGACAAGCTAAAAAAACAACGTGATGAACAATTAGAAGTTGTGCTAAACCAAATTTTACCAGAGGCATTTGCAGTAGTTAAAGAAACAGCACGAAGGTTATCCGAAGATAAAGAGTTAACCGTAACGGCAACTGATTTTGATAAAACATTGGCCACACACAAGCGTACAAAAAAACCAGTACGCATTGAAGGCGATAAAGCCATTTGGAGCAATACATGGGAAGCAGCGGGCAGCACAGTAACCTGGAACATGGTTCATTACGATGTGCAGTTAATTGGTGGTATTGTTTTGCACCAAGGTAAAATTTCTGAGATGGCTACAGGTGAGGGTAAAACTTTGGTTTCTACATTGCCTGCATACTTAAATGCTTTATCAGGTCAAGGGGTACACATAGTTACTGTTAATGATTATTTGGCAAGAAGGGATTGTGAATGGAATGGTCCTTTGTTTGAATTTCATGGCTTACGCGTTGATTGTATTGATTACCATCAACCTAATTCTCCTGAAAGACGCAATGCATATACTGCCGATTTAATATACGGTACCAACAATGAATTTGGTTTTGATTATTTGCGCGATAACATGGCTCGTGATTTAACCGAGTTGGTTCAACGCAAACATCATTTTGCCATGGTTGATGAGGTAGATAGTGTATTAATTGATGATGCGCGTACTCCGCTAATTATTAGTGGTCCTGTACCTAAAGGAGATGACCAACAATTTCATGCATTAAAACCGCGTATTGAAAAAATAGTAAATGCACAAAAAGCATTTGCGAATACAGCTTTAAATGAAGCCAAAAAATTAATTGCAGCAGGAAACGATAAAGAAGGAGGATTCCGTTTGTTGCAAGCATACCGTGGTTTGCCGAAGAACAGCGCATTAATAAAGTTTTTGGGTGAGCAAGGTATCAAGCAAATTTTATTAAAAACAGAATCGTATTATTTACAGGATCAACAAAAAGAAATGCATAAAGTTGATGCTGATTTATACTTTACCATTGAAGAAAAACATAACTCTATTGAGTTAACAGAAAAGGGCGTTGATTTGATTACTGCTTCGGGTGAAGATTCTAATTTCTTCATCATTCCTGATGTGGGGGCAGAGATTGCTGAGATTGAAAAATCAACTCAAAGTGATGAAGTTAAACTGAAAAATAAAGAGCAGTTGATGCTTGATTTCTCTATTAAGTCGGAACGCATACACACCGTTAACCAGTTGTTAAAAGCATACTGCATGTTTGATAGAGATGTTGAATATATTTTGGCAGATGGTAAAGTAAAGATTGTTGATGAGCAAACAGGTCGTGTGCTTGATGGCCGCAGATACAGCGATGGATTACATCAAGCGATTGAAGCCAAAGAAAATGTAAAAGTTGAAGCTGCAACTCAAACATACGCTACTATTACATTACAAAACTATTTCCGTATGTACCACAAATTAGCAGGTATGACGGGTACTGCTGAAACTGAAGCAGGTGAGTTTTGGGAAATTTATAAATTGGATGTTGTAGTTATTCCTACCAACCGTGATATATCACGTAAGGATGAGAATGATGTAATTTACAAAACAAGACGAGAGAAATACAATGCTGTTATTGATGAGGTTCAAAAACTAACCGAAGCTGGTCGTCCGGTATTGGTGGGTACAACATCTGTAGAGGTGAGTGAAACCTTAAGTAAAATGTTGCAATTGCGTAAAATCAAACACAATGTATTAAATGCAAAACAACACCAGCGTGAGGCAGATATTATTGCAGAAGCAGGTCAGTCAGGTACTGTTACCATAGCTACCAATATGGCTGGGCGTGGTACGGATATAAAGCTAGGTGAAGGCGTTAAACAAGCGGGAGGTTTGGCTATTATTGGTACCGAACGCCATGAGTCAAGACGTGTAGACCGTCAGTTACGAGGACGTGCGGGTCGTCAAGGCGATCCAGGTTCATCTCGTTTTTATGTTTCTTTGGAAGATGATTTGATGCGTTTATTTGGAAGTGAGCGAATTGCATCTGTTATGGATAGGTTAGGAATGAAAGAGGGTGAAAATATTGAACACTCTTTAATTACTAAAAATATAGAACGAGCACAACGTAAAGTTGAGCAAAATAATTTTGGTATTCGTAAACGTTTGTTAGAATATGATGACGTAATGAATAGCCAACGTGAAGTAATTTATACCAAACGTAGAAATGCCTTAAATGGTGATAAATTAGATTTAGACTTTAGCAACATGTTGCATGATGTGTGTTATGAGTTGGTTGAACAATATCGCGACCTAAAGAACTTGGGAGAGTTTAAATTAGAGTGTATTCGTTTATTTGCTTATGAACCGCAAATGGATGAAACTACATTTATGGGTGGTAAAGTAGAAAATGTAGTAGATGTATTGTATGATGATTTAATAAACCATTATAATCAAAAATGCCAACACATTGCTAATGATGCCTTGCCAATTATTAAAAATGTATTCGAAAATCAAGCGAGACAATTTGATACGATAGGTGTACCGTTTACAGATGGTATTCGTGGTATTCAAATTGGTGTTAATCTTCAAAAAGCATACGAATCAAATGGAGCTGAAGTAATTAAATCATTTGAGAAATTCGCTAATTTACATATTATTGATGATGAGTGGAAAGAGCATTTGCGTGAGATGGATGAGTTAAAACAATCGGCACAAAATGCGGTGTTAGAACAAAAAGATCCTTTATTGATTTATAAATTGGAATCGTTTAACTTATTTAAAGATATGTTAAGCCGTGTAAATCATGAAATACTAAGTATGTTGTTTAGATCTTTTGTTCCAATTCAAGATACTCAAGAACAATCGGCTCCAAAATTACGTCCTTTGCAAGAAGTGCGTCAAGCACCTCAACCAAAATTACAAACCAGTCGTCCCGATGAATTAGCCGAAGCATTAAAAGCAAATGCAATGGCTCGTGAGGGCGCAGGAGACAGGCCTAAACAACAGCAAATCATTAATGATAATAGAATTGGCCGCAATGATCCATGCCCTTGCGGTAGTGGTAAAAAGTATAAAGCCTGTCACGCTAAAGAAGAATAAAAGGAATTTTTTAAATCAGAAGCTTATGAATTATTAAAAGAATTTATAAGATTTTAATGATTTATAATACAACGGGGGTAAAGGGATTTAGTAGTTGTCCGAAATTGAAAACTACTGCTATAAATTAAATGGAAGATTTAAATATTTACATCGAGCATACCAATTTAAAACCTGATGCCACGCATCAAGATATAATTAGGTTGTGTGAAGAAGCAGTTGAACATAAATTCTATGGGGTATGTGTTTCGCCTTATCATGTTCAATTAGCTAAAAAAACAATTAAAAAGGCACCAGTAAAAATAATTACTGTTGTTGGTTTTCCTTTTGGCTACAACACAGTTGCAAGCAAGGTAGAGGAAACTAAAAAAGCTATAATAGGTGGGACAGATGAAATTGATGTAGTGATGAATATTGCCGCTTTTAAAAGTGGTGATGATGCAACAGTATTAAACGATTTACAAGCTGTTATCATGGCTTGTCATTTGCAAAATAAAGTAGCTAAAGTAATAATTGAAACAGCTTTGTTAAGCAAGGCAGAAATTGAAAAGGCTTGTCGTTTGTGTGTGGATAGCGAAGCTGATTTCGTGAAGACTTCAACGGGCTTTGCATCAAGCGGTGCCAAATTAGAAGACATTGAATTAATGCGTAAAATATTACCTGCAAAAATTAAAATAAAAGCAGCAGGGGGTATAAAAGATCATGAAACTGCTGTGGCTATGCTAAATGCGGGTGCCGCCCGCCTTGGTACTTCGGCAAGTATAGCTATTGTAGATACTGAGCAAATTGTATAATTATGAAATGGATTGTGCTATTAGGGTTTATTTTTTGGGGTATGCATCAAACGCATGCTCAACAAAATGTGAAGATAATAGGCGATGCTTATCTTGATTCGTTGATAGAACGGAACATTGAATTAAACCAAGCTGCAAATGGTATTCAAGGTTACCGAATACAGATATTTTTTGGCAGCGATAGAAGAGCAGCCAATGAAGCACGCACTAAGTTTTTACAACTCTATCCAGAAACGGAAGCATACCTAGTATATCAACAACCTAACTTTAAAGTACGTGTTGGTGATTTCCGCAATCAGTTGGAAGCTCAAGCCATGTTTAGAGGATTGTTAGCTCAATTTGAAACCGTTTTTATAGTGCCTGATAAGATTAACTTACCAAAATTATAAGAAGAGAAATCCGAGTTTTTAAATTCGAAATTCGAAAATGTTTATTTAAGGTAATACAAGATTTACAACATGAAATTAGTAACTTATAAAAAAGAAAATACCACAGATTTGGGTATTTTAATTAATGATCACATTTATAGTTTGCATCAAATAGATGAAACTTTACCAAATAACATGCGTGCATTTTTATTTGCTGGTGCCGAAGCTATGAATAAGGCAAAGCAACATGATGCCGACCTAAAAAGTGGTAAGTTGAATGCTACTGCTATATCTTTAGCAGATGTAACGTTGTTAGCGCCAGTAAATGAACCAACTTCTTGTCGCGATGGTTATGCATTTCGTCAGCATGTTGCTGCAGCGCGTAGAAACCGAGGTGTGCCAATGATTCCTGAATTTGATCAATATCCGATTTTCTATTTCACCAACCACAATGCTGTGCAGGGGCCAGGCGAAATTGATTGTATGCCCGATCATTTTGAGAAGTTAGATTTTGAATTAGAAGTAGCAATTGTAGTTGGTAAAAAGGGCCGTAATATTAAAGCTGCAGAAGCAGATGAATACATTGCTGGTTATATGATTATGAACGACATGAGCGCACGCACCTTGCAAATGGAAGAAATGTTGTTAAACCTTGGTCCTGCAAAAGGAAAAGACTTTAGCACAGTTATTGGCCCTTACTTTGTTACGCCTGATGAGTTGGAACAATTTATTGTTCCTGCTAAACCCAATCATGTTGGATGCAACCACAATTTACAAATGAGGTGTTGGGTTAACGGAATATTAGTAAGCGAAGGTAATGTTGCTGATATGGATTGGACTTTTGCGGAAATTTTAGAACGTTGTGCATATGGAGTAGATATTTTACCAGGAGATGTTATAGGAAGCGGAACAGTTGGTACGGGATGTTTCCTTGAGCTGAATGGAACAGGCTTGCTAAATGATAAAAACTTTAAACCACAATGGTTACAAGATGGTGATGTAGTTGAAATGGAAATAACAGGTTTAGGCCGTTTAACCAATACCATTAAAAAAGTAAACTCGGATTTTAGCATCTTAAAACTAAAAAAAGCTGCACCAGTTGCAGAATAAATTTAACCTAATTATTAATAAAGCCAACCTTAAAACAGTTGGCTTTTTTTGTTCCTTTTAGCTTTGTTTATGTGCTTGGTAAATTACGTATAGTTTATGCCGTATTTTAATACAATTGGAAAAGATGAATCAGAATATATCACAAACTTAAAAGCAATCTAACATTAGGATAATGTGTACATATCAATTTTGCATCAAACAAAAACTATATGAAGTGCAATATTATTTATGCTATTTTGTTGGTGTTAATTGGGGCAGGTTTTTTACTAATTACAAATACCGATTTACATTCTTTGGCTTTATCTGTATTAAGTTTTTCTGTTTTAGCAATTCCGTTACTTACACTTATCACACAGCGTAAAAATAAAAACACATCAGATAACGATGTGTTTTTGGGGTTATAAAATGCCTGTATAATAGTAAAGCTTTACAACAAGTTTTATAATTAACTCAAATTAGCTCTTAATAAGAGTTGAGTATGCATCTTTAATCTTACGTTATTTATTAATAAACTTCGGGTTAATCAGGTTTTCAAGATTGAAAATTTCATCCCATTTTTCTTGCGTTACCAATTGTTTCTCGATTACAGCTATATCATGAACGCTTTTACCTGTTTCCAGTGCTTCTTTGGCAATATTACTACATGCCTCGTAACCTAAAATAGGATTTAATGCGGTAATTATACCAATGCTATTCATTACCATATTTCTGCATGCTTCCTCGTTTGCGGTAATCCCATTAATGCATTTATCAACCAAACCTAAAATAGCGTTACCCATATAAGAAAGTGATGTAAATAAACTAAATGCAATAACTGGTTCCATCACATTAAGTTGCAATTGTCCAGCTTCTGCTGCCATACTAATAGTAACATCAGCACCAATAACATAATAAGCAGTTTGGTTTACCACTTCAGGCATCACGGGGTTTACTTTACCTGGCATAATACTGCTCCCAGGTTGTAACTTAGGTAAGTTAATTTCATTAAATCCAGTACGAGGTCCGCTACTTAATAAACGTAAGTCGTTACAAATTTTCGAAATTTTTATGGCACTTCTTTTTAAAGTCCCACTAATTAAAACATAAGCTCCTGTATCGCTGGTGGCCTCAATTAAATCACTGGCCAATGTTACATGTAACCCACTAATGTTTGCTAAGTGTTTTACGCAAAGTTCTGGATAGCCTTCTGGAGCATTAATACGTGTGCCAATGGCAGTTGCTCCCATATTTACTTCCAGCAATAATTGCTGCATTTCTTTTATTCGTTCTATATCTTCTTTAATGGTTGTAGCCCATCCATGAAACTCTGCACCTAATGTCATAGGCACTGCATCTTGTAATTGGGTTCGCCCCATTTTAAGTACTGTTTTAAATTCAACAGCTTTACGGCTAAACGATTCATGCAATATTTCCAGTGCATCAATATAAGCGCTTAATTTATGGTAAAGTGCTAAACGAAATGCTGTAGGATATGCATCGTTAGTACTCTGCGAGCAGTTCACATGATTATTGGGGTGAAGGAATTCATAATCTCCTTTTGCTTTTCCAATGTACTCTAAACCAATATTAGCAATTACTTCATTGGCATTCATATTACAACTTGTACCAGCACCACCTTGAATCATATCGCTAACAAATTGATCATCATATTTGCCAGTAAGTAATTCATCACAGGCATAACAAATTGCATCGGTAACTTCTTTGCTTAAAACGCTGCAATCAAAGTTGGCAAGTGCAGCAGCTTTTTTTACATGCGCAAAAGCTTTAATAAATAAAGGTTCGCGAGAAATACTTAAACCTGTTATGTTAAAGTTCTCTAGGGCACGTAAAGTTTGTACACCGTAATATTTTGTATCTTCTATTTCTCGTTCTCCTAAAAAGTCGTGTTCTAAACGGGTTGTCATTTTTTGTATTGAAGGTTAAGTTTGCAATATATAAAACTCCTAGTGTTTAAAACGCTCAAAAGCACTTTTTTCAAGGAATTCTCTGTGCTCGGGGTGTGCTAATTTTATTAATGCTGTGGCACGTTGTTCCATGTTCATCCCAAATAAATTAGCAGCACCATATTCTGTAACTACCCAATGTAGGTGTCCGCGTGTGGTAACTACACCAGCACCTTGCTTTAAAAATGGTACAATTCGAGATATGCCTTTTGTTGTTACAGATGGCATGGCAATGATAGGTTTACCATCTTCAGATAATGCAGCACCTCTAATAAAATCCATTTGTCCACCAATGCCTGAGTACTGATAGGTACCTATTGAATCTGAACAAACCTGTCCAGTTAAATCAATTTCAATGGCACTATTTATGGCTGTTACTTTTGGGTTTAAACACAAAACCCTTGGGTCGTTCACATAATTTACTTCCAATGCTTTTATAATAGGGTTGTCGTCAGCAAAATCATACAGTTTACGGGTACCTAAAATAAATGAGGTAACGCAGTAGCCATTTACAATTTTCTTTTGCGAGTTATTTATCGTTCCATTGTTAATTAATGGTATAACGCCATCCGAAAACATTTCGGTATGTATTCCTAAATTTTTGTGGTTGGTTAAGTTTTTAAGCACCGAATCGGGGATAGAGCCAATACCCAATTGTAGCGTTGCTCCATCATCAACCAGGCCTGCAACAATCTTCCCAATTTTTTCTGTTATTTCATTATTATCTTCAGCATAACTTACTTCTGGTAAATCATCTTCTACCCATACTGTTGCATCAAATTTGTTATAATGTACAAATGCATCACCGTGTACACGTGGCATGTTGGGGTTAACTTGTGCAATTACTTTTTTAGCTTTGAGCAAAGCCGAACGAGTTATATCTACAGATGTACCTAAAGAGCAATATCCATGTTTGTCTGGTGGTGAAACATGCACAATAGCCAAATCAATGGGTAAAATGTTGCGATTAAACAATAAAGGAATCTCACTTAAAAACACAGGCAAATAATCACCCATACCACTGTTTACTGCTTTACGGTTGCTTTCTGATACGAATAAAGAATTCATAAAAAAGTGTCCAGCCAAACTTGGGTCATTCATGTCTACACCCTGTTGTGTAATACTTACCAGTTCTACATTTTGTAAATGTTCTTTTTGGTCGAACATTTTATTTATAAGGTGCACTGGTGTAGCAGCGCTTCCTTGCAAAAACACGCGTGTGTTTGATTGTAATAATTTCAGTGCTTCCTCGGCAGATACATAATTGGTTATAATCTTCATTTGTTTAATATTTATAGCGTAAGCAATTAAGTTAAATTATATCTTAATACACAAATGATATATTTCACCATTTGCGCTTAACTTTGTTATGTGATTAACAAACTATTTACAGTTCAATCTAAATTACAAAATAACCGCATTACCCTTG
>CANHBJ010000101.1 GCA_947459075.1 Bacteroidota bacterium
TCTTCTTTTGAACCAGTGAAGAATTTGAAAACAACTGGAAGAGTGTTACTTGCAGTTGATAATAATGATAAGAAGTTGCCTGATGCTGGATTGTAAGTTGAACTAGAAGTAACACTTGTTGAGGTGCTTATTGAATTACCAATGTTAGTGTATGCTCCGTTTACCGTAGTTGCTTGCCCGACACCTAATGTTGATGTATTCTGCACGCCATCAATTGATGGAATAAAGTTCATTATCACACTACCACCACTAGTTGCTGTTCCTGAAATTAAAGCGGTTTGGTAGTAGAATGATTGAGATAATGTTCCTCCTGCAAAGGTTCCTGCAGGATTTGAATTAAATACTTCTGCACTTATAATTGGTGAGGCAGGAGTGCTTAATGCAACAGAAACTGGTCGATAAACATTTCCTTTTCCTAGTGGAAACAATTTTGTTGCTGTGGCTGCTGACCATGTATGACGAAGTGGTCCTGAGACAAAACTGTTTGTGTTTCCACCAGCAACGGTAATGTTTGAAGATAGTGTTACAGGTGAGGTGTTTACTAGTTTTCCGCTGTTGAATACAATTGTGTCATTAATTGTTATTGGAGTTGATACATTTATTGTTGCGTTGGTATCGTTTAACAATAGCCCACGGAAAATAATTGGAGAAGTTCCACCAATTGTTCTAGTTCGTGTATTAGAATTTGTATTAGCTATGTTCACATTAATAAAACGATTAGTATTTGAAAGTGAGATGGTTCCATTGTTAATAATAGCACCTCCAAAAATATTGAACGTAGCATAACTTGGTCCTGCTGCACTTTGAGCTAATAAGCTAGCCCCCGTTTCAACTGTTAAACCACCAACCCAGTTTGAAACACCTGTTACGTTATTTGAACCTATGTTTGAAACTATGTTGTTGGCAGTATTTCCAACATTAAAGGTTGAACCAGTTTTTACAGTTAACCCCGTAACTGTAAGTGTACTTGTTGTGGTTTGGATGAAATTAACCACTTTAGCATTGGTGCCATCACCAATTTGAAGGTTTCCGAATCTAGCACCTGCTCCCAAACTAATAGTTGCGGTTCCATTACCAATAATCTGAACGTTGCCTTCATTCATGTTAAATCCTGTGCTATTGTTTGCTACAGTATTACTTGAAGTAGTTGTATAAACTACACCATTGTATCCGTTTAACAAAAGCGTGGCTAAATTGTTTCCATTACTATTGAATTTTGGACGTGTATTTGGTGCAGTTCCAGACCCTCCAGTTATGCTGATTCCACCGTTTACGCTTAAAGAAACAGCACCTGTAGAAGAAAATTGAAGTAATGGTCCAGTTGCCGTACCTCCTCCAATAATGTAAAGTGCACCGCACACGGCATTAGCATCAATGGTAATAATAGCACCACCATTTGAGGCTCCTGAAATAACAACGGAATCACTAGCAATTGGCAATGTTCCTCCAGACCAATTTGCAGCTACACTCCAGTTGCCAGAACCTGTTCCTCCTCCTGCAACCCAAGTTTTTTGTGCTTTAGTAGTTGAGCATAAAGCCCCAATCATCATAATCGCGAGTAATAGTTTTTTCATAATTATTATTTAATACTACAAAAATAGATTTTTAAGCCAAAGTACCAAGTGAACCAATAGTTAAATTATTTTTTACTGATTTGCTTGAGTAATTTAGTTGGCCGAACCCTTTTTTAGAGTAAATCCAAATGTGGTGCCTTGCCCAATAGTACTGCGTACATTAACGGTTTGTTGGTGGGCTTCAATGATATGTTTAACAATGGCTAAGCCTAGACCTGTGCCTCCAGCACCACTCTCTCTTGCCCTGCTTCTATCAACGCGATAAAAACGCTCGAAAATGCGAGGTAAATGATCTTGCGAAATTCCTTCACCATTATCACCAATCTCAATTAAAATATTTTCATCCATATCGTAAAAGGCAGCGGTGGTAGTACCTAACTCTTTACCATATTTAATAGAGTTATTTACTAAATTTAATATTACTTGCCTAATCCTATATCTATCTCCAAATACCCAAAATGGTTTGTTGCAACCCTCTTTAATAATTAAACTAATGCCTCTTTCTTTTGCCCTCACTTCTAATTGTTCGTATACATCTTTTACCAAAGCATTCATATCAAAACGCTCCATTTCCATCAATAATTCGCCACTTTCTAGTTGCGATATGGCTAATAAATCGGCTACTAAATCGCTTAATCGATCTGCACTTTTTGCAGCTTTTCTTAAAAATCTAACGTTTACATCCGGGTCATCAATAGCACCATCTATAAGCGTGTGTATGTAACCTTGTATATTAAAAATTGGGGTTTTTAACTCATGACTCACATTGCCTAAAAATTCTTTACGGAAATCAGCCAATCGTTTTAAATCTTCCATCTGTTGCTTTTGGTCGCGCGCCCAACTAATTACTTCCTTATTCATTTTAGAAATAGGATCGTTTAATAAACTATATTTACTGAGCTGGGCATCGTATTTCTGTGTTTTTAAGCTATGGATGGTTTTGTAAATGAGTTTTATTTTACGGTAAATAAAGTACTCTATACTGTAAAAAAACAATAAGAAGCTTGCCGTAAATGTGAGCATTAGTATAATAAGGGCTTGTTTGGTATCATTGTTCATCAAATAATTTGATGATGCCAACAATAAAGAAAGCACAGCAGCAACAAAAACGGTTATATATAGCGGTTTTGGGTTTCTAATCATAATTCAAATTTATATCCAACACCTTTTACCGTGCCAATATAATCATCACCAATTTTTTCACGAAGTTTACGAATGTGCACGTCAATGGTTCTGTCTACAACCAATACTTCATCACCCCAAACTTTTTCTAAAATATGCTCACGTGTAAAAACTTTACCTGGTTTACTAGCCAATAAATAAAGTAATTCAAATTCCTTACGCGCCAGTTGAATTTTAACATCTCCTTTATAAACCAAAAAGGTTTCTCTGTCAATAATAATATCTCCTGCGGTTATTTTTTGTTCAACAACTTCTTTACTTTTTCGTCTTAAAATAGCGCTAATGCGACTTAATAAAACCCTTGGTTTAATAGGTTTAGATATATAATCATCAGCACCTGCATTAAATCCTGCGATTTCGCTGTATTCCTCAGCACGTGCCGTTAAAAACACAACAAAGGTTTTATCAAAATCACTATCAGATTTAATTTGTTTACACGCTTCAATGCCATCCATTACTGGCATCATTACATCTAATAAAATTAAATCGGGCTTTATTTTTTTACCAATGGTAATTGCCTCCTGACCATTATGCGCTAGGTGCACATCATAGCCTTCTTTTTTTAGGTTGTATTGGATAAATTCAAGAATGTCGTTTTCATCATCAACCACTAAAATTTTGTGCGCGTTTCCCATGTCTAAATTTTTGTGTAACATTCGTGCTATGTTGTGAGTTCAATATTACGGAAAAGTTAAGTTAATGTTAAGCACCTTTGGGTTTATTCTTTTTGGGGTGATATAAATCTTAGTTTGCGAAACCTTCAGACGCATAAAGCGTCAGTAAGGTAGAGTGATTGTTTTTATGATTCGATAAAGTTATTACACAGAGGTTCGCTTCGCAAGCTTTCTTCCTGCACGTTTGCGCCTTGGGTTGTTTGTTTGTTGGCACTTGTATCGAAACGCAGTTCAATGAAGCTAAAGTAGGATGTTAGTACAGTAGGTAAATTAACAATCCCTTCTCGATACATCCCGATATGAAATCGGGATACAACAGACGCTTCGGTATGTGCCTGCTCGAAGTGGCTGTCTCGTTTATACATTAATTATCTTGTTTAAGTTAATCATTCCCCGTTGCTAGCAGACGCTTCGGTCTGTACCAATGGTCTGCGTTCTTTATTTTTAAACGACTATGCTCAAATTTAAGCAAGAATATTCAAGAACCTCTGCGTTAAAACTCCCAAAGGTCTGACGCTTTTAAGCGTGCTGACCTCGGATTTCCTCAATGCTGCAGGCGTTGCTAGCAGACGCTTCGGTCTGTACCAATGGTCTGCGTTCTTTGTTTTTAAACGACTATGCTCTAATTTACGCAAGAATATTCAAGAACCTCTGCGTTAAAACTCCCAAAGGTCTGACGCTTTTAAGCGTGCTGACCTCGGATTTCCCCAATGCCGCATGCGTTGCTAGCAGACGCTTCGGTCTGTACCAATGGTCTGCGTTCTTTGTTTTTAAACGAATATGCTCAAATCCTCGCAAGACTTTTTGCAGACGACTGCGTTAAAATTAACGTATGACAATTAACCACTGTTAGGGTTTGTAACCGCTGACAGAGTTATTATTTTAAAATTTCTGCAAGTTTTTCTTCTAATGCTTTGCCGCGTAAATTTTTGGCTACAATTTTACCCTCTGCATCAATTAAAACTGTAAACGGTATTGATTCTATATTGTATAAATTTACAACAGACGAATTCCATTTCATTAAATCACTTACATGCGTCCAAAGCATTTTATCATCATTAATGGCTTTTTGCCATGCATCTCTGTTGTCATCAAGCGATACACTAAAAATCTCAAAACCTCTAATTTTGTATTTATTGTAAGCTTTAACCAAGTTTGGACTTTCCTCGCGGCATGGGCGACACCAGCTGGCCCAAAAATCAACCAAAACGGTTTTACCACGTAAGCTAGATAAAGAAATTGTTTTTCCAAAAGGGTCTTGTAATACAATATCAGGGGCTAAACTTCCTTCAGCTGTTTTTCCTAATACTTCAATTCGCTTATGTAAGTCTTGTGCATATTTACTTTTAGCAAATTCGTTATAATATTTTGAATCAACTTGTTTCAAAAAATCGAAGTTAGCTTGTGGCATTAAATAGTTGGTTGCAAAATAAGGAACCAACGAGTTTTCTATTTGCAGGGTGGTTTGTTGCATTTCAACCTCACGAGCTTTCATAATACTATCGTACTCGGCACGTATCTGTTCTTGAACAGCAACCGGAGGAATATTGTCTCCGTATTGGGCATATTTACCTTCTATGGTTTTTACCAATTGCATATACTTGTTGTTAACCTTGAGCAGTTGTTTTAATTTCTCAGTTTCGCTGCTGCCTTTAACGGTGTATTCTTCTGGTTTATTGGCATCGATGTTAAGAAGGATTTCTGCCATTGAATCAACCACTAAAACTGCTGCGCTATTGTTCATTTGAATAACACAAAAGGTTCTTTCGCTTATATTACCATTAAACTCAAATGATCCATCCGGAGCAACCGTTGCCGAATCGATAAATACCAAACCTTTAGGTGTTAGTTCTTGTATTGTAATTTGTGTACCTATTAAATTTCGGATGGTACCTTTTACTATAAATCCTTTTTTTTCTTCTGTTTTAGTGCAGGCAATGGAAAGGAATAATAAGGTTACTACAAAAATATTTTTCATGTTTAATGTGTGTTAAATTTCGAAAAAAAAAAAAATTATCGATTCAAACCAATTTATATTTTATGATACTTTATCAAGTGTATCTTTAACCATTTGGCTTGCAACTTTAGGGTCTGCTTTGCCTTTACTTAATTTCATCACCTCGCCCATAAATAGGCCAACTAAACTTACTTTTCCACCTTTGTATTCAATAACTTTTTCGGGGAATTTAGCTATAGCCGAATCAATCCAATGTTGTAATTCATCGCTATTGCTTTCTTGTATTAAGTTTAAGGATTCGGCTATTTGTAAAGCCGTTTTTTCAGGTTGGTTAATTAACTCGCCAAATACTTTTTGTGTAGCAACCGAATTACTGATTTTGCCTTCATCAATCAATAAAATAATTTCAGCAATTTGCTCCGGTTTCAATACAAAATCATTGATATCAATTGCATTTTCGTTTAAGTAACCTTTTACCTGAACCATAACCCAATTGGCAGCCGCTTTAGTATTATTGGTGTGTTGTAAAATGGCTTCGAAATATTCTGCCACTTCTCTGCTTTCGGTTAATACACCTGCATCATATTCGCTTAAACCATATTCGTTGGTAAACTTGGCAAACAATGCTTTTGGCAGTTGTGGCATTAAGTGTTTTACTTCATCAATAAAATGTTGGGTAATATGTAATGGCGGTAAATCAGGCTCAGGGAAATAACGGTAGTCGCTGGCACCTTCTTTGGTACGCATAATTATTGTTATCCCTTTTGTTGCTTCAAATGTTCGGGTCTCTTGAAATATTTTCTCTCCTTCTTCTATTGCTTCAATTTGGCGTTTTATCTCATAATCGATGGCACGTTGCACGTTGCGAATGGAGTTCATGTTTTTTACCTCTACCTTAACTCCAAATTCTTTAGCACCATGTAATCGTACCGATACATTAGCATCACAACGCATACTTCCTTCTTCCATATTGCCATCGCAAATGCCCAGGTAACGAACAAGTTTGCGCACTTCAGTTAAAAACTGATAAGCTTCTTCGCCTGTGTGCATCTCTGGGTGTGATACCATTTCCACCAAAGCAGTTCCTGCACGATTGTAGTCTATTAAGGTGTCAAATACATCTTGGTCGTGCATGCTTTTTCCAGTATCCTCTTCCATATGTATACGGATTAAATTTACACGTTTTTCACTACCATCTTTTAATTTAATATCAATATGACCATTTTCGCAAATGGGTGTATTGTGCTGAGATATTTGATATCCTTTAGGTAAATCAGCATAAAAGTAGTTTTTACGTGCATAATGATTAAACTGCGCAATATCACAATTACAGGCTACACCTAACTTTACAGCATTTTTTACAGCTTCTTTATTGTGCACTGGCAAAGTACCTGGATGACCTAAGCTAATCGGACTAACTAATGTATTGGGTGAAGCTCCATATTCTACAGCATCACTACAAAATGCTTTACTTTTATTAAGCATTTGTGCATGTACTTCTAATCCTATAACTGCTTCGTATTTATTGTAATCAATGCTCATTATACTAAAATCTAATTGAGTGCGAAATTAAACATAAAATTTGGTTTAAGCCGCCAAAAAAAATGAACCCTACAATGTATTTAATTATTTGTTCTACAGTGTTTTATTTGGTTTTTACAAATTCGCATGTTACTTCTTCATTATTGGTTAGCAACAAAGTATTGTTGCTTAACTGGTATGAAATAATATGGTTAAATACTGCTAAAAACGCTGACTCCATAGCATTTGGACAAGCTATTTTGGTAGTTGCCATGCTACCCATGTGTACTTTGTAATTGCGTAAAATAAATTTACCGCTAAACCTATTACAGCCTGTGCTTCCCGAAATGGTATTTAATTCCCCATTAATATCAACGTGTGGAATATTGTTTTGACCTAATTGGGTTGGAATATTTTTTCCGTTTATTTTTTTTAATAACCATTTTCCATTTATGCGTTTATCATAAATATTCATGCCACAACCCATTAAAGTATCTTTACCGTATAAAGCGGCAATCGTTATGGGGTGTTTTTCTCTACTTGAGGCATCGGTGCAGGGTTTCTGAATAAACATTAAATTAAACTTACCATTTGGTGTATTGTAAGTTAAAAAATAAGTTTGGCTATCGGTTGGTAATATGCGCTCTGTTGGTAATGCAAAAAATTGGTTGTTCATTCCTTCAAACCTCATTTCTTTACCATCATATACTTCCAAGTTCCAAAAAGGTTCTTGCCCGTAAGCCCAAAAACTTACACCTTTTTCTAGCAAATGTATATTTCTATCGGTAGTTTTTCTTTGGGTTGATGTAAGATATTTAGTGCCATTACAAGCTGCTAATAGGTATATTATTAAGGGTATTATCCATGATTTATTTTTTATCATGATGCACTATTTTATTCAAAAAGACTATTTACTAAATCAACATAATGTTGCATGGCTTGATCGCGTGTTAAACCTTTTTTGGTTGACCAAGCATTGTATTTTGCTGCATTAATAAAATCGAACATACCCGGCTTTTCACCATGCACATCGCCAACTGATGCTTGTTTATGATAAGAATATAAATCCAATAAAATATCATTGCTGGGGCGTTGCGATAAAGTATGTACGCGCTTTGATGCTTCTTCAAATTGTTCTTCTAATGTCATGATTTTAAAATTTACTGTAAAATAAAAGCTGTTTCGTGCAAAACGAAACAGCTTAATCTAAATTTTTATGCGTTTTAAATGATGTTTTTAGCTTTTTCTAAAGCCTCATTCAAACCGATTAGTTTATTGCCTCCTGCAGTAGCATAAAATGGTTGTCCGCCACCGCCACCTTCAATTTCTTTCGCTAAGTCTTTAACAATATTTCCAGCATGTAATTTTTTATCAGCAACTAAATTATCACTAATAATTACACTTAACATTGGCTTGCCATTTAACTCGCAACCCAATACACAGAACAAATTTTCTACTTCTGTTTTAAGTTGGAATGACAAATTCTTTAGTTGCTCAGCAGAGGATATAGTTATTAGTTGAATGAGTTGATTAGTTGATTGGTTTGTTACGATTTTAGTTTTGAGTTCTTGTTTGATTAAGGTTGTTTTTTCGTTTTCGAACACTTCCAATTTCTTCAACAACTCAGTTTTATCAGCAACCAATTGCTCAACCGATTTTTTCAAATCTTTGGCACTTAGCAATTGTTTTAATTCGTTTACCAAGTTCCATTGTGTATTGGTTAACTCTTCAACAGCGGTTGATGTAATGGCTTCAATCCTTCGCACACCCGCAGCTACAGCACTTTCGCTTACAATTTTAAATGCACCAATATTACCGGTAGCTTTTACGTGTGTACCACCGCATAACTCGCGACTGTAGTTTTCATCAA
>CANHBJ010000102.1 GCA_947459075.1 Bacteroidota bacterium
ATTTAAACCATTGTGGTTAAATAAACCAGAGTATAAATTGCTTTGGGTAAGGGCATTTCATGATATTTATAATCCAGAAATGGCAATTAGATGCGTTGCCAATTTAAAGAAATCAAACAAGGCGATCACCCTAACTATGGTTGGACCCGATTTGGGTAAACTAAACAATTGTATCGAACTTGCAGAAAAACTAGATGTTATGGATAATATTCAATTCGTGGGTTTTGTACCAAACGAGGAAATCCAGAAATTTTACCATTCGCATACAGTATTTATAACCACAACAAGCTATGAAAGTTTTGGGGTAGCAATTGTTGAAGCGGCATCTTGTGGAATACCAATGGTATCAACACGGGTAGGTGAAATACCGCTCATGTGGGCCGAAGACGAAGAAATGTTAATGGCAGACTTAGACAATCAAAAAGAATTTGATTTAAAAGTTAGTCGCTTATTAGATGATAGCTTACTTAGAGATAAACTATCAAAAAACGCACACCGAAAAGCGGAAACATATACTTGGGAAAGGGTAAAAATGACTTGGGCACAACTACTAACTAGAAACTAATCATGTGTGGAATTGCAGGAATTATAAACTTTACAGATGAATTAGTAAAGGAAGATATGCTTTACCGTATGGGTGAAGCCATAAAGCATCGTGGCCCTGATGACAGCGGAGTTTGGACAAATGGAAAGGTTGGATTTGCACACCAACGACTTTCAATTATTGATACCAGTAAGGATGGCCATCAACCCATGCACTCTTCAGATAAAAGATATTCTATCATTTTTAATGGTGAAATATATAATCACAATGAATTTAGGGCAGAATTAAAAGCTAAGGGATTCAACTTCAAATCAACATCAGATACAGAAGTATTGCTGTATATGTACATGACATATGGTGCAAATATGTTGCATCGATTAAATGGCATGTTTGCCTTTGCCATATGGGATGAACAAAAAAAAGAGTTATTTGTAGCTAGAGATCGATTTGGTGTTAAACCACTTTACTATTATTTAGATATTAATAAATTTATTTTTGCATCAGAATCCAAAGCCATTTTTGCCACAGGAGTAGCAAAAGAAATTAACTCCGCAAACATAAACGAATGGTTAATGTATAGGTATGTGGCTGGTGAAAATACATTATACAAAGGAATCCATAAATTACTACCAGGGCATACAGCCATCATTAAACCCAACGGTCACTTTCGTAATACTAGGTGGTACCATTTAGGCGATCGAATTTTATCACATGCTAAAATTAACAACCCCAAAAATTGGTTTGAAGAAACTTTCCATCAAAGTGTAAAATACAGAATGATGGCAGATGTACCTGTAGGTGTATTGCTAAGCGGTGGATTAGACTCTAGTAGCATTACAGCTTCTTTAAAACTAAGTGGATTTAAAGACATCAGTACATTTAACATTGGATTTAAAGATTATGTAAACAATGAATCAGATATTGCACAGCAATTCTCAAGATCTTTAAACTATCCGTTTCATAGCATCAAATTAGAAGGCAATGAACTGTACAATACACTTATTCAATCGATACATCACCTGGATGAGCCCTTAGTACACATGAACGATCCACAAATTCTTGCAATTTCAAGCTATGCCAAAAAACATGTTAAAGTACTATTAAGCGGAGAAGGTGCAGATGAAATTATGGGAGGATATGTTCGATATAAAACATTTAGATATATAGGGCTAAGAAATCAAATTTATTACACGTTAAAACTCACTCCAGAAAAATATAAAAATAACAGGCTGAAAAAATTAGAACGATACCTTAAAATAGGAGGACTAAATCAATTGATAATGGGTAATGCCTCAAATTATTTCGAAAGTGATTTTGATGCATTGGGAATAAATTATTTGGGCATATCAAATGATTACAGATCAAGGATTATGCAGGAAGCAAGGTTGGTATTTCCAAATAACCCAACAAAACAGTTATTGTATTATGATCAACATACCTATTTGCAATCATTAAACGAGCGAAATGACAGCGCAACCATGGCAGCAGGAATAGAGTGTAGAGAGCCATTTCAGGACTATAGAATTGTAGAGGGCATAGGCACACTAAATACAAATTGGCTTACTGCAGGAAAAAAAGGTAAAAAGATTTTATTTGAAACAATGAAACATCATTTACCAGAGAATATTACTAGTTTCAGAAAAATTGGATTGTCGGTTCCATGGATAAAACAGATAAAAGAAAGTGAGAGCTTGAGTGAATTGTGGAACAGCTTTGTAATTTCACATAAGTTTAATCAAGAAATTTTAGACAAGGTAGATTTAAAACCAGCCATCGCAAGTATCAATAAAGGGGAGAGCAGCCATTATGAGCAACTCGTACTACAATATTTTATGTATTATATTTGGACAACTAATCAATTTAAATGTTCAACTTAAACAATATCATATTTAAATTAAAAAAATACCCCATTGAAGAGGCTGATAAACAATTAGAAATATTGTCATCTCTTTCTTTAGATGAAAAAGAAACCTGGATTGCCGAGAGGAAATGGGAAATAGCTAAACACCACTATGAAAATAATAAAATTTATAAAAATATTATAGGTGGGCAATTTCCCGATAACTGGGATGACATACCTAAAATTACCAAGAGTGATTTACAAGGTAGCCTTCAAGATTTAATTACCAAACCTTTTGTAAAAAAAGAACTTCACATCGGAAATACATCAGGTTCATCTGGCCATCCTTTTTACTTTGCTAAAGATAAATACACACATGCATTAACATGGGCCTACATAAAAAGAATGTATTCATCATATGGAATAAAGAAAAATGAATTACAAGCAAGATTTTATGGAATTCCACTAGAACCATGGAATTATAGAAAAGAAGTGCTTAAGGATTTAGTGCTTCAAAGAGAACGATTTCCTGTTTTTGATTTATCAGATCAAGTATTGGACAAATACCTTGATAGATTTAAAAGAAAAAAGTTTACTTACATATACGGGTATACAAATTCAATAGTCATTTTTTCAAGGTATTTAATCAAGAACAATATTATACTAAAAGAAATATGTCCTACCTTAAAATTATGCATAGTAACGTCAGAAGTTTGTACCAAAGAAGACAAACTAATATTAGAAAAAGCAATCGGAATTAAAGTTGTTCGTGAATATGGTGCTTCAGAATTGTGTATAATAGCATTTGATCAGCCTAACGGAATATGGCAGTTAAATACAGATACCGTTTTTACAGAAACAGAAAAGAATACCAATAATTTATTATGTACGTCACTTTTCAATAAAGCTTTTCCGATGGTGAAATATGAAATTGGGGATATTGGAATAATAGAAAAAAAACAAAATGGAGTAAGTGAACTCAAAGAACTTGAGGGTCGAACAAATGATAATATTATACTACCAAGTGGGAAAATATCACCAGGGCTAACCTTCTACTATATTTCAAGAAGTATTCTAGAATCGAGTGGTGTACTAAAAGAATTTATTATTAAACAAACTGCAATTAATGAGTTTATTTTTGAAGTTGTTAGCGATAATGATTTATCAGAAGATGTTTTAAAAGAAATAAAGTTAAAAGCAGCATTGTATTTAGAAAACGGATTAAACATAAAAATTATTCGTAAAGAATACATTGATAGACCCACTTCAGGAAAAATTAAGCATTTTTATTCTTTAATCAATTGAAGTCTAAAACAATTACCATACTAACCCAATATTTCCCACCAGAAATGGGGGCACCACAAAGTAGGTTATGGGAAACAGCAGTGGGACTAAAAAAAAGGGGTTGGAAAGTAAATGTAATAACAGCTATGCCCAGTTATCCTACTGGGAATATTTTAGCTCCCTACAAAGGAAAAATATTCCATTCCGAAGTAATCGAGGAAATTGAAATTCAACGATTCTGGATATTTGCATCCAATTCAAAAAAAACAATCCCACGCTTAATTAACATGATCAGTTTTTCATTCATGTGTTTATTTGCATGGTTTAAATTGATAAAGATAAAACCGTCATACATCATGACAGAGTCGCCCCCACTTACTTTGGCATTAAGTGGGATAATATTAAGTAAAACAACAGGAGCTAAACACATCATGAATGTATCAGATCTCTGGCCCTTATCAGCTTATGAGTTGGGGGCAATAGGTAAAGGAAAAATTTACGCTATTTTGGAGTGGCTTGAACAGTTTTTATACAAAAAATCATTTGCATGTACGGGTCAATCTCAAGAAATTGTTACCGCTATAAAAAACAAAGGTGGGAATCGATGCCATCTATATCGAAATGGAGTTGACTTTGAAAGATTTGATATTGCCAGCAAGACAAACCATAGTGGAGACCTTAAAGTTGTATATGCAGGACTTCTTGGAGTTGCACAAGGAATTTTAACATTGTGCAAATCTATTCCATTTAAAAAACTTGGATTTGAATTACATATTTATGGTGATGGCGTAGAAAAAAAAGAACTACAATCTTTCTTATCAAAAAACCCTAACAATGGAATATTTTACCATGGGAACGCTAAAAGAGAGGACATTCCGAAACTTTTACACCTACATGATTTAACTATTATACCTTTAATTAAACCTATCTTTGGCGCTATACCTTCAAAAATCTATGAGGCAATGGCTGCAGGTTTACCAATTATTTTTGCCGGTGGTGGCGAAGGAGCAACTTTAATTGAACAAAATCAAACAGGATGGATATGTGAACCTTCAGATTTTGAGTCGATGGCTGATACATTAATTCACATAAGTAACCTTAGTGCAGAACAGTTATATGAGAAAAAAGTAAATTGTAAAGTAGCTGCAGAAAAAATATTTAACAGAGAGATTCAGATTAACCAACTACACGATTTTTTAATTAACCCAGAATGCACATCACATTAATTGCAGGTGCTCGCCCAAATTTTATGAAAGTGGCGCCCATTATAGCTGAAATAAAAAGGCAACAAAAACTAGGTAACAACATAGTATATAGTTTGGTACATACTGGACAGCACTTTGATGAAAAAATGAGTGCGTCTTTTTTTAAACAACTAAATATACCTGAACCAGATGTAAATCTTTTGTGTGGAGGTGGAACACAAGCAGAACAAACGGGTGCCATTATGGTGGGGTTTGAAAAATATTTGTTACAGCATCATACTGATTTAGTATTGGTAGTTGGTGATGTAACATCAACCATGGCTTGTGCAATTGTAGCGCAAAAATGCCACACCAAAGTTGCCCATGTGGAAGGTGGTATACGTTCAAATGACTGGACTATGCCGGAAGAAATTAACCGATTGGTTACAGATAGCATCAGCAGTTATTTCTTTACCACATCAGAAGTGGCCAATCAAAACCTGCTTCAATCGGGTGTAAAACCAGAGCAACTATTTTTTGTTGGAAATACCATGATTGATACGTTATTGGCAAACGAACCAAGGTTTGTGGCTCCTTCACTTTATAAAGAACTAAAATTAACCCCACAAAAATATTTGGTGTTAACGATGCACCGTCCGGCAAATGTGGATGATCCAAATAAATTGAAGGTATTATTAACGGAAATCATAAATAACTCAAAAGGATTGCCTGTAGTTTTTCCAGTTCATCCAAGAACAAAAAAAGTATATGAGCAATTGAACATTACTTTTGAAAACTTATTTTTATGTGAGCCACTAGCCTATTTAGAATTTAATTATTTGGTTAAGCACGCCAAAGCTGTGGTAACTGACTCAGGTGGAATTACAGAAGAAACTACTGTAATGCGAGTACCATGCATTACCTTAAGAGATAACACGGAAAGACCAGAAACCTGTACGATTGGTACAAATGAATTAATAGGCACCAAACCGGAAGCAATTAAACCTGCACTAGATAAACTGTTTTCGGGAAAATGGAAAAAAGGCAACGTACCACCACTATGGGATGGCAAAGCGGCTGAGAGAATTATTGAATCAATTTTGAATTTCAAATGAGAAATTCAATAATATCATCTACACATAAAGAAAACTTAAATGAGCAATTATTTCTAAATGCGATAATACCATTGATTTCCGAATCTGACGAATTAATAGTTGCAACTTCAGATAAAATTTCTCATAATAAATCAGATACAAATAAGATAAAATACATTTATAATCTTCACAATTTTACTCCTGTAGGTTTCAATATTTGTTTAAATGAGGCTACAGGAGAATTCATTACTCTTTTGGGTATAAGAAGTATTTTAACAAAAGATTATATTAATCGTGCAATTGATATATTACAATTAAACCCTGAAATTGGATGTGTAGGCGGGAAAATTATACATAATGCAAACACAGCAAGAGGTAAAGCCATTGCATTAGCAATGGGAGCACCATTGGGAATGGGTGTTTTTAGCTTTAGGAGTTTGCAAAAAAGCGGATATACAGATACCGTAAGTGTACCAGTTTTTAGAAAAGAAGTTATTGAGAAAGTAGGCTTATTTGATGAAACACTAATACGTAACCAAGATGATGATTATAGCTATCGTATACAAAAAATTGGTTACAAAATTTGGCATGAGGTCTCCATTAATTCGACCTATTTTGTACGCGAAAAATATAGTCAACTGGCTGGGCAGTTTTTTCAATATGGTTTTTGGAAAAACTACGTAAATAAAAAACATAAAACCTTCACCACAATAAGGCAGTTAGCACCCCCCATTTTCGTAATCACTCAAATAATATTATTATTTATAAGTCCTACAATTTTATTCCTATTACTTTCTGTTTACTTGATATTAATAGGTATACAATCAATCGCTTTATCCCATTTTAAATTAATTACATCCATTAAAACTTTATATGCCTTTATTGTGATGCATTACAGTTATGGATTAGGGTACCTATCAGGTTTTATGTATGCATTTATATTCAATAAACAACCTCCAGAATTCGTTAAAAAAATAACAAGATAAAAATGAGATATCAATTTAAAAGCATTAAAAGTCAAATTATTAGAACTATAAAAACCATTCCTATTTGCAGCCGAATGCATGGGATATATACTGACATTGTATACAGAAAAACAAATGTAGATCATCAAAAAACTTTTAATGAAATTTATGAAACGAACCACTGGAGAGATGAAGAGAGCGTATCTGGTCCTGGATCAAACTCAAATGCGGCTAAAAACCTGATAGAAAGGCTTCCAATAATTTTAAAGAAATATAATATTAAAAGCATCATTGATGCACCATGTGGTGATTTCAAATGGATGTCGAAAGTTAATCTTCAGCAAATTGATTACTTAGGATGCGATATTGTCCAGGATTTAATTGATAAAAACCAAAAATATTTTGGAAATCAAAATATCAATTTTAAAAAAATTGATATATGTAATGATGAACTCCCTGGTTTTGAATTAATGTTGGTTAGAGACTGTTTGGTTCACATGAATCATGATTTAGTCAAAAATTTTTTATTAAATGTAAGAAAATCTAATGTAAAGTACTTATTAGTGACCAGTTTTCCATTAACTAAATACAATCATAATATTTACACAGGAAATTGGTGGCCTATGAATATGGAAATCCATCCTTTTAATCTCCCTGCTCCTATTGATAGAATAACAGAAGATGGAGATGAATTTAATGGCCAGTTTCCTGACAAATCATTGTTTTTATATAAAGTATCGGACCTATAAAACCAATAAGTAAATTATGTTATGATTCAATACGCAACCTCAGAAGACTTAAATAAAATAGCTAAGTGCCACATTGCTGCATTTCCAAAATCAGTAACGTCTTTGCTTGGCGAAAAAGTGGTAGCCTCGATGTTAAAATGGTATTTAAGTGCACCTAATAAGTTTTTGTTTTATGAAGAAGAAAATGGCATAGTTACTAGTTATTGTGGTGGTTTTATAATGGATGGATCAGATGCTTATGGTTCGGGAAGTGGTATGACCCAATTTGGATTTAACCAAGCAGCAGAATCATTTGCACGTAAACCTTGGCTGTTACTACATCCTGAAGTGCGTAATAAATATCCTTTTATATTTAAAAACATTTTGCGTAAAGTTGGTTTGCTTAAAGATCAGCCAATGGCTGTTGCAAGCCCTAAACCAAAAAATGTACCATTAACTGCAGGACTTGTAGTAATTGGCGTGATACCTAATTTGCAACAAAAAGGATTAGGCACTTTATTGCAGCAAGAATTTGAGCGAAAAGCGATTGAAATGAGTGCTAAAAGATTATCCTTATCTGTACGCAAACAAAATGAAAACGCTATAAAATCGTATAATAAAAATGGTTATAAAATTAATGATGAAAATGAAACCTCTTTTATTATGACCAAAGATTTAATTTAAAAAAAATGAGTACATCACCTATAAAATTTGTAGTTGCCGGTTGCGGACATATTGGTAAACGCCATGCGGAAATGGTAAAACGTAACCCAGAAGCCCAACTGGTAGCTTTAATAGATACAGATAACAACAAACAAACGGAATTAAACAAACTATATCCAGGTGTTCCTTTTTTTGATAGTGTAGAAAGTTTTTTAGAATCAGGATTAAAAGCTGATGTGGTAAATATTGCAACACCTAATGGTTTACATGCCGACCAAGCAAAACATTGTTTAACTGAAGGTATGCATGTGGTGATAGAAAAACCAATGGGATTATCTAAGCAAGCCTGTGAAGAGGTTATTTACAAAGCCCTGCACCATTCTAAACATGTGTTTTGTGTAATGCAAAATAGGTACTCACCACCAAGCGAGTGGTTAAAAGAAATGGTTACATCAGG
>CANHBJ010000103.1 GCA_947459075.1 Bacteroidota bacterium
CTTATCTCGAATGAATTCGAGATCTCTGCTATTTCATTACTTCAAAGAACTTTATATTATTTTGTGTATCACTACACTCTTCTAATATGTCTATTTAATTTCCCCCTTCTTTATTTAAGGGGATGCAAAGGTAAGTGTTTATTTCTTTTTGTCAAGTTTTATTTGAAATATTTTTTATCTCTTTTGTTTGACTCCAATTTATAATCAATATAATCAAGTTATATACCTTACCTATCTTTAAAAGAACTTTCTAATTCCTACCCTCTGCTTTTGAGGGATGCAAATGTAGGACGTTTTTTATTCGTAGCAAGTTTGGCTACAAACTAATTATCTAGTTTACTGTATTACAAGGGTATATTTTGAGTAAAAACAGATAAGACGTGTAATAAACAATATATTTACTTAAAAAAGGCGAACAAAATGTATATCAAATATGAAAAAACAAAAGTTTCTATTATGCTATAAATGTACATTTGATTAAACTTGCGCAAGGATAAGATACAGTTATAATTACTATTATATAAAACATGAACACAACATCTTCATTATTTGAAAAACACGATAACATTGTTAATTCGGCTTTGACAGCATTGCACACGAGGAGTTATTTCACTCCATACCCTGAAAACCCAAAAGCATACAGCGAAGATGGTGATTCAAAGGGCAAGAACTTTATAAGTTCAGTTATGAATAACAACTTTGGTGAATTACACCAAGGAAATGCCAATGCATGGATTGGAGAAGAAATTTCACCTTATTTACAGTTAGGTATTGGAGTTAAGTATCCATCATATAGTATAGATACATATATAAGTAACGCAGTGGAGGCTCAAAAAAACTGGAGTAAAATTCCTGTGAAACAAAGAGCTGGAATATTAATAGAGGCATTAGATAGGATTAAAACGCGCTTTTTTGATATCACTTATGCAACAATGCACACCACTGGACAATCTTACATGATGTCGTTCCAAGCATCGGGACCCCATAGTAATGATAGAGCCTTGGAGTCTATTATTACTGGTTTGGAAGAGTTGACTAAGTACGTTGCTGAAGCCGAATGGGTAAAACCGATGGGGAAGTTTGATTTGAAACTGAAGAAAAATTGGAAAGCCATGCCGAAAGGTGTTGGTTTAGTGATAGGTTGCAGTACGTTTCCGATTTGGAATACCGTTCCAGCCTTATTTGCAAATTTAATTACAGGAAATGTTTCAATTGTAAAACCGCACCCTAAGGCTATTTTACCCATAGCGATTGTGATAAGTGAATTACAAAAAGTTTTCATAGAAAATGATATTGACGCATGCACGGTACAACTTGCACCTGACACTTTGGACAATCCTATAACAAAATTATTGGCCGAACACCAATCTGTTAAGTTAGTTGATTACACGGGTGGTAGTGAATTTGGTAATTATATAGAATCATTAAACAAAACTGTATTTACAGAAAAAGCAGGTGTAAATAGTATTATTATAGATAGTGTCGTTGATTTAAAAACAGTGATGTCTAATATTGCATTTAGTGCTAGCTTATATAGTGGACAGATGTGCACTGCTCCTCAAAATATTTTTATACCTGCCAATGGTATTAATACAAATGAAGGCTTGATAAGCTTTGACGATACACTTCTGGCATTATGCGGTGCCATTAACAGTTTGGTTGATAATCCTAAAGCAGGAGCACCAACTTTAGGAGCTATACAATCTGAAGTTACTTTGAAAAGAGTAAAGCATTTAGGTGAATTAGGCGGAAATGTGGTACTTGAAAGTAAATCGATAGTTAATGAAGAGTTTAAAGATGCTCGAATAGCGACACCTGCTGTCATAGTGATGGATGAAAGTGATTACAATCTTTATAATAAAGAGTGCTTTGGACCAATTGTATTCGTAATTAAAACGTCATCCACAGAGAGCTCTATTGCGCTGGCTAAAAAACTATCCTTTGAAAAAGGAGCTATTACCTGTGGCGCATACACTACTGATAAGAAAACAATGCAAACGATAGAAGATGAAATGAACGAAGCGTATACACCTGTATCATTTAATTTTACTGGTGCTGCATTTATAAATTCACATGCCGCTTTTAGCGATTTTCATGTTACAGGAGGAAATCCTGCAGGAAATGCTAGTCTTACCACGAGTGAATTTATTGTTAAAAGATTTGTTTGGGTTGGAAATCGCTTCGCATAAGCAATAATATTATTCGATTTTGAACAAAGGCCTTCGTATTTACGGAGGCTTTTGTATTATTGAAACATGATGGTACAGGGAACAAGTAACACAGATTATTATAAAACAGTTTTTTTTACCCTATTTACTTGCCTTTGGTTAGTAGGTATTATATTAGGTGAAAAGGCTCCAGCACTGCTAAGTATCTGTTCTATTGGCCAGGTGCTAAGTATAATGCTATTAACTCACCCCAAAAAGTTGTGGGCTAATTTTATATCTGATAAAGGTATGCTAATTTTTAGTTTGAGTTTTTTATTTTTACTACTTAGTTTTTTTTACAGCGATAATTTAAAATACTTGGGGGAACGTCTTCAGATAAAGGTTCCGATTTTATTATACGCTTTGATTTGGCCAAGTATTGGCGTGTTGAGTAAAAAACAAATTAAAGTTATTTTCTATTCGTTGATTGGTATTTGCGTGATAAGTGCTGGTGGTATAGTCACTAACTATATCTTACATTTTGAGGAAATTAATCAGTTGTATTTGCAATCGAAAATCATGCCCGGACCTATTAATCATATCAGGTATAGCTTATTGATTGTGTTTGCCATTTGTGTTATTTACTACTACATCAAACAACATGCAGAAAGTAAGACAGAGAAAAAACTATTGATGGCCACTGCCATATTTTTGATTTTATTCTTACACATTTATTCGGTTAGAAGTGGTTTACTTACCTTATACGCAGTAATTGCAATTGGTTTGATAAACCAAGTAATAGCAACCAAAAACTATAAGCAAGTTGGGGTTGCAGTTGGAGCGCTTGTTGGTATTGTAATGATTAGTTTTGTTATTTCGCCAACCATGAGAAATAAACTGATTAATACGAAACAAGATGTAAACGTATATGCTAATCAGGAAGACCCTAACTTTAACTCGCTTGCCACACGAATGGTATCATACAAAACCGCTTTAGAGATAGCCAAAGAAAATATTTGGTTAGGGAGCGGACAAGGCGATTTGCAAGATAAAAACAATGCTTTGTTTAGAAGAGATTACCCGAGTATCATCACTCCTATTATACCACATAACCAATTTATTTATTACTTAGCAGCAACTGGTTTAATTGGTTTAATTATATTTTCGTTATCATTTACGGCACCCCTTTGGATAAGTAAATTCTATAAGATAGAATTGATGCAGTTTGCATATGCTATTTTACTTATTGCATTTCAATTTGAAGCGATGATAGAAACACAAATTGGTGTGGCTTGTACACTATTAATTGTTTTAATACCATATTACTTGAGCCAAAATCGGAAAGCTATGGCTTAACCATATAAATTATTTTAACGCGTGCCGTGACTGAGTTTATTTCAAGTTTTGATTGTGCTTCTTTGCCAATTGAAATAACAAAGTTTTTATATTTTGAAGCATCGAGCTTGCCTGATACACGTACAAGACATTGTTTATTATTATCAAGGTTTACCACCTTTATTATTGTACCAATAGGTGCATCGGAATGGAGAACTTGCATTGTTTCGTCTATAATAGCAATACCAATTTGTTCTATTAAATCACCATAAGCCATAAGTGGCATTTGATTATTTTGAGGCATTTGAGCTTCAGGAGTATTTAACCTATGAAATGGTTTAACTGTTGCAGATTCATCGACTACAAGGATTTGACCTGTTGCAATTTTATTTGACTTCAAGTTATTCCATTTAACAATTTGGGCAGAAGTAATTTTATACTTTTTAGAAATTGCATTTAATGTTTCGCCAAGCGAAACCTGGTGCGTGTATGTTTTTTGAACCTCAACATTTTGTGCATTTGCATGCGCTTCATCAATCTTTGAGGAATCATTAAGTTGATTAACGAAAGGCTTTATAATCTCTGAATATACAGGAATGCGTATAATTTGATTTTTAGAAACCTTATTGTTTTTTAGTTCATTATGCTTGTTAACATCGGCAAGCGTAGATTTATATCTTTTTACTATTAGGTTTAAATTCTCTGATTTATCAACTTTATGTATAATGAATTTTTGCCCTTTAATGGTTTCAGCCCTAATTGAGTCCATTGTTTTTGCAGATGAAAATTTAGCGCATAACAAGATAAGAAAAAAAAGGTGGGCTAATTTCATTTTACAATTTGATTTACTGTGGTTGAGAATGCCATGGGTTTAGCATTAAACATTTTTTTTGTAGCAGCCCAAGTTGTTTCGAACAACTCAGAATTTCGGTATTTTTCCAAATCAGATTCATTTAGCCACAAACTATATGTGTAATATATATTACTATAATTAGCATCTTGTAATAAAGTTAATCCATGGCAACCAGGAAAATTAGCAATGTGATTTTTACTGTTTTCGAATACCGCTAAAAAATCATTAACTAATTTCGGCTCAAAAGAAAGTCGAACTATTCTATTTATCATTCTTGTTTTTCAATAATAATTTGATCACCTAATTTTAAACCTAATAATGATTTGCCTTGTCCCCTATTGATGGCAATCTCAAGCCAACCTACATCATTAAAAACTGCTACGCCATCACCTTCAGCTACGTTGGCATAATTTGCATCAATTTTAGCTAAGCTTTCTCTTTTTCTATAAAATATTTTGTAATTAGCATTTCCAATCCATTTATGAAAGGTTACATTATTTAGGTTAGTTATTGCATTATCGTATCCATCAACATGAACAATTGATGCCCTGATTTGAGTATCTGTAATTACAGGTTTAAGACTATTATAAATAATCTTAGGCTTAGTAATATTGGCAAAAGTATTCACATCAATACCAGTTAAAATATAATTGGCAAGTATGGTGAATGTATTTTTTTCTGGGGATAGATCTTTTATTGAGAACACCGAAGGATTAACCTTATAAATGGCATCCCATTCATCACTTAACATAGAAAGAAAACCATTATCTGCGGCTATTACCCATTGGTTTCTTATTTTACCAATCAGGATATCATTATAAATTAATAAATTTGTGTCAATTGCTATAATATGAATTGTTTCTGATTTAAAATCGCTAATACAACTTTGAAGTAAGAAAGCCCCTTGCAACAAATCATATGCAGGTAAGTTATGTGATACATCAACTATCATAGCATCAGGAATAAGCTCTATAATACGCGCCTTCAAAGAAGCTACATAATAAGTATTTGCTCCATAATCACTTGTAAGTGTTATAACCTTCACTATTTATTATCTATAATTAATTTTTGTGCAATTTGGTAAAAAACTTTAATAGTTCACTTTTTTATACCATTGAAACATATATTTGTTAAGCAAAGTTATTAAGGTAATACTAGTTTACACAATATTAATATCACAAGACTTGATTCAGAAGGAAATTATAATTGAAGGGGCCGAACCATCCAATGTTTTGGGTGTGAATAACAAAAATTTAAAAGTATTACAGCATCATTTTTCTAAGTTAAAAATAGTTTCTAGAGGTAATAATTTATTTGTTAATGGTGAAATTAGAGAAATTGAACGATTTGAAAACGGATTGGCCGCTTTATGCAAATTGAGCCAAAAACAAGGAGTATTAGACATCAATATGATGGAAAGTGTTTTAGGCAAGATTGATGTTTCAGATATTACTGAAGAGTTAAAGACCAAAGACGAAGATGTTATTTTGTATGGTAATGGAGGTAAGGTAATAAGGGCTAAAACTCCTAATCAGAAAAAGATGGTTGAGTTAATGAGTAATAACGACATTTTATTTGCCATTGGTCCTGCCGGTACTGGAAAAACTTATACTGCGGTTGCATTGGCTGTAAGAGCATTAAAAAATAAAGAGATAAAAAGAATTATACTAGCAAGACCCGCTGTAGAGGCAGGCGAAAACCTCGGTTTTTTACCTGGTGATTTGAAAGAAAAAATTGATCCATATTTACGACCACTATATGACGCGTTGGATGATATGATTCCTCCTGAAAAGTTGAAATTTTATATAGAAAACAGGGTAATAGAAATCGCGCCTATGGCATTTATGCGTGGACGTACGCTTGATAATGCTTATGTTATTTTGGATGAAGCACAAAATGCAACCGACCTACAGTTAAAAATGTTTTTAACTAGGATGGGGCCAAATGCTAAGTTTATAGTAACAGGTGATTTATCTCAAATCGATTTACCCAAAAAAACGCAATCGGGATTATTAAAAGCGGTAAATATTTTAGACGGTATAAAGGGAATTCATTTTGCATACTTAACATTTGAAGATGTGGTGCGCCACCGATTGGTTAAAGACATTATTAAAGCCTACGACAAAGAACAAAAAAACAATGATTAATAATTGTTGATTAAATTTGCCACTCAATTAATTAAAATGGAAAACGCAATCGTATCTACTAATTACTTTTTTAAACATCAAAAGAACTTTTACCGTGGTAAGGTAAGGGATGTATATAACATTGAAGACAAGCTATTAGTAATGGTAGCCTGCGACAGAATTAGTGCATTTGATGTGGTGCTAAAACGCCCAATTCCATATAAAGGACAAGTGCTTAATCAAATTGCATCGCATTTTTTAGATATGGCATCTTCGATTGTTCCTACATGGAAAATTGCAAGCCCTGATGCGAATGTAACTGTAGGTAAAATGTGTGAACCATTTAAAGTAGAAATGGTTATCCGTGGCTACTTAGCCGGACATGCATGGCGCGAATACAAAGCAGGAAAACGCCAAGTTTGTGGTGTGGCATTACCCAATGGATTAAGGGAAAACGATAGATTACCAGAGCCTATCATCACTCCAACTATAAAAGCTAGCGAAGGGCACGATGAGGACATTAGCCGCGAGGATATTTTAAAAACTGGATTAGTTAGTGAAGCCGATTATGTGGTACTTGAAGATTATACCCACAAATTATATGAAATGGGAACCGAGGCCGCTGCCAAACAAAATCTAATTTTGGTTGATACCAAATATGAGTTTGGTAAAAAAGATGGCGTAATTATGTTGATTGATGAAATACATACACCGGATTCATCGCGTTATTTTTATAAAGATACTTACGAAGCTATTCAAGCTAAAAACCAACAGCAACGCCAATTATCAAAAGAGTTTGTGCGCCAATGGTTAATTGAACATGGTTTCCAAGGTTTAGAAGGACAAACACAACCAGATATGAGTGATGATTTTATTGAAACAGTTACGAACCGTTACATAGAATTGTATGAACATATTACAGGTATGAAGTTTGAAAAAGCAGATTACAGCAGTGTAGAAAAACGTATTGAAAACAACGTTAACATTTATCTGGCAAACGTTAGTCAGTAAGATTTAAGATGAGCACTAAATTATCGGTAGTAATAATTACCTACAACGAAGCGCGTAACATTGAACGTTGTTTACAGTCTGTGTTAGATATTGCCGATGAAATTGTTGTAGTTGATTCTTTCTCGAAAGATAAAACTAAAGAAATTTGCTTTAAATATGGCGTTAAGTTTGTTGAGCACAAATTTGATGGACACATAGAACAAAAGAATTGGGCCATTACACAGGCCAGTTATCCGCACATATTATCGCTTGATGCTGATGAAGCAATTGATGAAAAGTTAAAACAAAACATCAATGCTATTAAACAAAATTGGGAATACGATGGCTATGAAATGAATCGTTTAACCAATTATTGTGGTACATGGATAAAGCATTGCGGGTGGTATCCTGATATAAAGTTACGTTTATGGGATTCGCGTAAAGGACGATGGACAGGAACTAACCCTCACGATAAATACGAAATGTTTGAAGGAATTAGTACCAAACATATTGATGGTGATATCTTACATTACAGCTATTATACCATTTCCGACCATTACAAACAAGTTGAATATTTTACCACCATACTTGCCAATGCTCAGCATAAACAAGGTAAGAAAGTAAACTTGCTGGTGTTGTATTTAAGTCCGGTAGTTAAGTTTTTTCGTGATTACATTCTAAAGTTAGGATTGCTTGATGGCACTGCCGGGTTTACCATCAGCCGTATTTCGGCTTACGCAACATTTTTAAAATACAAAAAGTTACGTGCCTTGAATTTAAATACTAAACGGGCATGATAAACTTAAACAACAAAACAGTTTTAATAAGCAGAGTTGATAGTATTGGTGATGTGGTACTCACATTGCCTTTATGTGTTTGGATTAAAGATATTTTTCCGCAATGTAAAATAGTGTTTTTAGGCAACACGTATACCAAACCTGTAATATCATGTCTACCACAAGTAGATGAAATAGTTGAATGGAAAAATTTACAAAGCATTTCGTTTCAAGATCAAGTTAGCTTTATAAAAAAACTAAAAGTTGATGTATGCTTGCATGTGTTTCCTAAAAAAGAAATTGCTCAAATTATAAAACAGGCAGACATTGATATTCGTGTTGGTACTTCTCACCGTTTTTTCCATTGGTTTACCTGCAATAAACTGTTAAACTTTAGTCGTAAAAAATCAACACTTCACGAATCGCAGTTAAACTTTATGTTGTTAAAACCTTTTGGGTTAACATCAATACCAAGCCTTGATGAAATTGCCAA
>CANHBJ010000104.1 GCA_947459075.1 Bacteroidota bacterium
AAAAGTTTGTTTTACATTAAAATGAACCAAATCATCAACAAAAATAAAATCGGCTGCAGCATTGGGTTGAAGTAAACCCACCGGAAGTTTGTAGTGATTAACAGGGTTAAAACATGCGGCTTGCAAAACATCAAACAAATCATAACCTAGTGCAACAGCTTTTGAACAAAGTTTATTGATGTGACCAATCAATAACGAATCGGGATGCTTATCATCACTGCAAAACATAATTTGTTTTGGATGCGATTTTATGGCAGGAATCAGTGCATCGAAATTACGCGCAGCACTACCTTCTCTTATTAAAACGTGCATACCTAAAGCTAACTTTTCTAATGCTTCATCCAAAGTAAAACACTCATGATCGGTTGATATGCCCGCTGCAAAATATTTACGTAATTGTTCACCTCTAAGTCCGGGCGCATGTCCATCAACAGGTTTATTGGCTTTGTGTGCAGCTTTAATTTTTTGATGCACCAATTCATCGTCAAAAACAACACCCGGATAGTTCATCATTTCTGCTAAATAAAGTACCTCGTCACGTTGTAACAATTTTTCAATATCAGCTACTGTAACTTCATCTCCTGCGGTTTCAAAAATGGTAGCAGGTACACAACTTGGTGCGCCAAAAAAGAACTTAAACGGGGTTTGTTTTCCGTTTGCTATCATGTATTCAATACCTTGCACTCCAAGTACATTTGCTATTTCGTGTGGATCGCTCACTGTTGCTACAGTTCCATGCATTACAGCCATTCGCGCAAACTCAGAAGGCACCAAAAGAGAACTTTCTATGTGGACATGTGCATCAACAAAACCGGGTAATAAATATCCAGTTACTGTTTCGTTAATGGGGAGAATAGACTGAATAATACCACCTTCAAAAATCACCTCAGCAGCATAAATTTTACGCTGTATGACATCAACCAAATTGGCTTTAATTTTTGCCATGATTATCCTTTTAACTCTTCAGACCAAAACATAAATGGCATAAAGTTTTTTAATCCTTCAGCAATATAAATATCTCCAGTTTCACCTTGTAAAATTATACGCATTGGTTGCATAAACCTCATTTCATATTCGCTCATGCTTTGCAAGCAAGCACCGCAACTCATTATAGGTTCAGTAACTTTAAACTTATCGGCCTTTACGGTTATGGCCATTGTTTTAACAGCCTCGTTTGGGTAATTTGCTCCTGCACTAAATATGGCAACACGTTCAGCACACAAACCACTTGGGTATGCAATATTTTCTTGATTGCTACCTTTTACAATTACACCATTGTTAAGCTGTAATGCACAACCTACATGAAAATTTGAATACGGAGCATACGAGGTTTCAACTGCGTTTTTGGCTTCTTGTAACAAATCACGATCACTCGTGCTTAACTCATTAATATCGGTATATCTTTTTAAAACAGATTCTCTTCTGATTTCGCTCATAGTTATTCAAGATTAGTTAAAAATTGTAAAGTAAATGTATAGTTTCGTAGCCTTAAATACAATGGTTTTTTTTATGAAAAACATACTGGTAATTGGAGCAGGCCTTTCATCATCATACTTAATAAAATATTTATTAGAGCAAGCTAATATTTTTAATTGGCAAATTACCGTTGCCGATAGTAATATAGAGGCAGCTGAAAATAAGATTGCCAATCAAAAAAACGCTAAAGCAATTAAACTTAATGCAACAGATAACGAACAAGTTGAACAATTAGTTTCGGCTAACGATTTGATTATTTCATTGTTGCCTGCTTTCATGCATATAAATGTAGCACGCAATTGTGTTAGCTTAAAAAAACATTTAATTACGGCAAGTTATGTTAGCCCTGAAATGCAAAGTTTACACAACAATGCAATAAATAACGATGTACTGTTACTAAATGAATGTGGTTTAGATCCGGGTATTGATCACTTATCGGCTATGAAAATAATTGATGAAGTGAAGGCAAAAGGTGGAAGTATTGATGTATTTAAATCGTTTTGTGGCGGATTGGTTGCACCGGAGTTTGATGACAACCCATGGAATTATAAATTTACCTGGAACCCAAGAAACGTTGTAGTTGCCGGACAAAGTACCGCGCAATATTTAGAGCAAAATGAATTGAAGTTTATTCCACCTCAACGTATTTTCACACAAACTGAAGAAATACAAATTGAAAACCAAGGATCGTTTGAATGTTATGCTAACCGTGATTCGTTGAGCTATATTAAACCTTATGGCATTGAAAGTGCGCATACTGTTTTACGTGGTACGCTAAGAAAAAAAGGTTACTCAAAAGCATGGAACAATATTGTAAAATTGGGGTTAACAGATGATAGTTTTGTTATTCACAACACACAAAATCTAACTTATCGCGAGTTGGTAAGTGCCTTTACTCCCGGTAACGATATTAGCAAATTAGAGCAGCGTGCATGTGATTTCTTGAACCTAACACAAGAGCAAGACGAATTTAAAAAATTGGTTTGGTTAGGATTATTTGATGATACTAAAATTAACATACCGGAAGGCTCACCAGCCTTTATATTACAACAGTTACTACAACAAAAATGGAAGCTGCAAAAAGGTGAGTTGGATATGATTGTGATGTATCACGAAATTGAGGCAAGTTATCCGAATAAGAAAGAAAAAATAAGCAGCGCTTTGGTGGTAAAAGGCGAAAACGAGATATTAACCGCCATGTCAAAAACCGTAGGTTTACCAATGGCCATTGCTGCCAAACACTTAATGTTGGGTGATATTAAACTACGTGGTGTAGTAATACCAACCATGCCTGAATTGTACAATCCAATTTTAAATGAATTGGCCGAGTACGGTATTTCTTTTGAAGAGAAATGTTACTAGTTTTTTGGTTGACTGGTTGATAGGTTGATAAGTTGAAGCCTATTCGAGTGCCCCGATTACTCGGGAAGTATCGAGAATAGGAGTTATTGATATATAATATTTTTAGCCCATCTATGTTTGTTAATTCAACTATTCAGAGAAATTCTCTAAATTCTGTGAGCTAAGACTCACAACATAAACTGTTTGCCAATATAAAATTCTTGTGCAATTTTTTTGTAGGCTAACGTTGGTTCTCCGTTTGGTTCATAAATAACAAAATTGCTTTTTACAATTGTTGTTTCTTGTTTACTCCATTGTTGAATAACACGATTAACAGATTTATTGGCTTTAGGTAAAAGTTCAATTTGTTGTTTTAAAAACAGTCTGGATTCTTTAGCATAAGCCTCGAACAACTGCGCCTCTTGTGCAGGCAAAATCAACCAAAAACTGCCCTCATCCTTTAACAATTGTTGAGTATATTTTGCCAAATCGTTTAATGGTAAATCGGCATCATGACGTGCTTTGCTGCGCTGTTCATTTTTAATACTAAAATTATTATTCTTAACAAAATATGGCGGATTACTGATGATTACATCATACAAATGCGAGCACGTTGATGTATAATTTTGTAATGATTGGTGATGAACATTTAATCGGTTACTCCATTTACTGTTATTAAAGTTAAAGTCGGCCTCCAAAGCTGATTGATCATCAATTTCAACCGCATCAATTGTTGCATTACTTCTTTGGGCGCACTTTAAAGTAAGTATGCCTGTACCCGTGCCAATATCCAATATTTTTTGTGCGTGTTCTACTTCAGCCAAGCAACCCAGCAATACACTATCCGTACCAATTTTCATGGCACTGTTTTGCTGCTTTATGGTAAACTGTTTAAATGTAAACTCACTCATGTATTGGCAATAATCGTGAATAGTTGGCTTGGGGCAAAAGATAATTATTAATTAACCCAGCAATTGGGGTGTTGAGTCGCAGAGGCACAAGGAGTCTGTGTAATTCCATGGCTTCTGCTATAGACAAGACCTAGTGTACTCCGTGAAAAACTTAGTGAACATTTTGGTTATCAATTCAGTATAATTCTGAGTTTTCTTTTAGCGCCCCCAATTCCTTTCCATAATTTACAACAAACAACAAAACCATGTTTGTATAAATTATAAAAGTTGTGTGATGTGTATTCAATACTTCTTATCATTGCAACATGGTTAAAAAGGCAGGCGGATTTAATCTTACTAAGACACTCAAAAAAATAAGCATGTTCCTATTTAGGTTGTTTGTTGTTGGTTTTCAGTTTGCCATGTTGTTAATCATATTATACCGCGTTATACCTGTTGCATTAACTCCTTTACACGTTAAACGCGTGTTTGAGCAAGTTGCCAACGACAAACCCATTAAACTTACCAAAAGCTGGAGAAGCATCGACTATGTTACTGATAAGTTTTGTTATGCCGTTTTAACCAGTGAAGACATCAAGTTTATTAGTCATTACGGTTTTGATTTTGAACAAATTTACAAATCGGTAAAGACTGGTATGAAAACCGGGAAAAAAATGCGTGGTGCAAGCACCATTAGCCAACAAACAGCCAAAAACTTATTTTTTACACCAAATCGGAGTTGGGTTAGAAAATTACCCGAAATGGGTATTACGGTTTGCTTGGAGTTGCTGTGGACCAAAAAACGCATTTTAGAAGTATACATCAACATTATTGAAATGGGTGACGGCATTTATGGCGTAGAAGCCGCAGCTCAACATTACTTTAATAAAAATGCCCAAACATTAACTAAACGAGAGTGTGCATTGATAGCAGCTTGTTTGCCAAATCCACGAAAATTTATTGCCGATAAACCAAGTAAATACATTAATAGAAAAGCATCTGTGGTGCAGCGTTACATGTATAAAATTGGCAAGTTACCTTGGAGAGAAGAGGGTGATAGAAAGAAAAAAAAGGGGTAATTTGCAATTATTCTTGTGGCTGCACTCCAAACGAGGCAATCCTTTTTAACTCTTTGATATCAGTTGTTTTAGCCTCATTGAATTAACATTTGCCTACACAAAAAGTGTCAAAAAAAAATCACACCACCACCATCGTGCTGCTGCATTTGGCAACATCGGTGCGTTTACCATTTTCGTCAACTGTCCAAATTTCGGCTTCGCAAAAATGCATGCGACTTCCTGCTTTTATAACCCAACCTTTTGCGTATAACTTGCTGCCAATGCCGGGATTTAAATAACTTACGCGTAAATCTGCTGTTACCACGCCCTGCCCTCTTTTAACCAAAGTATAAGCAGCAAAACCACTTACTACATCGGCAAATGTTGCCGTAACTCCTCCATGCACGTATCCCATTTGTTGTTGATGATGCCCTTGTAAATCAATGGTTGCCTCTATCTCTCCTACATCAATGCGGTGTATATTTATGCCAATGTGTATAGAAAAATAGTTGCCACCTATTTTCTCTTTTACCATTTCAACAAAATCAGGTTCAGCTGGCTTAAGCTTAATCATATAATTTTTTTTATTACTTTTACGGCCTACGAAAGTACATAAGCATACATGCAAAGTCAAATAGAATCACACCACATTTTTACCTACATCGATAGTGAGCTTGATTTATCGGCTGTAGAAAATTATGCATTAGATGTTTGTTTGGCTACCAACCGCATTAGTTTTACCATACACAATACCAATCGCGTTATGGGCCTTAAGTATGCCAATACATCGTTTGATGTGTTTGCATGCAACAGCAATCAATTAAAAGATTTGGTTAGTCAGTTGGAGTGGTATAATTCATCATACAAAAACATTAGGATATTTATTGATAACGAAAATTTCACATTTGTTCCAGAGGCTTTGTTTGATATCAACCAAGCTGATACCTACTTGTATTTAGTTCACAAAAAATTACCTAACCTACAAGTGTTGCACAATGCTTTAAATAAACAACAAACCGTTTGTATTTTTGCATTACCACAAAGTAGTTATATAGCAATAAGAAGTGTATTGGGTAATGCCGAAATTATTCATCAAAGTTTATTGCTTACCCAAACCGCAACCGAGTTTAACGAAAACGATTTAAAACAACATTTATTGGTAAATGTTGCACCTTCGTTTATAATAGTTTTACATTACCAACAAAACGAAATAAAGTTTTTAAACACCTATCATGTTGATGCGGATACCGATACCGTGTACTTTATTTTATCAGTTGCAGAGCAATTAAAAATGCAAGCAGATAAGTTTGGTATTTATGTAATGGGTGATATTTCTTCTACATCAGCCACCATGGGGTTACTTAAAAAGTATATTACTCATGTACAAACCATGAACAGGTTTGATGGCATACAATATCCCTTATCATTTAGGGAGTTTCAGGAACAACAACATTATTTAGCGATACATACTTTATTGTGCGAATAATAAGCGGAAATTTAAAAGGCATTTTAATTACTCCACCAAAAGGCTTGCCCGTAAGACCTACAACAGATAGGGCCAAGGAGAGTTTGTTTAATATTATTGAAAACAACTATAATATTGACGAATTACATGTACTTGACTTGTTTAGTGGAACAGGTAATATCAGCTATGAATTTGCCTCTCGCGATGCACAAAAAATTACTGCTGTAGATTTAAATTTTAAGTGCGTAGAGTTTATTAAAAGTATGAAACAAAAACATACACTAAACAATCTTGACGTAGTAAAAAAAGATGCATTTACATTTTTAAAAAGCGTGCTATTCCCTTTTGATATTATTTTTGCCGATGCTCCTTATGCGCATCGCGATATAAACCAAATACCCAAAATAGTTGCAGAGCGTAAGCTGCTTAATCCAAACGGATGGTTAATAGTTGAACACGAGACCACATTGGATTTAGATAAAGAACCTAACTTTTTAAACAAGCGTATTTACGGACAATCTTGCTTTAGTTTTTTTAGTGCAGGTGTTTAGATAATTTTCTGCATATTCGCCATACCAATTACAATCATATGAAACGTATTGCTTTGTTCCCCGGCACTTTTGACCCCATTACAATTGGTCACATCAACTTGATTGATCGTGCCATGCATTTGTTTGATGAAATTGTAATTGGCATTGGTCATAATAGTTCTAAAAGTACTTTGTTTTCGCTTGAGCAAAGAGAAAATTGGATTAAAGATATTTTTAAAAATCAACCTAAAGTACGCGTTCAAGCTTATGAAGGTTTAACGGTGGCTTTCTGCGAAGAAATTGGTGCGCAATACATACTAAGAGGGTTACGCAACATGAGCGATTTTGATTACGAAAAAAACATCGCCCAAATGAATAAATTGGTGAAACCAAACATTGAAACAATTTTCTTGATGTGCGACCCAGCATATACACCTATCAGCAGCAGTGTTGTTCGCGATTTAATTCGTAACGGTGGTGATGCAAGTCCTTATTTACCCCAAGAGGTAAATTACCTATAAAATAAATCGGGTATTTTTAGTTATCCAAAATCTTAGAGATAAAATGAAAATAAAGACATTATTAACATTAGTAACCAATCTGATTTCACTTGTACTTTTTGCACAAAATATTACGGTTGATGTAATAAAACCACACATTTCTTATTTAGCTGATGATAAATTACAAGGCAGAGAACCGGGTACCAAAGGCGAAAAATTAGCCATTAATTACATTAGTAAACAGTTTAAAAGCTATGGTTTAAAGCCTATGGGAACCAAGGGTTACGCGCAACCTTTTAAATATAAAACTAAAAAAACACCACACGATACAGTAGCAATGGGCGAAGCAAAAAATGGCTCTAATGTAATTGGATTTTTAGATAACGGTGCAGCTAAAACCATTGTAATTGGTGGGCATTTCGACCACCTTGGCTTCAGAGAACATGGTTCATCATTAGATAAAAACAAAAAATTAATACACAATGGTGCTGATGATAATGCTTCAGGAACAGCTGGTGTTTTAGCACTTGCCAACTACTTTGCAAATAATAGTATCAAAGAAAAAAGCAATTTTTTGTTTATGTGCTACTCGGCAGAGGAAGATGGTTTAATTGGATCGAAATATTTTACCAATAACCCAACAATAGATTTAAGTAAAATCAGTGCCATGATAAATATGGATATGATTGGCCGATTAAACGATTCGACTAAAAAACTGATGGTATTTGGAGTAGGAACAAGTACTGCGTATAACCAAATTTTTGCTAGCACCCAAACCAACCTTACTTTGGTTTATGATTCTGCAGGAATTGGTCCATCAGACCAAACATCTTTCTATCTAAAAAATATTCCTGTGTTACATTTTTTCACAGGACAACATACCGATTACCACAAATCGACTGACGATACAGAGAAGATTAATTTTATAGGTGAAGTAGAAGTGTTACAGTTTATCCAACAAATTGCATCGGCACTGGCCGAAACTGAAAATATTCCGTTTACCAAAACCAAACAACCAGAACAATCGCGAGTTAGCTTTAAAGTAACCTTAGGCATAATGCCCGATTATTCTTTTGAAGGCAAGGGTATAAAAATTGATGCGGTGAATGAAGGCAAGCCTGCTATATTAGCCGGCATGCAAGCTGGTGATGTTTTGATACAATTAGGTGAATTTACCATTAATAATATGCAGGATTACATGAAAGCATTATCAAAACACAGCAAAGGTCAACAAGTTAAAGCTAATGTGTTAAGGAATGGAAATTCGGTTAACTTATCGGTTACTTTTTAATTGGGTTTGACACTAAAAAAGACGGGCGCAGAAACAAAGTTTCTGCGCCCGTCTTTTTTAACT
>CANHBJ010000105.1 GCA_947459075.1 Bacteroidota bacterium
GGTAACAGTATTAACCGCCTCAAACTGTGTTGGCGAAATTTGATCCCATGGCAGAGCATACTTACTGGCTTCCTCTCCAAATTCTTTATCAGAATACAAACTTGGCAATTCAATATCGGGAATTACACCACGGTGTTGAGTTGAACTTCCATTTATACGATAAAACTTTGCAATGGTTAATTTAACTTCACCTAATGGCTTACCATCATATTGTACAAATTCATTTACAGCCACCATATTTTGCACGGTGCCCTTTCCATAAGTTTTTTCTCCAATAACAACTCCCCTGCCATAGTCTTGAATAGCTGCAGCGAAAATTTCGGATGCAGATGCACTAAATCTGTTTACTAAAACACTTATTGGTCCATCATAAAATAGTTCAGGATTGCGATCTGTTTCATCTTTAATACCACCGGCTCCGTCTTTAACTTGCACAACTGGACCAACCTTAATAAACAAGCCTGTTAATTCTACGGCCTCTTGTAATGAACCACCACCATTGTTTCTCAAATCAATAACCAGTCCGTCAACCTTTTGTTTTTTTAATTCAACTATCAGTTTTTTTACATCACGAGTGGTACTTTTATAATTAGGATCTCCTTTACGTGCTGCAGCAAAATCAATATAAAAAGTTGGTAAACTAATTACACCATATTTATATTTTTTACCATTACGCGTAACTTCTTTTATACTACTTTTAGCCGATTGGTCCTCTAAAACAATTTTATCTCGCTTAATCTCAATAATCTTGGTTTTATTTGGTTCAGATGCTGGAATAATCTCTAATCGAACTGTGGTTCCTTTTTTACCCCTAATTAAACTTACTACATCATCCAAGCGCCAGTCTACTACATTCACTAAATCACTATCACCTTGCGCTACACCAATAATTTTATCTCCAGCAAATATTTTCTTACTTTTATCAGCAGGTCCACCTTTTACCACTTCACGTATTTTTGTATATTCATTTTCGGTTTGTAAAGTAGCACCAATACCCTCTAACGATAAACTCATTTGTGTATTAAAATCTGCACTTGCACGAGGAGAAAAATAACTAGTATGGGGATCAGCTAATTCGGTTAATGAGTTTACATATAACTGAAAAACATCTTCACTTTTAGTTTTTGACGATAATTTCAGCAAATTATCATATCGCTTACGAATCGTTTCGCTGTATGTTTTAAAGTCTTTCCCTTGAACTTTAGATGCTAAACACTCGTATTTTAATTTAAGCTTCCAAAGTGCATTCAATTCATCTGAAGTTGAAACAAACGAAGACTTCTCTCTATTAGTCATAAACGAATCATTGTTACTGAAATCAAACTGTGTTGAGTCGTTCAATAACGAAAAAGCATAATTAATACGCTCTTGCAAACGTTGTTGGTAACGGTTAAAAATTTCGAAACCAGGTTTTACATCACCACTAAAAATACTTTCATCAATAGCATAGCGATATTTTTCAAACTCAGCAATATCACTCTTCAAAAAATAAACCTTTGATGGGTCTAAATCTTTGATGTAATTATCAAAAGCATTTGAAGAAAACTGATCGTTTATCGCAGGTTTTTGATAGTGATATGATGCCACCAGTTGCATTGCTGTAGAAAACACCATAGGGTGTTGTGGTTCTGGTTCAAGATTTTTAAAATGTACTTTGGTCGTATCTGTTGCGCATGCTGTATTTAAAAACAAAGCCCCAAATAACAATGCACTAATATGTTTAACAATCATTTGTTGTATATTGAATTATTTACTTACAATAAACTTGCGTGTAGCAATAATATTGCCATCTAAAGTGTAAGTATAAAAATAAATTCCGTTATTCAAATCATGCAAATCAATAATTGCCTCATTTAGTCCGTTTTGTAGGTTTGATGGCGTATATTGTTTGATGGTTTTCCCGCTAATGTCGGTAACATTTATGGTTGCCATTTTTCCCTGCATGGCATAAAAAGGTATTTTTATTTGGCTTGATGCAGGATTTGGATAAGCGTTAAATAAATAGTTTTTAGGTTTAACTTCAAACTCTGATAATGATGTTCTTTCAGTAAAGAAAATACTATAAAATCCTTCAGGCGCGGTGATAGGCTTTACTGCTGTTTTACCATTGTTGGTGGTAGCACTTAAGTAATATTCAATCTCATCTGCTACTGTTAATCCGTTTGCCACAATATCACCAATAAAATATCCCGAGCTATCTGTTAAAATTATGGTATTAAATGTTGATGCACCTTTTAAACGCCATTTACAAACAGCAGAAGCAACACCACTTTTATTAGTGATTTTAGCAACAATATGAAAACTGTTTTGAATACTTGAATAATAACCATCAACACTTGGATGCCAAAATAGGACAGGATTTTCCGCAGGAATTTGCATCGTAATACAATGTAATTCACCACCCAATTCACTCAACAAACGCGAGTCGATGTCTGTTACTTTATATCCCGGCATAATACGTTTAAATAAGTTGACCACTTGTGCTGTTTGTACTTTATTTCCATTAAATTCATCAGAGTATGATGGCATGATGTAAGTATTGTTAACGGTTAAACCATTTACAAAAGTTCTTGCATCTGCATTAAGTTGCGTACATGTTCTACGAGAGTGGTTGCCATTATCATCAGTTGGGTGTGGTATGCGGTAAACCCGGAAAGGACGATTATAAGTACTGTTTATTGATGCCAATAATTGTGTATTATTCTCAATTATTTGTTTGTCGATAGCAGTAATTTCATTTGGGTATTTTGAAATCATGAGCGTTTGTTCATCAATCATTTTTAAGTACAAATCAATATGCCCTGTTCCGCCATCACAATTTAAAGTTGGTAACTCAATATTTTGTTTCGAGCCAAACATTACAGTCATTTTATCTTTTATTTCTTGTTTGGTAAAAACAGGACTTACCATTTCAGGATCCGTATTTACAGAAGTTACAACATCACTGTAAAAAGTCCTTCCAAAACCATCTGCCATTAGGTTTCCGCCCTCTGCATTTAAACGTGTAATGTAATTGGGTATGTTTAATCTATTACCCAAAGCAATAGGAGCTACATCATCTTTATCGCGGCCGGGATAATATTTTAAATCGATAAAAGCTAAGCTGTCTTGGTTACCAACATAAACACCATTAGGTCCAAAGTCACGAGTCCACCAGTCATCACCCGGAAAAATAATGAAGCTATAATTTATCAAAGGGGTATTACGGTTGGTCATATACGTTTTAATGGCAGTGGTATCACTTGCTTTTTCTACCCTAATAATAACGGGAACTACTTTTTGTATAGCATCCGTTAATCTTGCAGAAATCAAAGCATATTCGCTTGTTACGTCAGCACCCGTAACATTTCCGTTTAAATCATAATCATACGACCAAGAAATAAATACAGATTGTGATTCTTCAAACTCGCCTGGATAACGGATATTTAAAGGAAAAGATTCTGCTTTTTTTTCAAGCAACTTATTTTCAGCTAAAATACGCCCCAACTTAATTTCATCTTGGGTGCGAGCTACAGGAAGCTTAAATGGTTTAATCTGTTTTGTAGTTTGTGCTTGCGCACTAAATAAAATTAGCGAAAGCACTAAACTTGTTGCTATAAATTTGATTTGTAACATCATAAAAAATACTCTACTTTATATTTGAGTTTGCATTATACAAAATAAAACCGTAAGACGGTATTAAATACCATAGCCCTTCCAAATACTATTTAGAAGGGCTATTTTAAGATATAAGCGGTTATTATTCTTCTGATAAAAAAGGATACTCGTAACGAGTAGGTGTTACAAATGTTTCTTTAATAGTACGCATGCTTACCCAACGAAGTAAGTTAACCATGGCACCTGCTTTATCATTTGTACCACTACCACGGGCACCCCCAAATGGTTGTTGCCCAACTACAGCGCCAGTTGGTTTATCATTTATATAAAAGTTACCTGCTGCATTTCGTAATTTATTTGTGGCTAATTCAATTGCATATCTGTCTTGAGAAATAATAGCACCTGTTAATGCATATTCAGAAGTGGTGTTTACCAAGTCCAAAGTTTCTTCGTACTTATTTTCATCGTAAACAAACAAAGTTAATACTGGTCCAAAAATTTCCTCACACATGGTGATTGATTTTGGATTTTGAGTAACCACAATGGTAGGCTCTATAAAATACCCTTTTGATTTATCGTAACCGCCACCAACTATAATTTCGGTATCTGCATCTTGCTTTACACCTTCAATATAATTAGCAATTTTATCAAACGAACGCTCATCAATAACTGCATTTACAAAGTTGCTAAAATCTTCGGTTGGCCCCATTTTTAAAGACCTAACAGTTTCAATCAATTTCATTTTAACTGCAGGCCATAAGTTTGATGGCACATAAGCACGCGAGGCGGCTGAACATTTTTGGCCTTGAAACTCAAATGCACCGCGTACAATAGCAGTAACACTTTCGTCAACCTTAGCCGTTTTGTGCATCACAATAAAATCTTTCCCACCCGTTTCCCCTACAATACGAGGATAGGTTTTATATTTATGGATATTACCACCTATAGTTTTCCAAACATTTTGAAATACTCCAGTAGAACCCGTGAAGTGAATTCCTGCAAAATCAGGATGGTTAAATATTACTTCACCAGCTGTTGGCCCATCAACATAAACCAAATTAATTACCCCATCAGGAACCCCAGCTTCTTTAAAAATTTCCATCAACACATTGGCTGAGTATATTTGAGTATTAGCGGGCTTCCATACAACCACATTACCCATCATAGCAGCACTAGTAGGCAAATTACCTGCAATAGCTGTAAAATTAAATGGAGTTAAAGCAAATACAAATCCTTCAAGTGGACGGTATTCAATTCGATTCCACATGCCTTTACCGGATTGTGGTTGATCGTTATAAATTTGGCTCATAAAGGCCACATTAAAACGCAAAAAGTCAATAATCTCGCAAGCGCTATCAATTTCTGCTTGAAATGCATTTTTACTTTGACCAAGCATGGTAGCAGCGTTTAATTTAGCGCGGTAAGGACCAGCAATTAAATCAGCAGCTTTTAAAAATATAGCAGCACGCTGTTCCCAAGGCAAATTTTCCCAATTGGTTTTAGCAGCCAAAGCGGCATCAATAGCAACTTTTACATGTGAGGCATCGCCTATATGAAAATGCCCTAACGTGTGTTGGTGATCGTGTGGGGGGGCTAATCGCTTGGTTTTACCCGTACGAACTTCTTCGCCACCAATATACATAGGTATATCCATTTGTTTACCTCGTGCAGAGGCTAATGCCGCTTTTAAATCAATGCGCTCTGCACTACCAGGTGCATAATTTAAAATAGGTTCGTTTACTGGAACAGGAACTTTAAAAAAACCGTTCATATCAATTTATTATTTAAATGTTATCAAGAAAAATGATTGTATAAAAAAACGGATACGAATGTAGTGCTATTTTGCAGGATGGCAAAAAGTGTATAACAGTTAAATTACTGATTGGTTATTGTTTTAGAGCTCATGATTTGAAGATTACATGAATATGCAGTTTAACTATAAAAAATGAAGGTAAAGTAAAAGTGTGTTTTTGTCAATTTACTCAAAATAGGAAATGATGAATTTTATAACCGAGACTTCAAGGCGTTAAAAATGGTTATCTTCTTAAAAATGAGTATAAATTTGGTAGACAATAACTTACATTTATATAGATCATTTTTTGCGAATTTGAGTATCATATAATTTCATACTCTCTTCCACTATCTTAATTGCAACATCTCTACCCATAAACTCATTTACTACTACCTCTTTATGCTCTAATGCTTTGTAGTCTTCAAAAAACCTACGCATTTCCAATAGGGTGTGCGGAGGTAATTCATCGATATCGTTTATGTGATTCCAACTCATGTCATTAGCGGCTACTGCAATTATTTTATCATCCGCTTCTCCTTGGTCAACCATGTGCATCACACCAATAACTTTTGCATCAATTAAACACATGTGCGGCAACTCAATACTGGTTAAAACCATTATATCTAAGGGATCTTTATCATCGCAATATGTTTGAGGAATAAAACCGTAATGAGCAGGATAATGAACTGAGGAAAACAAAACGCGATCAAGCCTTAACATTCCACTTTCTTTATCCAACTCAAATTTACCTTTACTACCTTGGGGAATTTCTACAATTGCAGTTACTACTTCAGGGGCTTCATTTCCATAACCAACATGGTGCCAAGGATTAAATACTATCATATTAAATTATCTTTTTATATAAGTTATACGTTTAAAAACGGAGGGCAAAGTTAAGTTTATTTGCCTCAGAAAAAGTAATACCAATAATATAAATCTTATTTTTTAAGGTGCAAAAAGCATCAAAAAAAACTTATATACTTATTTGTAAAGATATAATACAGATATTTTAAGCAGAAGAATTAGCCAAATCCTTATTTAATTTTAATAACATTATTTCTGATTTAATACTCAAAACTCAAGGTATTAGATATGCAAATGCTATATTAAATTATATAACATCTTGATGGTAATATAAAATCCACTAGGGCAACTTTGGCTCAACCATTATCACTTCTTCTCTATCCATTACAACTTGGCCAGGTTCAAAACCTTTAGGTTTTCGTACAAACTTTTTAAGTGTGAAACAAACAGGGGCTAGTGTATTTCCCTTATGTTTACTGAAATAAGCAGCAATTTGTGCTGCTACTGTTAATACTTGGCTAGGAATTGATTTTCCAGCTTTATGTTTAATAATGGTGTGTGATCCAGTAACCCCTTTTGCATGTAACCAAAGGTCGTTTTTATGCGAATATTTTTGTGTCAATATATCATTATTAGCAGCATTTTTTCCAACCCATATTTCAAATTCCTGCACTACAAAACGCTTAAAAGGAAACACCATGTCTTGCTTTTTACTTACCTGTAAAGGCTTCAATTGTTTGGCATTTTGTGCAGCATTTACCTGCTCTAACATCAATTCAAAACCAATAAGTTTTTGTTGTAAATTTAAGAGCTTTTGTTCCATTTGCTCTAACTCAATCTTCTTATTTTTAGACTTCCTATAATAATAAGCAGCATTAGCGGGAGCATCCAAATCACTTTTAAGTTTAATCAGAATCTTTTTATCATTATAAAAATCAAACAATTCTACCTGCTTAACTTGCTTGGGTATGTTATGTATATTGGCCATAATAATATGCCCAATTTCTTCAAAAGGCGATTCATGAACCAATTTTTTGATACCTTGTTCGCTTAATTTAATTTGTTGTTTAATTCGTTTTATCTCTCCTTCAAGTGAAGCAATACGAGATATTTTAGTTTGCTTAAAGCCAAGAGAGCCCAATGCGTATCTTGCAAAAAGAGTAGCTGCATCAAGCGGGTTATTTGTTTCATGTAATATCTTGTCAGGCTGTTTACTTAACGACAAATAGCATTCATCATCTAACTCACGCTTATATACCCAATATTTACCTGGTTCAAATTGATAGGTATTTAACCTATTGATGATTGCATCATCTTTTACTTCAAATTCGCTAGAGTTATAAGTCCAATCGTTTTGAATACTTTCTCTAAACATATCAACTACCTCATCTTCATCAACCAAAACCACATTAATAAGAGCATCATAACACTTAAAAACAAGTGATTGGTTATTAGAAAACATGACCAAAAAAGACCGGTTGTAAAGATGGGGTTTAACTGATTTAACCTGTTGGTTAATTATTGATTCGAAACAAGCTTGTGCATTGCTACCTTTATGATAAGAGGTATTTTCAAATAAGAGAAAACCACTATGAAATTTAGATATAACTTTTACTACCAATTGCTCGTTGTTTTTGCGAAACAACATAACCAGTTCTTGTTTACTAATGGTAAAAGAATCCTCTAAAATCGACCCCAAAAGCCAAGAATCTAAAGCTACTGCAAGTTGCTTGATAAAATGATAATGCTGATGAAAAGAACCAGGTATGGACATTATATTTCTAAGGTCAAACCATCATAGGCCAAAAATACATTTGATGGCAAGGTGGCAGAAACCTGATTGTGTGTGCCTAATTGGTGGCTTATATGAGTTAAGTATGCCCGTTTAGGGTTTATTTTTTCAATCATTTGCAAGGCTTCCTCAAGTGTAAAATGACTAATGTGTTTTTCGTGTCGTAAAGCGTTTAAAACCAAAACTTCACAATTTTTAATTTTATCAATTTCATTTTCTCCAATAAAATTAGCATCTGTAATGTATGCGAAATTACTTGTATTAATAGTTTCTGTGAACATAAAACCTAATACAGGCAACTTAAAGTGCATTACCTCTATTGGCGTAACAAGAACACTTTTAACATCAAAAGGAACATCATTATGTATTCTGATAATATTTAATTCAGGTATTCCAGGATATTTTACTTCATCAAATATGTAAGCAAATTCATTTCGAATCTGTTGCTCAACAGCTGATGTACAGTATACATCAATGGCCTCTCGTTGTATAAAATTAAATCCGCGTATATCATCTAATCCTGCAATATGATCTTTGTGTGCATGGGTAAATACTAATCCATCCAA
>CANHBJ010000106.1 GCA_947459075.1 Bacteroidota bacterium
AGTTACCGTTGGAATTTCCAGTTAATGGCAAATAACGGATACATTGTAATAGCTCCCAACCGCAGAGGATTACCTGGTTTTGGCAGTGCTTGGAATGATGCTATTCTTGGCGACTACAGTGGGCAATGTATGCGGGATTATTTAAGTGCTGTTGATGAAATCAGTAAAGAAAATTATGTAGCAAAAGAAAAACGCGCGGCTGTTGGTGCGAGCTTTGGTGGATACAGTGTATATTGGTTAGCTGGTAACCATCAAAAACGCTTTAAAACATTTGTGGCACATTGCGGTATGTTTAATATTGAAAGTTGGTATGGCACCACAGAAGAAATGTTTTTTGCTAATAACGACAACAAAGGCCCATACTGGCAAGCACCACGTAGTAAAAATTACGATAATTCACCACACAAATTTATACAAAACTGGGATAGCCCGATGTTAGTCATTCACAACGAAAAGGATTTTCGTGTACCACTTGGCCAGGGACAAGAAGCCTTTAATGCAGCTCAACTAAAGGGATTACCAAGTAGATTCTTGTATTTCCCTGACGAAAACCATTGGGTTACAAAACCCCAAAACTCTATTTTGTGGCAACGTGTGTTTTTCGAATGGTTAGATTATCAGTTGAAATAATTTTTACTTTTTTTAATAAATCGCAGCATTAAGAAAACACTTAATGCTGCGATTATTTATTTAGAGAATGTCCAAATCTTTTAATTCCCAAAACATATTATAGATGCAAGTAATAAATTAAGGTGTGGTTAATATTGTTCGTACCAACTAAATTTATCGTGAACAATTTGTGTTTTTTCTTGCATTAAATAGGTTAAAAAGGATTTAGCAACTGGTGACAACTTTTTACCTTTTAACCAAACTAAACTCCAGTTAGATATAATTGGCAATCCTTTAATTGGAATTATTTGGAGCTCCTTATTATGAAGTTCATTTCTAATTCCAATTAGCGGCATTATAGAGTATCCCAAACCAGCCAATAATGCTTGCTTCACCGCCTCATTAGATGTTAATTCCATTTTTTTAAATACTTGAATATTCTTACGTTCAATGAAGCTTTCCATACTTTTTCGTGTACCAGAACCCTTTTCTCTAAAAATTAAAGGTATGTGAGCAAGCAAATCTTTAGTTTGTATATCTTTTCCAGTACCCTCAAAATTCCTTCCCACCAAAAACAACTTATTTTGAAGCAAATCTAACTTTTCAATGTTTAAGCCCTCGGGAAGTTCAGAAACAAGCACAAAATCAACCTCATTATTTTCAAGATTATCTATCACCTTATTTTTGTTTGTAACATCCATCAATAACTCTACACCTGAATGTTGTTTCATAAAATCAGTAAGAAAATATGGCATAACATATTTACCAGTAGAAACAACGGAAATCTTTAGTCTTCCTGTAAGTTGTCCTTTATACGCTAATGTCTTATAATTAATTGCATGCACTTGGTTTATAATATTTTCGGCAGCCTCAGCTATTTCCCTTCCAAAATCAGTAATGTAAATTTTTCGACCTACAACTTCAGTTAATGGTATATCAAATTGCTCTTGGAAATTTTTTAATTGTATAGAAACTGCAGGCTGGGTTAAATGCAATTCGTCAGCTGCTTTTGTTACACTTCCTGTTTGAGCAATTTTTAAAAATATATTCAATTGATTAAGGGTGTAATTCATAGTTTTTATTAATGTTTATCATTACAATTATAAATAAAAATTTATATATCAGAGAATGCAAATTTGATTTATCAAACAAATTATTTCATCATACATAAATTTAACCAAAAGAAGTGTAATTTAACCTGAAATTAGTCAACGCCTCTTGCATATTATAAAAGCATCAGAGGCTTAATTTAATATTGATAAATTGGAATTATAGAAAAGGCATGAATAAAACAGAAACGATAACACTTATTGATGGTGATTTTGATGACAAAGAAGCTAGGGAGATTTTAGTGAACATCTTTTCAAGTAAAATCAACTTTCATCAGTTAAAAAACTACACTTCACACGAAAGATATGGAAAGGTTGATGCCCATGCAGCAAAAAGGATAATAGAATTAAAGAAAGGCTTGGAAATGGCATTGGAAATTTTGTTAGTAGCGCAAAAAAACAACAAACAGATAACCATAAATACTGAAGTAAACATAACCATATCGGATACCTAAAAGATAAATTAAAAAGAAGCGGTTAAGACCTTATTGAAAATTCATTTTTAATTCACTTTAATATTTTAATCAATATTGATCATTTATTAATTAAATAAGTGACCTATATTTACGCTTCTAAAGTTTTAATATGAATATCTTAAAAAACACGCTCGCTGTATTGGTAGGTCTTACAATTGGTAGTTTAATAAATGGAGCAATAATATCAATTAGTAGTATAGTAATAGCGCCACCAGAAGGTGTTGATGTAAATACTGTTGAAGGTTTAAAAGCAGGTATACATCTTTTTGAACCTAAACATTTTTTGGTTCCGTTTATTGCGCATGCCATGGGAACTTTTGTTGGAGCTATTTTAACCACAATTATTGCAGTAACACACAAACTAAAATTCGCCTTAGCCATTGGAATTATCTTTTTAATCGCTGGTATTGTTAATGTAATAATGTTACCAGCGCCAGTATGGTTTAATATTAGCGATTTGTTATTGGCCTATATACCTACAGCTTTTTTGGCGTATAAATTGACAAATAAAAACAAATAGAAAATAATATACCAAACATATTTAATGCAGTAACAGGAAAAGTATACTAAAGCTTAAACTTTATTTTATGTTTGTACATATGAGAACGTTTATAATAATTTTTATTACCATCATTTCTTTCACATCTTGTACAGAAGACGAGTTAAATTCAATTTTATCTGGTAGTAACTTAAGTAATGAAGAAGTAATTGAAGGTTTAAAAAGTGCGTTAAGCGTAGGAACCGACACATCAGTTTCAATTTTGAACAAATTGGATGGTTATTATAAAGACGATGTAGTGAAAATACTTTTACCTGATGATGCCAAAGCTATTTATGAAAACATTAATAAAGTACCTGGAGGTACTATACTTTTAGAAGAAACAGTTAAAAGTTTAAATCGTGCTGCAGAAGATGCAGCAAAAGAAGCAAAACCAATTTTTATAGATGCCATAAACGGTATTAGTATTTCAGACGGATTGAGTATTTTAAATGGTACTGATACTGCAGCCACTTTTTACTTAAAAGACAAAACATTCTCCCCACTATTTAATGCTTTTCAACCTAAAATTGATACATCATTAAGTAAAGATCTGATTGGAGGAGTCTCGGCCAACTCGGCATATAACAAACTTGTTAGTGCTTATAATACTGCTTCATTAAATGGAATACTTTTCCCAAAAATAACAACCAATAGCCTAAGTTCACATGTAACTAATAAAGCATTAACCGGATTATTTATTAAAGTAGCCGATGAAGAAAAAGCAATAAGAACAGACCCATTAGCAAGGGTAAATGATATTTTGAAAAAAGTTTTTACAAAATAATTTGAAACTAGTACTCCTTTTTTTTGCTGCTTTTTTCTGTATACATGCCGAAGCGCAGCAGATACTTCCACTTACAAAACTGAATGTTTCAACTTCGGTAGTTTTACCAATATACAACAATAAGCCATTTTCCGAATACAAAACTTCAACAGGATTACAAATACAATTAGGAGCCAATTTATACAAAGGTGAGGTGTTATTAACTGCAACAACCTTCACCAATAAAAATCCAGCTTTAACAGAATATCAATCTTTATTATTTACTCTAGGATATCTTTTAAATATCCCAATAAGAAAAAATGTGTGGCTTAAACCTTATGCAGGTTTTGGGGCGAATTACATGATGTTTGAACACAATAAGTATAACACCAAAAATTTGCGTGAATCTGAGTTAATCTACCAACTCGGGCTAGCTTTTCAAATTAAATTACATAAAAAATTACACCTTCAAGCTGGTTCATTCTATACCAATACACAAACTTTTTATAAGCAGCACCAGTTATTTTTCCAATCAGGTTTGTTGTATTATTTTAATACACCAAAAGCTATTCAGTACTTAATTAATTGAAATACTTTTTAAACATATTATTGGTTACTTTAAGTTTTGTAACAATGGCGCAAACAGATTCGCTAAATTATATTAAGCAACCTATAAGTAGCACTTTATCGGAAACCTTACAACCCATAAAAGGAGAAAAACAATACATAACTTCAGAGCTCATTCGTGCCCAAGGAATTGGCAGATTGAGCGAGTTATTATCATGGATTGATAAAATAACTTACAGTACCATTAATGGTGATCGTTTTTATTTAAATATAGCAAGTACATCTACACAGCAACATCAAAATGTAATGTTAATGATTAATGGACAGAAGGTAGAATTAGAAAGATGGGATGCATTGAATATAAACTTATTGGGAATTTCTGTAATTGATATTAGTTACATCGAAATATTTAATACACCACAAATAATTAACGGACAATTTTGTGGTTTTGGTGCAATAAACATTGTTACCCGCAATGATACTAAAGGATTAACATATAGGGCAATTGTAAATAATGGCAACCCCATTAACGACCCCGGTGCAGCAAAGTTCATTACAGGTTACAGTTCCCCAAACATTGATAAAACAGGATTTTTATACTCTCATTCGTTGGGATATTACGGTAATAAATTCCATATTAATACAAGTTTTAATTTTCAAGATTGGTATGCGCGAGATACCATAATTACAGCACGATATTTAGTGTACCCAGAAATTGCAAATAAAAATACATTAATGTCAATTAGGGCCGAAGGCGCTGGTCAATATAAAAAAATTTATATCCAAGCAAGTGCAGCATTAAGCAAACAAGATGAGTTTTTATTCAGGAATTTTACAGGTAGCGAACACCCATTTGAAACAGGTTATTTAGAAGGTACTTTAAGCCTTAAACGTACATTTAGTAATAACAGATACATCAAAATAAATACTACTATTAACCAACATTCATTTAATAATTGGTTGCAAAATAGTGGTAATTCAGTCGAGTATAAATATTTAACTAATACACTGAATACAGAGGTTGGTAAAAGTATTTCACTAAATAATCAGTTGTACAGAAAATATACAATAGGATATACTATAAACTACTATACCTATTCTACATCAGCAGGTTTTATTGCGCAGCATCAACCATATGCAAGTATTAAAAGATACCTAAATAAAAAAACAACTCAACAATTAGATGCGATTGTAAATATTATGGATTATACCATTAATCCAAACCTGGTATTTAGTCATCAAAAAAAGAACAACTTTATAAGCAGCTGGAATTTTATAGGATCATACCAACAAACACGATTAGCTCAACACCTTAATCAAACTTGGTATCATTATGGAGTTAATCACAACAGCAATATTAATAACCCGATGGTTACATATCCTGAAAAATTAAACAGTATACCTACGCAAAAACTTAGTGCTGATTATTTTTACAAACTAAATTTCGGGACTAATTTCTTTAGAATTACATTTCATGGCGGTTTACGTTACGCACAAAATGTGGTGTACTTAATTCCCAATGTTAATGCAGTTAGTTTTTTATACAATGGATACCAAACAAAAGCTGAACATGGTAATGTATTGGGTAAAATCTGGGGTGTAAATTTACATTATGATGTGTTGGCTAATTTTTGGTTTGATATAGATTATTATTCAGCGAACAACACTTCAAATCAGAAAGATTTACAATCCGTATTATCAAACGAAGCCAAAAGAAAATTACTATTTAGTATGTATTATAAATTACCTGCAAGGTTTGATTTTGCTATGCGAACACAAGCATTATCAAAAACTGCTTGGCAAAACTATGATAATGGAGCTTTACAAATAGTAAACATTCCATCCAATTTTACTACTGACGTATCTATCAATAAAAAAATGTGGGGAGAAAGAATAAACATTAACGCAACCTTAAGAAATATATTTAATCAAAAAGAATGGTATCACCCATTAGGCGCTAGTTTCTCAACTAGATTTATGGTAACAGCTCAAATAAAGTTCGATCAACTGCCTAAAAAAATCATGAAGCCATAAGATAAACCTTATTTTTGTATTGTGAAGGTAGATTTACAGCAACCCATTTTTAAGCAAATAGCGGCAATAACCAATAAGAATGAAATACCAGCCTATGTGGTAGGTGGTTTTGTACGCGATAAATTTTTAAACCGCCCAAGTAAAGATATTGATGTAGTTGTTTTGGGTGATGGAATTGAAATTGCAAAACAGTTTTCTGCTAATGTTCCAAAGAGTAGTTTTTCATACTTTAAAAACTTTGGAACAGCCATGGTTAAAACCCACGATTGGGAGGTTGAGTTTGTAGGTGCACGTAAAGAAAGCTACACACATAATAGCCGAAAACCAGCAATAACGCCCGGAAATTTAAATGATGATCAAAATCGTAGAGACTTTACAATTAACGCTTTGGCAATTAGCTTAAATAATACAGATTACGGCACGTTGATTGATCCATTTAATGGCATACAAGACTTAGAAAATAAAATCATACGTACACCACTTGATGCCGATATTACTTTTAGTGACGACCCATTACGCATGATGCGAGCAATAAGGTTTGCTGCGCAATTAAGATTTGAAATTGAACACGAGACATTTGAATCTATTAAAAGAAATGCTGATAGAATAAAAATTATATCGTTTGAAAGAATTAGTGATGAACTAAATAAAATAATGCTCAGTAATAAACCATCAATTGGTTTTAATTTATTGTTTGACAGTGGTCTACTTCAGCTAGTTTTTCCTGAATTGGCAGCTTTACATGGAGTAGAGATAATTGACGAGAAAGCACACAAAGACAACTTTTACCATACCCTAATGGTATTAGATAATATTTGCTTAGATACGGATGATTTATGGCTGCGTTGGGCTGCACTTCTGCACGATATTGCAAAGCCATTAACCAAACGTTTTGATAATGGAATTGGTTGGACTTTTCATGGACACGAGGATAAAGGAAGCCGAATGGTTAAGAAGATTTTTAGTAATTTAAAACTCCCACTTAACGAAAAAATGAAATTCGTAGAGAAAATAGTTGCACTACATCATAGGCCTAAAGTGTTAGCAGAAGATGGCGTTACAGACAGTGCCATACGAAGATTAATACTTGATGCAGAAGAAAATATTGACGCCCTATTTTTGCTATGCAAAGCGGATATTACAAGTAAAAATAAAGTTAAGGTTGAAACATACAGGAAGAACCTTGACCAAGTAAAACAATTAGTTATAGATGTTACTGAGCGAGATGCACTAAGAAATTGGCAACCTCCAATTAGTGGAGAAGATATTATGAAAACATTTGGAATTGGTCCAAGTCGTGAAGTAGGTTTAATAAAAAACGAAATTAGAGAGGCCATTTTGGAAGGTAAAATAGCAAATAATCCAAGTGAAGCTCACACCTACATGCTACAAGTGGCAGCACCTTTAGGATTAAAACCTAAATTATAATTAACTTAGTCATTACACTTTTTCAAACCATGAAAATAAAATCAATATTAGTTATTATCATTTCTATTGCTGTATTTGCTGGTTGCAGCAGCGATAAAGACGCATCGTTTACTGATAATTGCGGAGGTAAAGCACCTGGTGGTGCTGTGGGGGTATTGATGAGTATTAATCAAGATTTACAAATGGGACTTTCATCTGTTCAACAAATTGAATCAGACCCGAATAACTATCCAATTTTGGATTCTGCAAATAACCCAATTGCATACGGACATATTTACCGAATCCGTAATATCATTTTAAACTCAAATAAGGTTTATTACAAAGATGAATTCCCTTGGCGCATTCGAATTATAAAAGATGATAATACACTAAATGCATTTTGTACACCAGGGGGATATATATACGTATATACAGGGTTAATAAAATATCTTGATAACGAAATGCAATTAGCCGGAGTAATGGGGCACGAAATTGCCCATGCCGATCGCAGACATAGTGCCAATCAAATACTCAAGCAATATGGTGTTGAAGCCTTAATTCAAATTTTTACCAGTGGAAATACACAACAAATTGCTCAAATTGGTGCTCAACTGCTCGCTTTAAAATTTAGCAGAACGGATGAAACAGAAGCAGACGACTATAGTGTAAGATATTTATTAGGGACAGAATATGATCCACAAGGCGCTAAATATTTTTTTCAAAAAATAAGTGGGAGTACCACAATTCCTGAGTTTTTGAGCACCCATCCTAATCCTGACAATAGGGTGTTAAATATTGAAGAAACATGGAAGTGTCTTGGCAGCGGAGGAAACACGGGAACATTTGATGCAAGATATCTAGAGTTTAAAAACTCTTTACCGAAATAACCCGTTTTAATAATCCTATATAAAACAAGGTAATCAGTCAAAATGATTCACTTTTTTTATGTAT
>CANHBJ010000107.1 GCA_947459075.1 Bacteroidota bacterium
AGTACTTACCGTTACTTGTGATTTAGTTGATACCAATGGATAAAATTAATGAGGCATACGAGCGCATGTTAAAATCTGATGTAAAATATCGATTTGTGGTTGATATGGCAACTTTGTAAACCATCAAGGGTACATGTTTATGTACTAAAAATGCTACTTTATTAAATTTTAATTAAACATATTTGTTAACCCCCTTTATTTCATAAAGCCGTTCCTATTTATAGGGCGGCTTTATTATTTAGGCTAATATCTACCCTATTTTCTCAATGCTATAACCCGCTTCTTTCACTGCATTTTCTATACTAATGGTATCAATTAAATCACAAGTAACGGTAAGTACTTTATCCAAATTAGCGGTGTCAACCTCCCACTTTTCAATTCCTATTACTTTATCTAAAAATGGAGATACTGCGGCAATACATCCGCCACATTTAATACTGGTTTTAAATTTAAAAACTGTCATATGCTATTGGTTTATAATTTTAACAATTTTAATCGCAAACTGTTACTCACAACCGAAACAGAGCTAAGTGCCATTGCAGCTCCAGCTATCATGGGGTTAAGTAAAAATCCGTTTACAGGATACAAAATGCCTGCAGCTAAAGGAATTCCAATTACGTTGTAAATAAATGCCCAAAACAAGTTTTGACGGATGGTAGCCACTGTTTTTTTAGACAACAAAATGGCTTTAGCTATCAATTGTAAATCGGAATTTATGATGGTAATTTTGGCCACATCCATTGCAATATCAGCTCCTTTGCCCATGGCTATACTTACATCTGCTTGTGCCAACGCCTCACTATCATTAATACCATCACCCACCATAGCCACTATTTTGCCTTGTGCTTGCAATTGTTTAACAAACTTAGCTTTATCGCTTGGCAATACCTCTGCTTTAAAATTGGTAATGCCTACTTGTAATGCTACAGCAGTTGCAGTTTGGATGTTATCGCCTGTTAACATAAATACTTCAATGCCTTGTTTTTGTAGCAAATTTACTGCCTGTTTTGATGTGGTTTTAATGCTATCGGCAATGGCTATCATGGCCAATACATGGTTATTATCAGCAAAAAATAACACTGTTTTGGCTTGCTCTTGCCAGTTTTGTGCAGTGGTGGTTTGGGTTGATGTTAAATAAATTCCATTGCTTATTATTAAATTATTGTTTCCAATAAAATAAGGCAAGTTTTTGTATTGTGCCTTTACCCCTTTTCCAGTAATACTTTCAAACCCCTGAATAACGATGTCTCCAGTACCTTCATTTCCGAAATAATTTACCACCGCATCAGCTAACGGATGCTCCGAAAGTTTTTCCAAAGCTACCAATATTTGTTGTTGGGTTAAATCAAATTCGGGTACTGTCCAAACATCTGTTACCATTGGTTTACCAACAGTTATGGTTCCTGTTTTATCTAAAATAATGGTGTTTACTCGGTGTGCTAGCTCTAAACTTTCGGCATCTTTAATGAGCAAATGATTTTCGGCACCTATACCCACACCCACCATAATAGCAGTAGGAGTTGCCAAACCCAATGCACACGGGCATGCAATAACCAAAACCGTAACCGATGTTAAAAGTGCATGTGTAAATGCGTTTTCGCCACCAAAAATCATCCAAGCTACAAAGGTTAAAATAGAAATACTCATAACCACTGGTACAAAAATACCAGCAATTTTATCAACCGTTTTTTGTACTGGAGCTTTTGATCCTTGGGCATCTTGAACCGTTTTAATTATTTGAGCAAGTAAGGTTTCATTGCCCACTTTTTGCGCCTCAAACCTAAAACTCCCCTTTTGATTAATAGTACCTGCAAAAACAGTTAAGCCTTCATGTTTATTAACAGCTACAGATTCTCCGTTAATCATGCTCTCATCAACAAAAGAGTTTCCTTGCTTTACCATACCATCAACAGGAATCTTTTCGCCTGGTTTTACCAATAATAAGTCGCCCTTTTTAACCTCCGCAATGGCTATAATTTGTTCTTTACCATTAATAATAGCATTAACTGTATTAGGTTTTAGACCCATTAGTTTTTTAATGGCTGAGGATGTGTTTGATTTTGCCCTCTCTTCAAGCAGTTTACCCAATAGAACAAAGGTTATTACCACCGATGCGGCTTCGTAATAAACATGAGGGTGCAAGCCTTTTTGATGCCAAAATTGTGGGTACAAAGTATTAAACACGCTGAAAGCAAACGCAATTGAAGTACTTAAGGCAACCAATGTATCCATATTGGCTTTGCCGTGTTTGGCTTGTTTGTATGCCGTTATAAAAAAGCTATTACCAATAAAAAATACTATTGGGGCCGATAATACCATAGATATCCAATTTCCGTATGGCATATCCATAAAAAACATCCCGATGGTAAAGACAGGCAAAGTAAGCACCACCGAAAATATGGTACGTATTTTTAACTTTTGATATTGTTTTACTTGTGCGTCTTCTTGAATGGCTTGCGCGTTTTCCTCTGTTATGATAATATCATAGCCAATGGCCTGAATGGCATTTTTTAAAGCGATTGCATCAAATCCATTTTCAACCTCAACCCAAACACTTTGATTGGCATAGTTAACGCCTGCATCTTTAACGCCTTCTGTTTTTTTAAACATACTTTCAACGCTTACAGCGCATGCGGCACAGCTCATGCCCAAAACTGGGAAGTATTTTCGTATGTAATGTTTATCGCTCATTTTGGGCTTAAATAAAGGTACAAATATGCGATAGATTAAAGATAAACCGTTACAGAATTTAGTAGCTGAGTTATGTGATTTTAGTAATAAACGCTATAAAAAGGTATACACAAAGTAATTTGAATGGTTAAGTAAACTTACAACTTTTAATGCTAACAGCATTAGAAATCCAAATTAATAAAGTGTATTTAGTTAATTAATATCTTGAAGAACAACGTTTAATAGTCAGATATGTAATAACTTAAAAAGTAATTACAAGATTAATCCTCCTCGTAAAAGTCAATTAAATCAGCCATGTACGTATCATTCCAACCATCAACAATATCCACATAATCATGATCTGGTATGTTGGTGTGGCGTAATTCCAATGAAGTATCACCATTATCGTCATGCAATTTAATGGTAACAATAGAAGGTGTATCTGTTTCGTTTTCACCAAAATACCATTGTTGCACAATCAACTTTCCTTCTACTAATTCAAGTATTTTACCAACTATACTGCCATCCCACATACTAAATTCGGTTCCAACCTCTGGTTTCATCTCAGCATGGTCACCTGTCCAAAGTGATATTGTTGCAGCGTTGGTTAAAGCCGTATAAACTTCATCTGGAGTAGCTTCTATTTGGTAATATTTCTTAAAATCTTTCATTGTATGTATTTTGTGGCTTCAAATATACCCAAATTACGCATTTTTAAATTACTGACAAAGTGACTTTGTATGGGGTTATTGGATTAAATGAAGATAAACTTCAGAATAATACATATGCAAATTATTTTATATTAATATCTTAAAATCAATAATTTATATATTTAGATATGCATTATTAGTTTAAATATTCCTCAAGTCATCTTTAATACTCTCTAGCTTGATCTTTAATTGATCTAAATCGTGGGTTGAATGTTGAATTTGAATACTCATTTCCTGCAGATGCAACACCTCATCAAGCAATAGTTTGTGGTAATCGACCATGGTTTTATTTACATTTAATGCATTGTTTACCAAATCATTAAGTTCGTTCATTTTCATTAAAACCGGTGTCATATCTACTTGTTTAGGTTCAGGCTTCATCATATCTCCATCACCCAAAAACAACCAATTGGGGTTTATATCAGGAAAACGCTGCAAAACACGTTGCAGTAATTCAATTCCAGGCTTGTTACGCCCTGTTGTAATGTGGGTTATAAGTGGTAATGAAACCCCTAACTCTGTGGCTAAAGAGGATTTGGAGTGGTTAAAACGAACCATAATTTCTACTATACGTTTGTTAAGTTCATCCATAATTATAAAGTATTGATATTTAATGTACTATGTATCATTCAAAACATATGTTAACCGCCCTATTAACAATTGTATACCTGTATTAACTTTTGTAAACAATACGCAAAACAAATGTTAATTATTAGCATTTATTAACACTTTATATTCAATAATATAAATTATTGATTTACAAATATTTAATTTATTAAATATTATCTAATTTAACAACGGTAAACACGTCCATTTAACACATTTAATTACTGTTTACATTTGTTATTGCTGCCAAACTGGCCCAAAGACACATAAAAAAGCCCGAATAAGTAAAAACCTATTCGGGCCATAAATAAGACCTAATATTATTATTCGCTTAGTTCAAGCCAGCGCATTCCTTTTTCGTCAAGCTGCGCGTTTATTTCCTCTACTGCCCTGCTCCACTTCATTAAATCTTCATGATTACTACTACCGGCACTTAATTTGGCGCTCCACTCTAGTTTCTTTAACTCTAGTTCTGGAATATCTTTATTTAGTGCATCCAACTCTTGTTGTTCTTTAAAGCTTAGCTTTCGTTTAATAGGTGCTTTTACTGTTTCTATAGCAGCTACGGACACATCAACCTTTACTACTTTAGGCGTTTGTTGTGCCAATTTAGCTGCGTTACGCTTCTCTTCCTGCTCGTCTAAGTAATCCTGATAATTACCATTAAAATCACGTATTTTACCTTCACCTTCAAAAATAAACAAGTGTTCAACCAGTTTATCCATAAAGTACCTATCGTGGGTTACAATTACCAAACAACCTTTATAACTCTCTAAAAAATCTTCCAACACATTTAACGTTTGAATATCCAAGTCGTTTGTAGGTTCATCCAACACCAAAAAGTTCGGGTTCTTAATTAATACGGTTAGTAAAAATAGTCTTCTGCGTTCACCACCACTTAATTTACTAACGTATGTGTGCTGCATTTTATCATCAAACAAAAAGCGCTTACACAATTGTGAAGCAGTAACTTGCTCGCCCCTGCCCAATTCTATAACCTCTGCAATGTCTTTCACCACATCAAGCACACGTTTATCTTCTTTAATCTCTAAACCTTTTTGCGAGTAATAGCCATAAACCACCGTATCTCCCTTGCTTATATGACCGCTATCTGGCGTATCAAGCTCCATTAGTGTATTTAAAAAGGTACTTTTACCAACACCATTTTTACCTATAATACCAACACGCTCGCCTGGCCTAAACATGTAACTAAAGTCATCAATAATTTTTAAACCTGGATAAGTCTTGTTAACATGATGAAGTTCAATTATTTTACCACCAAGGCGTTGCATTTTCATGTCTAACTCTACCTTATTATTTTCTATTTTTTGGCTGGCTTTTTCTTTGGTTTCGTAAAAGGCATCAATACGTGCTTTTTGTTTGGTTCCTCGTGCCCTGGGTTGCTTACGCATCCATTCTAACTCTTTTCTGAATAAATTACGGGCTTTATCAATTTCTCTACCTTCTTTAAAAATACGCTCCTCCTTTTTCTCAATAAAATAAGCATAATTGCCTTTATATGTGTAAAGTTGGTTATTTTCTAACTCTATAATTTCGTTACATACTGCATCTAAAAAGTACCTATCGTGGGTAACTAAAAACAAAGTAACATCAGCACTTTTAAGGTAACCTTCAAGCCACTCAATCATCTCTACATCAAGATGGTTGGTAGGCTCATCCATAATAATTAAATCGGGAGTTTGAATTAAAATGCGGGCTAAAGCTAAGCGTTTACGTTGGCCACCACTTAGCATCGTAACTGGCTGATCGTAGCGGGTTATACTTAGTTTGGTTAGAATTAATTTGATTCGACTTTCGTAATCCCAAGCATTAAGTAAATCCATTTTTTCCATTGCATATTGCAACTTAAGCATGGTGGCTTCGTCATGGTTGGTTTCTGAAATGCGCATTACTTCCTCATATTCGGCAACGGCTTTAAGCAATTCGTTATTGCTATTAAACAAAGCATCCCAAACATTTAATTTAGGATCTAAATATGGTTCTTGTGGCAAATAAGCCACCTGTATATTTTTATCGGTTATAACTTTACCTTCTCCATCACTAGTATCAAGTCCTGCTAAAATGTTTAACAAATTGGTTTTTCCGGTACCATTTTTAGCAATTAATGCGATTTTATCGCCTTTTTCTATGGTTAACGTTAGGTTTTCAAACAATATCCTATCGCCATATCGTTTGTTTAAGTTTTCTGCACGTAAATAATTCACGTTGCAAAGGTAGTTAAAACAGTTAGGCTTTTTAATTGTCTTTATTTGTATTGATGATTTAAATAAGCATCAAACCCAAAAATGAAACCACATATACTTGAAACTATTACCATAATTAATAAGCCACTTGATGTGGTATTTGATTTTTTTAGTAAGGCTGAGAACCTAAATGCTTTAACACCACCCGAGTTAGAATTCAAAATTCTTACACCCATGCCCATTAAAATGTTTCCAGGTACTTTAATTGATTACAGAATAAAATTAAACGGTATTCCTTTTAAATGGAAAACTAAAATAAGTACATGGAACCCACCGCACCAATTTATTGACGAACAAATAAAAGGCCCTTATGTGCGCTGGCATCATACACACTCTTTTAAAGATTTGGGTGATGGCAGAACAGAGATGATAGACAGAGTTGAATTTTTATCTCCAGGATGGATTTTAGAACCTATAATTAATGCCTTGTTTATTGAAAAACGTGTAGCACAAATTTTTAAATACCGCGAACAAAAACTAACAGAAATTTTCGGGAATTAATAACTAAACCCTTTCTCTTATTGGCTTTTTGTGTTTTGCGACATACTGTAAAACTAATTTCTAATTTGTTTTAACATATTGATTAATTTTATTTTGAGGCAATACAAAATTAAGAAGTCAAAATATTAACTATAAAATTGGAATCGATTTTTAAAAATAGAAAATTACTAATAGCAACAAAGCATCAAAAAGAAAAAGTGATTGCCCCAATTGTTGAAAGTGAATTAGGCGTTACTTGTTTTATAGATAATTCTTTTGATACTGATATCATAGGGACATTTACTGGAGAAGTTGAAAGAGAGCTTGACCCTATTTCAACTGTCAGAGAAAAGTGTTTACAAGCAATGAAAATAAATAACTGCGATTTAGGAATCGCAAGTGAAGGCTCTTTTGGACCCCACCCATCAATCTTTTTTGTAAATGCTGATGATGAATTCTTGATTTTTATTGATAAACTGAGAAATATTGAAGTTATTGTTAGAGAATTAAGCACTACTACTAATTTTAATGGCAAACAAGTACAAAACCAGAAGGAACTTCTTGAATTTGCAGACCAAATTGGTTTTCCTACCCATGGGTTAATACTCCGTAAATTAAAAGACGAGAAAACAGATATTCATAAAGGAATAACCGATATTGAAAATTTAAAGAACTCATTTGAGTTACTTTGGGCTAAATACAATTCTGTTTATGTTGAAACGGATATGAGAGCAATGTTTAACCCAACTCGAATGAATGTGATTAAAAATGTAACAAAAAAATTAGTACAAAAAATTAAATCAACTTGCCCTCAATGTAAAACTCCAGGTTTTGGAATAACTGACTCAAAAAAGGGGCTAAAATGTAGCTTGTGTGGTTCACCAACCGATTCAATTCTAAGCTATGTATACATTTGCAATCATTGTCAATTCACTAAAGAAGAAATTTATCCACTTAATAAAACAACAGAAGATCCAATGTATTGCAACTATTGTAATCCATAAAAATTCTAGATAAGATATAATGAAAAACAACTGAAATGCTTTGCCAAATTTATACAAGTGAGTATACTAAATACAGTCAAAAGAGTCAGCTACAATATTCTTTCACAGATTCTAACTATAAACAAAGCCGCCTGTAGTAATTAATATTTTTGAATTGACCATGTTCAGAAAAGAAACTGAATATCAATAAGACAATAAAACGTTTATAAGACTTATTCAAACTCATCTCCACCAACCCATACGAAAAGCTAAAATATCATATCAATCAACCCACAACAACTTTTATATTTGTAGTACGTAAGCCATTTTTAAATAAGGCGCAACAATAATGGAGAAACTAATGGCTTCTGATTGGTCAGTTTGTGAGGAATGTAAAGGACTCGGCAAAAAAAATCGTGTGATTAAAAACACAGCAAAAAAGCGTCACCATACCTTGTTAAATACAACTGAAACGGCTGAAGTCAATCCTCCAAAATTTCATTTAGAAAACTGTTTAGCTTGTGCAGGCAAAGGATTAATTCCTAATGCTAAAGCTACTGAAGCCGATACCCAACATTACCCCCATGTTGCGA
>CANHBJ010000108.1 GCA_947459075.1 Bacteroidota bacterium
TAAAGATTATGAATTGAATAAGTGTATGTTATTAAACTATCATGTTTGGGCTTAATAACAAACACTGCATTAAATCTGAGCCAGATGGTTAAACCTACAAAATCTAGTTATTTGTTTTGATACGTTACTGTTCTTAATATTTTTTTAAATTAATTTTATCTTTAATATTAAGAAACACCTTAATGCGTCTAGTTGTTTTAACAACTTGTGTCATAAAGTGGCTTATCATGTTACAAAGTATATCTTTGCCTTAGCAATTAAAATTTAAGATGAAAGGAACCGAAAAATTAGGATTTGGCACCAGAGCCATACATGCCGGACAAGAGCCTGATCCAACTACGGGTGCTGTAATGACACCAATATACCAAACAAGTACATTTTGGCAAGAAAGTCCCGGTAAACATAAAGGTTATGCATATGCCCGTGGTAAAAACCCAACACGCACAGCGTTGGAAAATTGTTTAGCAGCCCTAGAAAATGCAAATCATGGCTTATGTTTTAGTAGTGGAATGGGTGCTACCGATGCAGTAGTAAAACTCCTACGACCAGGTGATGAAGTAATAACAGGAAACGATTTATATGGCGGAACCTATCGCATGTTTACCAAGGTGTTTGCTAATTTTGGTATCAAATTTCATTTTATTGATTTATATGATGCAAACAATATAAATAACTACATCAACGCCAACACCAAGCTTATTTGGGTTGAAACACCAACTAACCCTACCATGCAAATTGTTGATATTGCGGCTTGCGCTGCGATTTCAAAAAAACATAATTTGATGCTTGCTGTTGACAATACTTTTGCCTCTCCATACTTACAAAATCCATTAGATTTAGGTGCAGATATTGTTATGCATAGTGTTACTAAATACCTTGGCGGACATAGTGATGTTGTGATGGGTGCATTAATCACCAATGATGATAAAATTCATGAGCAATTGGCATTTATACACAACAGTTGTGGTGCTACACCAGGTCCTCAAGATTCGTTTTTGGTATTACGCGGTTTAAAAACTTTGCATTTGCGCATGAAAGCGCATTGCGAAAATGGTCGTGAAATCGCACATTTTTTGCGTAATCATCCTAAAATTGAAAAAGTATATTGGCCAGGTTTTACTGATCATCCAAATCATGAGATTGCTAAAAAGCAAATGCGTGATTTTGGTGGTATGATTTCCATTGTGCTTAAAGATGCAGACTTGCAGGAAACGTTTCGCATTGCATCTAATTTCAAGGTATTTACATTGGCAGAAAGCTTAGGTGGAGTTGAGAGTCTGATTAATCATCCTGCAACAATGACGCACGCGAGTATTCCAAAAGAAGAACGTGAAAAGGCTGGTGTTGTTGATAGCTTATTACGCTTAAGTGTAGGCGTTGAAGATTTAACTGATTTGATGGATGATTTGAAACGAGCGCTTAGTTAATTTATTAATTTTAAAGAGGAAGTTTTACTTTAACAAAAGGCTGTTTTGTTATTCCGAAACAGCCTTTTGTTGTAATAAATTATTTAACTACTTTGAGTTGAGTTTTTAAAGCGTTTACGCTCATTTTCTTCTAAGTGTATTTTTCGTAAACGTAAAGATTGAGGCGTGATTTCAACATACTCATCACCTTGGATATATTCCATACATTCTTCTAAACTCATGTTAATTTTAGGTGCAATACGAGTTTTATCATCCGAACCTGAAGCACGCATGTTGGTTAATTTTTTCTCTTTGGTGATGTTTACCACTAAGTCGTCTTGGCGGTTGTTTTCGCCAATAATCTGGCCCATATATATTTGGTCTCCTGCTTCAACAAAGAAATTACCTCTGTCTTGCAATTTATCAATTGAATAAGCAATGGCAGTACCTTGTTCACCACTAATCATTACACCAGCCAAACGGCTAGGGATAGAACCTTTCCATGGTTCAAAAGCTTTGAAACGATGTGCCATAATAGCCTCACCTGCAGTAGCCGTTAATACGTTGTTACGTAAACCAATTATACCTCTTGATGGAATTTCAAATTCTAAGTGAATTAAATCACCTTTAGGTTCCATTACCAACATATCGCCTTTACGTTGACTTACCAATTCAATCACTTTTCCAGATGATGTTTCAGGCACATCAACCGTAAGGATTTCTATTGGTTCACATTTAACGCCATCAATTTCTTTTACAATTACCTGCGGCTGGCCAATTTGAAGCTCATAACCTTCACGTCTCATGGTTTCAATTAAAACCGATAAGTGTAAAATACCGCGGCCGTATACTAAATATGAATCAGCAGCACCTGTTTCTTCAACACGCAAGGCTAAGTTTTTTTCTAACTCTTTAAACAAACGATCACGTAAATGGCGAGAGGTTACAAACTTACCTTCTTTGCCAAAAAATGGAGAGTTATTGATGCAGAACAACATGTTCATGGTTGGCTCATCAATATTAATTGGGGTTAAACCTTCAGGGTTTTCAAAATCAGCAACAGTATCGCCAATTTCAAAACCTTCAATACCCATAAGGGCGCAAATATCACCACCATGAGCTTCCTCTACTTTCATTTTACCCAAGCCTTCAAAAGTATACAGTTCTTTAACACGCGATTTTTGGATTGAACCATCGCGCTTAACTAAACTTATAGGTTGGTTTACTTTGATGTTGCCACGTAAGATACGACCAATAGCAATACGACCAGTAAATGATGAATAATCTAATGAAGTTATTTGCATCTGCAAATTTCCTTCTTCTACATGTGGAGCAGGAATTTCTGTAAGGATATCATCTAAGAGTGTAGTAAAATCTGTTGTTGGGTTATTCCAATCGCGCCCCATCCAACCTTGCTTAGAACTGCCATAAATGGTATGGAAATTTAACTGTTCTTCAGTTGCATCAAGGTTAAAAAATAAATCAAAAACTTGGTCATGGATTTCATCCGGACGGCAGTTTGGTTTATCTACTTTATTAATTACTACGATAGGTTTTTTACCTAAACTTAATGCTTTTTGCAGTACAAAACGAGTTTGTGGCATTGGGCCTTCAAAGGCATCAACCAATAATAATACACCATCAGCCATGTTCAATACACGCTCTACTTCACCACCAAAATCCGCGTGACCAGGGGTGTCAATAATGTTGATTTTTGTTCCTTTGTAATTAACTGAGATGTTTTTAGCAAGAATGGTAATACCACGCTCGCGCTCTAAATCATTGTTATCAAGAATTAAATCACCGGTTTGCTGGTTTTCACGAAAAATTTGTGTTTGATGAATGATTTTGTCAACCAGTGTAGTTTTACCGTGGTCAACGTGGGCAATAATTGCTATGTTTCTGATATTCTGCATGTGCACTTTTAAATGGGTGCAAAAGTAGCTAAATAAAATGTATTATCTGCAACATAGCAGTTACTTAAAACTAAAATAATGCATAAGCCCAACGTGGGCGCGAGTTACTAATGATTAGATCCTTGCGTATTATTGCTATCGATACCTTGTTTTTGTAAAATTTGCTGTACTTTTTTACCATAAAATGCCAAATATCCAAAACACAAAACAGCTATCCAATAGCTTCGGTGAATACCAATTGATGGTAAATCTGCCAAATAGCCTTGTAATGGTGGAATTATAGCGCCACCAAAAATCATCATTATTAAAAAGGCTGAACCTTGCCCGGTAAATTTTCCTAGACCCGAAATCGCTAGACTGAAAATACAAGGCCACAGAACTGAACAAGCTAATCCTCCACTGATAAAAGCATACATAGCAGTTTGTCCAGTAGTGAAAATACCAATTAGCATGGCCATCAATCCTAATAAACTAAATAAAATAAGCGATAAAGCTTGTTTCTCGGACGATAACCAATTGATGATAATCATTGCTAAAATAGGAAGAGCATAAATATACATATTACTGATGTTGTTTCCGTTTAGTTTATTTACCAATAGGATTAAACCGAATGCTAAAAATGGAACCACAACACTTAAAACTTGTTTCGTAAATTTTTGTAAGTCAAATGCACTAACAGCTCCAGTCCATCTACCAATCATTAAACTTCCCCAATATAAAGAGATAAATGGAGCCAACTGAGATTCGTTGTAACCACCAAATTCGGGTAGTTTTAACAAGGCACCCATGTTGCTTTGTATAGATACCTCAACTCCTACGTATACAAATATGGCCAACATCCCAAGGGTAAGTTGTGGGAATTTTAACGCGCCAAATTCTTGTTCTTTCGATTCACCCTCAATAGGTGTGTGTGCAGTTCCGGTAATATAAAAAAATAACATCATCACAGTAAACATAGCTGCCACAATTAAATATAATTGATTTATCGAAGTGATTGATGCTGAACCATCGCCTGATAGTTGGCCGAATAATAGATAACTAACAATAATGGGTCCAAGTGTTGTTCCTAATGAATTAATTCCACCTGCAAGGTTTAATCGGTGAGCGCCAGTTTCGGGAGTGCCTAAACTTACAGCATAAGGTTGTGCTGATGTTTGCTGTAAACTAAATCCTAAAGCAACAATAAAAAATGAAGTTAAAATAAAACCGAACGAACCTGCATTAACTGAAGGGATTATAGCGAGTGCCCCAATTGTTGAGATAAACAAGCCAAGAATTATTCCTTTTTTATATCCTATTCGGTTTAATAAGTCGTTGCCATTTATACGTGAGTAAACAAATAATAGCAACGATCCAATAAAGTATCCACCATAAAAAGTTAAATCTACTAACTGACTTTGAAATTGAGTTAAACTAAAATGTTTTTTGCAGAACGGAATAAATATACCATTAGATGCGGCTATAAATCCCCAGAAAAAAAATACGGTTATTAAAGTATATAGTTGGCTTTGTTTTGATTTACTCATGAGGTCGAATATATAAAAAATATGGAATTATGTAGTGTATCTTCTTCAGCCATTTAATTGAAGGTGGGTAGCATGTATTGGTTAATCCTTCAAAACATCTCCTCCAACTCCTCTTCTAAGAGGAGCGCTTGTTTGTCTTACTATTGAGAATCGATTTCCAAGAATTAAGTTTTGTATTGGTTTAGGCGAAATTTTTTTTGGATTGATGAATGTGGTTAAACGAAAAGTGATCGTCCTCCTTCGAAGGAGGATAAGAGGAGGATGTTTAAAAAGAATAATTAAATTAGTGTATTAATAACCATTATGCGAAACATCATTATTCCATACACCAGAGATGCGAGGCGTTATGCTAAAGAGTTAAGAAATAATCGAACTAAAACCGAATTAAAAATTTGGGATTTGTTAAGGAAAAAGCAGCTAGGTGTTGAGTTTCACAGACAAGTACCAATGCTGCATTATGTTGTAGATTTCTATTGTCATGAAATCATGTTAGCCATTGAGATTGATGGTTTATATCACAGCCAAATTGCTCAACAATTTTATGATTCGGAACGACAAGATATCCTTGAACAAAAAGGGGTTAGTTTCTTGAGGTTTAGCAATGAGCAAATTCAAAACAATATGAAAGACGTTGTGCTCGAAATTAATCATAAAATCAATGAGTTAAAGGAAATATTTGAGAGTTGATTTCTTCAAAACATCTCCTCCAACTCCTCTTCGAAGAGGAGCGCTTGTTTGTCTTACTATTGAGAATCGATTTCCAAGAATTAAGTTTTGTATTGGTTTAGGCGAAATTTTTTTTGGATTGATGAATGTGGTTAAACGAAAAGTGATCGTCCTCTTTCGAAGGAGGATAAGAGGAGGATGTTTAAACCTCCTTCACCAACTTCAAGACCTCTTCATAATACTCCCAAAGGTTTGGTTTGATAATGAAGTTTTCGGGATGAAAAAGCACTGCTATGTCTCGTTTTTGAGATTTTGCTTCTTGTAAAGTTTGTTTGAATTGATCAAACACTAAATTAGGTGATTCAAAGAAAAAAATATTATCAAAAAGTATGGTAGGAACAGCTGATATATTTGCTGTGTTTTGAATTTGTTGTGGTAGCGTAATTGCTCTTGAAGTTCCTTTGCTGAAATCAACTTTTAAGCCAGTATTTTGTAATTCTTGGTAAAGTGTATCGGGGTTAAAATTTAAATAATGACTTCTATGGTATTTAATCTGTTTTTTTAAAATATCCGATAATCGATTATACTGTTCAAGAATAGGTGCTGAAGATACACTGTGTAATCCAATTTCTACTTCAGCTGTTTTGAGCAAAGTTAATGCAGATGTGTATGCCGAAGATGTTGTTTGGTAACGCAATCCCATTCTGGAAAATGTATGCTGATTACTTGCACCAATTAGCCAAATTGAATTAGAATGATGGTTTTGGTTAAATTGAAGAAGACGTTCTATACCTTGTAAAAATAATTTGGGTTTGAATAGGAGTGAAGGCTGAATCCATTTTTTACCATGGGTAATAGTTTTAATAACCGAGTATGGATGCAACGGATTAAGCCAGTCTATATCGTGTGTGATGTATATCAAAAGGATAATGTAGCGTTAGATAGAAACTCAAAGGTAGGAAATAATACTAGAAGTAAGAAGTTGGAAGGAGAAGAGTTGAACCAGAGTGCATCAGCCTCTATGAGTAAATACTGCAATGGGTATGCGTTGGGGTAATTGTATCGAGAAGGGCGGGTGTTTAAGATGAACCACAGGGGCACAAAGACACAAAGGTTAGGAATGCCTTCGGCATGGGAAGTTAACCACAAGGACCACAAAGGAAACACAAAGGGGGAGTTGAAAGACAGTGCATCAACCTCTTCGAGTAATTAATGCAATGGGTATGTGTTGGGGTAATTGTATCGAGAAGTACGGGTGTTTAAGTTAAACCACAGGGGCACAAAGACACAAAGGTTAGGAATGCCTTCGGCATGGGAAGTTAACCACAAGGACCACAACGGAAACACAAAGGGGGAGATTATCCACAGTGCATCAGCCTCTTCGAGTAATTACTACAATGGCTGTATGTTGGGGTAATTGTTTCGAGAAGGGCGGGTGTTTATGTTAAACCACAGGGGCAAAAAGACACAAAGATGGGGATGCTTTCGGCTTGTGAGCTGAACCCTGACATTGGTTTAAGAATTTAAAGTTCAAACTCCTTAACTCACCTCAACCCTAAAGGGTGCAACACGCGTTGTATAGTCATAAAACAAGTTTACAACGTTTTCTGTGCGATTCTGCCGCTTCTGTGAGAGACTCTTCCTGGTGTACTTTGTGATAAACTTAGTGCACCTTGTGGTAAAAAATAAAGTTAAGATTTAATACTTTAATCTTAAACACACTTAACCAATAACTAGGCTTTCAACTGATAAATGCGTTCAATAATATCTACTACTTTCAAGCCTTCTAATGCATTGGTTGTAATGGCACTTCTTCCTTTTAATACATTAACCACATTTTCTATAATATAATGATGATTGGCTGCACTGCCTTTATATGGTCCATAATCGTTTGGTGGATTAGTAGGACTTAGTTCTGGCATGGTATAGTTTTTAATGTGGCAATATTCAACCTTGTCCATGTATTGACCACCTACTTTAATGGTACCATTTTCACCAATAATGGTCATACTGCTTTCTAAGTTTTTATCCCAAACGGAAGTAGAATAATTTAAAGAACCCATGCCTCCGTTTATAAATTTAAACGTAACAAAACCTGAGTCTTCAAAGTCTGTTAAATGCTCATGATTAAAGTCTGCAAAATTTGCTTTTATGTCGGTAATATCACCAAATACCCAATACATTAAATCAATGAAATGGCTAAACTGTGTATATAATGTGCCACCATCCAAATCCTTTTTGCCATGCCAACCTTCTTTTTTATAGTAACGTTCGTCACGGTTCCAATAACAGTTAACCTGAACCATAAACGTTTTTCCTAATAACCCTGATGTAACCATTTCTTTTAACCACTCGCTTGGTGGTGAGTACCTATTTTGCATTACACAAAACACATGTTTAGAATGGTGCAGGGCTTTGTAAATAACCTCTTCACAGGCTTGCTTAGATAGTCCCATTGGTTTTTCTATCACCACATGCATGCCTTCAGTTAAACAATGTTTTGCTTGGTCAGCATGTAAACCATTAGGTGTTGCAATATTTACCACATCAGCTTTTAATCCTGATTCCAAAAAACTTTCTACACTATCAAAAAAAGGAACACCTGGATATAGGTTGTTTAATTCCGTTTGTTTGTTGTTATCTGTATCTATTAAAGCTACCAGTTGGGCTTCTGGGTTACGTTTTACCATTTCCGCATGGCGTTTACCAATATGTCCGCAACCGGCAACTACAAATGTTATAGGTGATGTACTCATTTTTTTTAAA
>CANHBJ010000109.1 GCA_947459075.1 Bacteroidota bacterium
CATTTCGTCTTTTAAACGTTCGTATACCAAACGTTTATTACCCGCAGTTTTCTGATCAATAAAATCAACTACAATGATACCACCCATATCACGCAACCTGAGTTGACGGGCAATTTCTGCTGCTGCTTCTAAATTAACTTTAAGCGCATTTTCATCTTGATTAATGTCTTTTCCGGTAATACTACCACTGTTTACATCAATAACATGTAATGCTTCGGTGTGCTCAATTATTAAATATGAGCCACCCATAAAGTTTATTTCTTTTCCGAACGAACTTTTGATTTGTTTATCGATTCCATAGTGTTCAAAAATTGATTGTTTACCAGAGTATAACTTCACAATTTTTTCTAGCTCAGGCGCTTTCTTTTCAATGTAATTTTTAATAGACTTTAGTAAAAAAGCATCACTTACATAGATACCTGTAAAATCATCATTTAACAAATCGCGTACTAAAGTTAAAGTACGTTCGCTTTCGCCAAGAATTTTTTGACCAGGAACAGCTGTTTTTAATTGGGCACACAAATGCTCCCAACGTTTCATCAAATCCTTTAAATCATTTTCAAGTTCTTCTACGCTTTGGCCTTCTGCAACGGTGCGCACAATAACCCCAAAATTGGCAGGCTTAATACTTTGTACCAATTTTTTTAAACGAAGTCGCTCTTCTGTTTTAACAATTTTTTTGGAAATAGAAACAACACCATCAAAAGGCATAAGTACAACGTAACGCCCTGCAAGAGAAAGCTGGGAAGTTAAACGCGGGCCTTTATTAGAGATGGGTTCTTTGGTAACCTGCACAACAACTTGTTGAAGTCGTTGTAATGCCTGGTTAATTTTTCCCGTTTTTTCAATATCGGGTTCATTCAATTTGGCTTCTGGCCATACATCAGCGTGTGGATTGTTGCGTAAATTTTTGGTGTGTTTTACCAACGACTTTACCTGAGGCCCAAGATCAAGGTAATGTAGAAATGCATCCTTCTCATGCCCTACATCAACAAAAGCAGCATTAAGTCCGGGCATCAGTTTATTAACTGTGCCAAGGTAAACATCACCCACAGCGAAACTATTATCCGCTTTTTCATGATGCAACTCAATGAGTTTTTTGTCTCTTAGTAGCGCAATTTCAACCCCACCATTTGCATGACTATTAATTACTAGTTCGTAGCTCACAATTTTTTACACGTGTGTTTAAAAACAGCAAACCGCCCAGCAATGAACGGTTTACCATTAAGATCTTTTGAATAAAAAAGATATTTGTAATACAGCGTTTAAGAAAATTTATTTTTTCTTATGTCTATTTTTACGAAGTCTTTTTTTACGCTTGTGCGTTGCGATCTTATGTCTTTTTCTTTTCTTTCCGCTTGGCATAGTGTTACAATTTATTTAGTTTATTAATTATTTGGTCTATTTCCTTTTTAGCCTCTTTATCGGTTACTAAGGTTTTACACGTTTCGTAGGTTTTGATGGCTTTGGCCACATTACCACTTTTTGCATAAACTTCACCTAAGTAAAAATAGTACTCCGGGTTAAAGGGTTCAAGTTTAATCAATTTTTCGAAACGTTCTTGCGCTTTTTCAAATTGGCTGCTTTGAATAGAAAGCATACCTAAAGTAAAAATAGCTTGAACGTTGTTTGAATCGGTTGCAACAACCTCTTTTAAAAGGCTTACACCTTTCATTACATCGTTGTCTCCTTGTATAATACAAACAGCTAAAGCGCTTTTGGCTTGTAAGTTAGCAGGATTTAACTCCAATACTTTTGTATAAGCCTCTTTTGCTTTACCAATTGCGTGTATACCTAAAAGACTATCGCTTGCGAAATTGGCTACATTGTAAAATTTACTTCCCGCAGCAAACCAAGTAATTTCGTTATTTTCTAATTGAGCCAACTGAAGTGTGTAATAAGCACTTAAGTAGGTTACCTTTAACGAATCCCAAAGGTTAGCTAACTGAACTAAATTTTCTTTGTTTTTTTTATCCGACTCAAGCAACTCAACCTGTTTTGATTGTTCAGGTGTAAGTTTAGCTTTTTGTTCCTTTAAGAAACCATCAGCATCAAACTGTTCACTTAATACAGAAACACCTTTTGAGCTGTTTTGCCCAAAAGGAGTTTGTAGCCCATAACAAATAAAGTAGCTGTAACTACCAATGCGATGGAAACAAGTAAAATTTGCTTGCTGTTAAATTTCATTAAGCTTTAGCGGCTAATTTAGCTGCTTTGGTTTTAACCGTTTCGCTTTTCTTAACTTTATCTACAAAAGTCTTAGCCGGTTTAAAACTTGGGATGAAATGCTCATCAATTACCATTGCGGTGTTTTTGCTGATGTTACGCGCAATTTTTTTAGCTCTCTTTTTAATTACAAAGCTGCCAAAACCGCGGAAATAAACATTCTTGCCCTCAGTCATAGAGGTTCTTACTACTTTAAAGAAAGATTCTACTGCTTCTTGCACGTGTGCTTTCTCAATTCCTGTTTTGGTTGCGATTTCTGCAATTACTTCTGCTTTTGTCATTTTCTACGGTTTTTAACAATTAATAACTTTAGAGTCAAATGTTTGGCTTTGCCCCTCATTTGGCAAAGCGGGTTGCAAAGGTATGAATTTCAAAACAAAATGCACTAATTGATGGAAAAAAATATCTGTGGTGTATTTTCGCACTACAAATATGACTCAATTACAACCTTTAATTAAATGGTATTTAACCAATAAACGCGAGCTTCCTTGGCGCGATACACAAAACCCTTATTACATTTGGTTATCGGAAATCATATTGCAGCAAACACGTGTAGAACAAGGTTTACCCTATTACAACAAATTTATTGCTAACTATCCTACCCTGCAAAAACTTGCGCATGCCAACGATAATGAGGTGATGAAACTTTGGCAAGGTTTGGGTTACTATAACCGTGCGGCCAACATGCTTAAAACAGCGCGTATTTTAGCTAATGAATATAATGGTGAATTCCCTACAACTTATGACGAACTTATTACACTTAAAGGCATAGGACCATACACAGCAGCTGCCATCGCTTCGTTTGCATTTAATGAGGCCCATGCTGTTGTTGATGGCAACGTATACCGCGTATTATCAAGGTTATTTGCAATTGATGAACCAATAAATGGTGCAAAAGGCAAAAAAATATTTGCCGAACTTGCGCAAGAATTACTAAATACCAATGCACCTGCAACACATAACCAAGCCATAATGGAACTGGGGGCAGTGGTTTGCAAGCCCAAACAAGCTTTATGCGAACATTGTGTATTGCGAATTCAATGCGAGGCATACAAACAAAATAAGGTTTATGATTTCCCTGTTAAAGAAAAAAAACGTAAACCAATTGCCCGTTACCTAAACTACTTTTATATAGAAGACAGTAAAGGAAATACCTATTTACGCCAACGTAACAATGATGGAATATGGAACAACCTTTTTGAATTTCCATTGGTTGAATCTGAAACGGAAGTAAGTGCACACGACCTATTGCAACACCCAAAAACCAAAGCACTTTTAAATAAACTGCCTAACGAATTAGTACCCATGTTTTCTGCCAAACACCAACTTACACATCAAACCTTGTATGCAGTTTTTTGGCGTGTAAGTGGAAAACAAATAAAACCCTTAGCAGATAAAGGCTATGTGCAGGTATCACCAAATGATATCCATAATTTTGCAGTGCCCCGCTTGCTTGAGCGTTTTTTGAATACTATATTGCCTTAACAAACAATTATTTCTTTACTACTATGAGTGTAAACAAAGTTATTTTAATTGGCAACCTTGGTCGCGACCCTGAACAACCACGTGTACTTGGACAAAACAATACCAGACGTGTATTAACCATAAGTTTGGCTACCAGTGAAAGTTACACCGACAGCAAAACAGGTGAAAGAAGAACAGATACCGAATGGCACCGTGTGGAGTTGTGGGATAACCTTGCAGACATTGCTCATAAATACCTTAAAAAGGGCTCTACTGTTTATGTTGAAGGAAAAATTAGAACAGAAAAATGGACCGACCAACAAGGAATTGAGCGCAGTGGCATAAAAATAAGAGCGAATAACATAACTTTGTTGGGTTCGCGAAATAACTCAAATGGAAATGATGGTGCACAAAACAATCAACCACAAGAGCAAAACGCAACAAACACACCTACAACATCAGGTGAAGATAATAATGTAAATGGAATGGACGATTTGCCATTTTAATGCATTGTATGTTTAACTTAATAAATATAAATTGGAAAGTAGTTTAACTTCAGAACCTCCGGTCAATACTGTTTTAAGTATTATTAATATAACACTTACCACTGCCGATGTGGCTACCATCTTTATAAGTATAGCTGTGGTGGTGGCACTTATTGTTTGCTCGGCAATAATTTCTAGCTCAGAAAATGCTTTCTTTAGTTTATCTAAATTACAAATTGAAGAATTAACAGAGGAGGAATCGCGCACTTCAAAATACATTGATTACTTGATTAATCACCCCAAACATTTACTGGCCACCATACTTATATCAAACACTTTTGTAAACATTGCCATTGTTATGGTATCAACTGTAGTAATAGGTTTGTTGTTTGATTTTAGTGCAAACCCCTTGTTTGGGTTTATGATAGAAATTGTACTGGTAACTTTTATATTGGTTCTGTTTGGCGAAGTAATGCCTAAAATATTTGCATCACAAAACAACATGCGTGTTGCTCGATTTGTGGCCATACCCATGTATACTTTAAGTAAGGTGCTTAAACCTTTTGTGTTTTTATTGGTAAAATCAACTTCTATCATTGATAAACGTGTTACCAAAAAAGGCCATATACTTTCGGTTGATGAACTAACCCATGCCATTGAAATTACCAACGAAGAAGAAACACCTCGTGAAGAAAAAATCATCCTAAAATCTATTGTAAATTTTGGCAACATAAACGTAAAACAAATTATGCGCCAAAGGCCCGATATCACAGCCATTAAATCGGATACTCCATTTAAACAATTGTTGATGAAAATTAACGATTGGGGTTACTCGCGTGTGCCCGTTTATACAGACAATTTAGATAACATTAATGGTGTGCTGTATATTAAAGATTTGCTGCCTCACATGCACAATGCCGATGATTTTAACTGGCTTACTTTAATACGTAAACCATACTTTGTACCAGAGAGCAAAAAAATTGACGATTTATTAAAAGAGTTTCAAAGTAAGCGTGTGCATTTGGCAATGGTGGTTGATGAGTTTGGAGGCACCCAAGGTATTGTTACCATGGAAGATATTTTGGAAGAAATATTTGGTGAAATTAACGATGAGTTTGATGAGGACGAAGTATTTTACTCGCGTTTAAATGACCATACTTTTGTGTTTGAAGCCAAGATTGCCATAAACGACATGTGTAAGTTTATGGAAATAGAAAGTGAAGTATTTGATGATGCCCGACAAGATGCAGATACACTTGGTGGCATGTTGCTTGAACTGCAAGAGGAAATGCCAAAACAAGGAGATGTAATTGTGTATGCCGATTTTAAATTTGTAATTGAATCGGCTGATAAAAGAAGAATTAAACGGGTGAAAGTAGAAATACTTAACCCGCAAAACCACGCCTAAACATATGAGAATATTACTGCTGTTAACCATTGTTGTTTTAGGTATTGGTTGTGGTGAAGATTACACCCCGAAGCCACGCGGATTTCAGCGTTTTGAATTCCCACAAAAACAGTACAAAGCCCACCACAACGATTGTGGCTTTAGTTGCGAAATTCCAGATTACGCCACCGTACTACCCGACTTTAGCACAGAAAATAAAAAGTGTTGGTTTAACATTTACTACCAACCATACAATGCCACCTTACACATTAGTTTTGATCAGGTAAAAAACCCGCGCGAGTTAGATCAACTTGCAGAAGATGCACGTACCCTTGTATACAAGCATACCGTAAAGGCAGACGAGATTTATGAAACCTATATAGAAAACGAAAGACTGCATGGCATGGTTTACGAATTAAGCGGCAATACTGCAAGTAGTTTTCAGTTTTATGTAACCGATAGTGTAAAGAATTACATGCGTGGTGCACTTTATTTTAATGAGCGCACCAATGTAGATAGTGTATCGCCTGTGCTTACTTATTTAAAAAAGGACATCTTACACATGATAGAAACCTTAAAGTGGGAGATGTAACGGAATAGATAATGTTTGATAGGTTGGGTAGTCAAAGCCTATTCGAATTGCTATGAGTAATGGGGGTGTATCGAGAATAGGATTTACTTTAACTTTTAGCTCCGCTTAAATGCGTTTCAATACCCCGAGCCAAAATGCAATAAAAGTGATTGTGATTTCCTTTTGATAATTTACAGCCTGTTTGAATTTACAGCCTATTCGAGCAGGCACAGACCGAAGCGTCTGTTGTGCCCCGAGTAATCCGGGTGTATCGAGAATAGGATTTACATCATCATACCACTTCTTGATATGATTTATCCAACGCACAGCACATCCTTTGCAGCCATCATTCTAATTAGCTTTATTTTCCTTTTGATAATTTACAGCCTGTTCGAGCTACTTGAACAATTGGTTATACATAATTTGTAAGCCGATTACTTTTCAAAACGAGGTTTAGCCTATTTAATTTTGTTACCTATTTTCTTCCCATTACTTCATCACTCCACTAATATAAATTTTACTACGCTTTATGTAATTTATGTGTTTTATTAAAAACAAATGGCTTATTTGGTTTTGTATTTAAACCTAACCTCACATGCATACACATAGCCCAAATTCCATTCTTTTATTTTTAAATAATACAAATGTATTATCCGTTTATAAGCGAATAAACTTTCGCAGTATTACATGCACAGGTCTATTATTTAAAGGTTTCACGGTTTATAGTTTCCTAGATATTTAAGTTAGCAGTAACTTTAAAAGACAGTGACAATGAAGAATAAAATTTGGAAATCAATATTGAGCTTACTCTTTACAGGGCTGTCTTTCTTGTGCTACTATTTTCCGACAAAATCCATAACAAGTGTAGTATATAAGCATTGCAACGAAAAGACAATTACAATTGAAGATGATGGGACAAAACTTTTTTTCAATTACATAGGGTTGTTTCTTCTGATAATGGCAATATGGATTTGGAAAAAGGAATTAAAAATAAATCAGTTTGGTTTCATTGGTGGCAATGACATTGAGCCAACAGACCCCGAAACTTTTCCCAAACAGCCGACACCTGACATAACACCTACAACAGAAACAGGTGGTGACGTTAAACAAATAGACAATACAACAGATTTTGAAAGTTATAAAGCACAGGAATTAAAAAACAACATTATTGGCTATTTCAAAGAAAGACCATATGGACTGACCAACGCAACCATACTTTCAGCAAAATATGGAGTAACAAGACATACAATAGAACGAATTCTTTTTGAACTAATGAAAGAAAATATCGTGAGAAGAGACACTTATCCCGGTTCAGGTAGGGCAAACTTCTCTTATTGTGCTTCAATTGAAAATAGAGCAATTGACGACTTCATAAAGCATCTTAAGACAGAAATCCTTAGTGACAACAGATTTGTTAGGATAAGTCAGCGATATGAAGCGGACGCATTAATTCAGACTTCCTTAATGAATTATGTTATAGAAGTAAAGAGGATGGACAACATTTCAACAAAACGTATCGATGATGCTATTAAGCAACTTATGGCAATAGAAGAACACGTTAAATTAAATCCACTAAAATTGGTATTGGTTATAGCAACAACTAAAGACCAAAACAGAAAATTATTTGACGAGTATCAAGGAATTGAAAATTTAATAATTCATTTCTTCGATTATGACGACAAATGAGATAAAAGCTACTGCTAACAGGCGTTTGGCTCAATGGCGGGTGAAGTGGTTAATTGAACATTCTACCTCGCATCAGCTTTTGTGGTGTATTGACAGTTTTGTGCTCCGAAATCCGCCACTGCGCCAAGCGCCAAAACGTTAGCTAAAAGGCTTCGACAGTGATAAAATCGAATGACGGACATAAATAAATAGACATAATTTGACATCAATATTTGCAAACCCATATTTTAACGACTTCATTATTCCGATGCTTTCAATTTTTTTGACAGTAGCCGTTAAAGTCGTTAGTCGCAGAGACAATTTTCTTGCAATTGAACGTGAAGACTTTGCAATCGGCTTCGACTTAATTGTCACATCTCTTATTTTAATCGTTGCATACGGGACAAGGAC
>CANHBJ010000110.1 GCA_947459075.1 Bacteroidota bacterium
GCCAGATAAATGACAAGCATACTCCGGTAACGGAGCGTAACAGAACCCGGCTTATCGTTTTTACAAAATAAGAGGCGCCTAGGCGCCTCTTTCCATTTTAATATAACACTTTACGCCTTATAAATTGTTTAAGATTGTTATAACTAATCTTAAAGGGCATTTAAATATTTTTTTAATCGCCCAACAACACATTAACCATAGCACTTGCTTTAAGTATACACTCCTCGTATTCTTGTTCACCTTGCGAATCGTAGGTAATGGCGCTGCCCACTTCAAAACTTAAATAATTGGTATGGGCATTAAATTGTAAACTGCGTATCACCACATTTAAATCGAAATTACCATTGGGTGCAAAATATCCCACCGCTCCTGAGTATAATCCACGTTGGGTTTGTTCATATTGTTCTATTAATTTCATCGCCATTATTTTTGGTGCACCCGTCATGCTACCCATAGGAAAGGCTTGTTTAATTATTTCAACTCTACTAACCTCCTGCTTTGGTTTTGCGCTAATGGTAGATATCATTTGATGCACTTGTTTAAAGCTATAAATACCAAACAATTCATCAACCATAACAGTCCCTGTTTGTGCTGTTCGCGCCAAGTCGTTACGCACCAAATCAACTATCATTAAATTCTCGGCACGTTCTTTTTCGCTATTTAATAAGTGCTGTTTTTGTAGTTCATCCTCTGTTTCATTTTCGTTTCGAGGTGTGGTTCCTTTAATGGGCTGTGAATATACTTTATCACCTAACTTAGCCATAAACCTTTCAGGGCTAGCGCATAACAGATACTTTTTATCCCATTTAAAAAATGCACCAAATGGTACTGGTGATTTACCCATCAACTTATCGTAAACCTGATAAGGATTAATATTGGCATTGGAATGATAAAATTCTGTACAATAATTTAATTCGTATACATCGCCTTCTAAAATGTGTTGCCTGATGTGTTCTACATCGCTTAAATATTGTTGTTTATTTACCTTAGCTAATACATTAATGGGAGTGTGAGGTAAATCTATTGTACTTAGTTGCTGTTGCAGTAATTGTTGCGCCACATCATTACCAAATACACAATTACCTTGGGCATCAATAACCACAAGTAGCTCTGGTACAAATGCAATTAACTCATCAAATCCAATATGGTTTGGGTGGTTTGATTGCAGTTTTTCGAGCTGATTTTTTAAGTCGTAACTTAATTGTGTAAACACATATTTATCTTGATGTTTAGCAATGAAATTTTCTAACGCATCAAAACTGTGAGTATTAATTGATAGGTAATCACTAATACCAAAGGCTGCTGCAAATTCTATTTGGTGAAGGCCAAAAGCGTTTATGCAAAAATTGTTATCTAACAACATTACCGCGCTGTGGTGCTGCGCTGCAATTAAGGCTTGTTGCTTAATTTTAGTAATTTGTTGTTTGGTATAGTTAACCATTTTAGTAATAAGATAATATTTAAGATACGTTTTAGTTTTTTTGATGTTTACTTTTTAATTATCATTTGCTTAGCCCTAACGATATTTAAATAAAAAGCACTTGTTGGTTTATTGGTAAAATTACATTGGTTACTAATGGTAGATTTTTCGGCACACTTGCACCCTATTATGCGGCCATTTTCTTTAAATAAGCTACATTTTAGGCAAGCTGCGCTAGTGCATGTTACATAACCATTGCCTTTTATAGCATAGTAAGTGCGGGTTGAAATATTATAATTAAGAACCATTGCAATAAACTTATTGTAGTTTTTATAGGTGCCTTCGGCAACAAGATAATGGTGTGCTCCAACCGATTCGATATGTAAATTTTTAATGATTGTGCCATCATTTAAAGTACGGTTAATGGCTTTAATCAATACTATAGTATCTGCTGTAATGATGTAGCCGTTATCAGTGGCTTTACCAATTTCAAATTGCTGGGCAAACGCACCAAATACGATTCCAAACATTAATCCAAGTAAACAATTTATCTTGCGCATATCTACCAAACAATTTGATAATCTTTTTCAACAATGGTGCTATCGTTATTTAAACTGGATCCTGATTTTTTACGGAACCAATAACGCTGGCTGCAACCACTTACAACGGTTACCAACAGCAAGCAAATTAGAGCTATTTTGGTGGTAGGTTTCAATCTCATTTAATTACAAATTTATAGGTATTACATTACAATACGCACTATTTAATACTTGATGAAATAATTTGCCATACATCATCAAACAAAACTTTATAAACCAAAATACAATAAAAGCATATTTAAATTACCGAAAAAAAAAGGCTATTTCTTAAAAAAGAAATAGCCTTAAAGATTTACAATAGCTTGAAGTATTTTCTACACCACCATGTTGATGATTTTACCTTTTACAAAAATTATTTTTTTTGGCGTTTTTCCTTCCAACCATTTTTGAATCAACTCATCTGCCAACACCACAGGTTCAATTTCGGCCTGTGTCGCACTTAAGCTAAACTCAATATTTGTTCGGTGTTTGCCATTTATTGAAACTGGATAACTGAAACTGTCTTCAACTAAATACTCGGCATTAAATTCAGGAAACTGTGCATCTGCAATTGATATTTTGTTGCCTAAAGCATGCCATAATTCTTCAGTAATATGAGGCGCATATGGATGTAAACAGACCAATATTTTTTCTAAAATTTCATGCTTGTTACATTTTAAATCCATCAACTCATTTACACAAATCATAAATGCAGGGACCGATGTATTGAATGAAAAATGCTCAATATCCTCGCCTACTTTTTTAATTAACTTATGTAATGATTTGAGTTCTTTTTTATCAGCGACTTCTAAACTAACAATTAAATTTCCTTCTGCATCATAAAACAAACGCCATAACTTTTTAAGAAAACGATGCACTCCCTCAATTCCTTGAGTACTCCATGGTTTACTTTGTTCTAATGGGCCTAAAAACATTTCGTATAAACGTAGGGTATCGGCTCCGTAATCGGCTACAATGTTATCGGGCGTTACAACATTGTGTTTCGATTTGCTCATCTTTTCAACTTCACTGCCACAGATGTATTTACCTTCTTCTAAAACAAATTCCGCATTTTTAAAGTCTTCGCGCCATGCTTTAAAAGCTTCAACATCTAATTCATCATTATGAACAATGTTAACATCAACATGAATTGTTGTGGTTTCAAACTGATTTTTAAGACCTAGGGATACAAATTTTTCAGTATTCTTAATTCTGTAAACAAAATTACTTCTACCCTGAATCATCCCTTGGTTAATTAGCTTTTGAGCAGGTTCATTTACTGGAATAAATCCCCTATCAAACAAAAACTTGGTCCAGAAACGTACATATAACAAATGGCCAGTAGCATGCTCACTTCCACCCATGTATAGATCTACATTACGCCAATAGTTAACAGCATCTTTACTTACAAAATCTGTATTATTTGAAGGATCCATGTAACGTAAAAAGTACCAACTGCTGCCTGCCCAACCGGGCATAGTAGTGGTTTCTATGGCATAACCTTCTGCATCAACACAACCTTTTAATTCGTTCCATTTCCATTTATCGGCACGAGCCAATGGTGGTTCACCATCTTCGGTTGGCAGAAACTTGTCTATCTCGGGCAGTACCAAAGGTAATTTTTCTTCGGGAATGCAGTGTGGCATTCCGTTTTTATAGTAGATAGGTATTGGCTCACCCCAATAACGTTGGCGACCAAAAATGGCATCACGCAAACGGAAATTGGTTTTACCTTTACCATGTAACCCTTGCTCTATGTATTCAATGGCTTTTTTAATCGCCTCTTTTACTTCTAGTCCGTTTAAAAAATCAGAGTTGGTTAGCTGACCTTCTTTGGCATCATACGATGCTGTATTTAAATCGTGATCAACAGGTATTTTAACCACTGGTAAAATGAGTAAATTGAAGTGTTTTGCAAATGCAAAATCGCGGCTGTCGTGAGCTGAAACACCCATTACAGCACCAGTTCCGTATCCTGCCAAAACATAATCGGCAACCCAAATTGGCACTTCTTTACCTGTAAATGGATGTATAGCAAACGAACCGGTGAATGCTCCGCTAACTCGTTTTACATCGGCCATTCTATCGCGTTCGCTGCGGTTTTTAGCTTGTTCTACATATTGCATCACATCATCCACATAATCGGCTTCTAGCAGGTCGGCTAAAAACTCATACTCAGGAGCAACTGCTATAAAACTAACACCAAAAATAGTATCAGGACGTGTGGTAAAAACTTCAATATCGAAAGGTTTATCTTGCACTTTAAAATGCACACTTGCACCTTGAGATTTTCCAATCCAATTGCGTTGTGTTTCTTTTATACTTTCGGTCCAATCAAGCCCTTCTAAATCATTTAATAAACGTGCAGCATAAGCCGTAATGCGCATACTCCATTGTTTCATTAATTTACGCTCAACAGGGTATCCTCCACGCTCGCTTACTCCATCTTTTACCTCATCGTTACTTAGCACGGTGCCTAGTTGTGGACACCAATTTACGTATGCTTCACTTAAATAAGCTAAACGAAATCCAGATAATACTTCTTCTCGTTTAGCTTCGCTAAAGTTATTCCAATCTTGTGCTGTAAATGCAGGAAAATCTAATTCTATACCTCCAGTTAAAACGCTATCATCAACTTTTCCAAAACCATGTTCACTAAATTGTTTGGCTAAGGTTTCAATAGATTCGGCTTTATCGGTATATGGATTATACCATGAGTTATACAATTGAATAAAAATCCACTGTGTAAATTTATAATAATCAGGATTTGATGTGCGCACTTCCCTATCCCAATCATAGCAAAACCCAATTTTATCCAATTGTTCGCGGTAGCGTGCTATGTTATTTTCTGTAGTAACAGCAGGATGCTGGCCAGTTTGTATAGCATATTGTTCAGCAGGTAAACCAAAACTATCGTAACCCATTGGATGCAATACGTTAAATCCTTTTAAGCGTTTGTAACGTGCATAAATATCTGATGCAATGTATCCTAAAGGATGTCCAACATGTAAACCTGCACCGCTTGGGTATGGAAACATACTAAGCACATAGCACTTAGGCTTGTTGGGGTTTTGGGTAACTTTATATACTTGTTGGGCTCTCCAATTATTTTGCCACTTCTGTTCTAACTCTGTAAAATTATACTCTTTCATCATTAAAAAATGGATAATGTTTTGGTTGAATAGAGGCTAAATTTACTCTCCAAATCAAACCACAAACAACAAACAGTTTTTATCCTCTGTTTTTGGGATTATTGGGGTTATTGCGAAAACGGTTATTATTGTTACCGCCACTACCTTGATTACTACGATTCTGTTGGTTATTACCACCATTTTGGTTATTGCGATTACGGTTTGGTTGATTGCCACTTCCTTGGCGGAAATTGCGATTACCACCACCTTGGTTACTACCTCCACTAGTTCGGAAATTACGGTTACCAACACCACGACTTTGGTTTTGTAATGCATTAAACTGAACATCCTCCTCAGAAGTTAGACGGATACGCCCTTCGCTTAGTAATTCTAAATGTGATAAAATTTCTTCATCACTTAATTGCTCCTCGTTCCAGTTTTTACAGGCCTGTTTCATAAACGAACCAATCAGGTTAATAAACCCAACTTTGGTTGGTCCTTCTTGCATTTCACCTGCACGCTCAATCATTTGTTCTATGTTTTTACCATAAAAACGGTACCTGATTCTACGTTGCGGATATTTCATGATTGCCGGTTTAAGGGCAACACTTTCTCGCGTTGGAATAGGATATGGAGAATCTACATCTAATTTAAAATCGCTAATAACAAATAAATGATCCCATAATTTGTGTTTGTAGTCGGCCACATCACGCAAATGCGGATTAAGCATACCCATTAACTGTATTAAAGCTCCAGCTAGTTTGTTACGTTTTCCTCTATCGGGTTCGGCAACGGCCACTTCAACCATTTTTTGAATATTGCGACCGTACTCTGAAATTTGCATAAACCCACGTTCTGTATTGTACTCGGGCATTTCCACTTGGTATTTCATCAAAATAAATTTCTTGTGTAAGCAACATAGTCGAAAAGACTTGTTGTAAATAATGCTTGCAATTTAAAGGATTTAAGACAAATATGATAAAGTTTTTTTAAGGCAATTAATTACCCTATACCTATTGCTTATTGATACTTAATGACATTATCAATAAGTATAAATAACTAATATTCAATGCTTCTAAAAGTAATATTAACTCTTGGCTTGTTAACTTTAGTTGTTGGAGGTAAACGATGTAACCAATGTGTTTGTGTGGTGCCTTTCATTAATAATAAACTACCGTGTTCTAATTGTAACGAAACAATTTCTTTCTTGATTTTGTGTTTAAAGGAAAATTTACGCTCTGCTCCAAAACTTAAAGATGCAATTGCACCATCCTTTTTTAAATCCTTTTCAGCATCGCTGTGCCACGCCATGCCTTCGTTTCCATTGTGATATAAGTTTAGTAAACAAGAGTTAAATTGAGCACCAGTTTTAATTTCAACCAATTGTTTTAAAGCCAACAACTCTTTTGTAAAAGGCAATGCATATTTGGTAGTTTTAGAGTATGTGTATGCATATGATTTATCGCCATACCAAGCCACTTTACGAGCAGTTATTATTTTTTTACCCATAATAATGGCTTCATCATTTCGCCACTCTATGAGGCTCAACAAGGCATTTAAGTAATAATCAGCATCGTTTAAAGGCATGCATTTACCATAATAAATTACGTTACCATCAAAAGGTAACAAATTGGTATTGATGCTTGTTGAGCCAAATAAATCCATTGCTTTTAATTATTATAATTTAGTTGTTCTAAATAATCTATTCATTTCTTTTTGGGTTGATGTTCATTTATCATACAAAGCTGAGGGTAAAATACAAACTAAACACCAAGTTTTTTCTCTTAACAAACATTAACCATTTAGTTGTAATAAAAGTTTGCATAAAACATATAGTTATAACTCTATTTTAGATGATACAACTTAAAAACCAAAAATTAAAAGGGGGTCAATACAAAACATTGCACAACAAATGATGTTACATTAACCCAATACCATATTATATTTGACAACCAAAATTAAGATACATGATTCAAACCAAAGGATACGCAGCATTTAGTGCTACCACAGATTTAAGTTCATTTGATTTTACACGCAGAGATTTAGGCGCGCATGATGTATTAATAGAAATACTTTATTGTGGTGTTTGCCACAGCGATTTACATGCAGCACGTAACGAGTGGAATAGTGCAATTTATCCAATTGTACCTGGTCACGAAATAGTTGGAAAAATAACTGCTGTAGGCAATTTGGTTACCAATTTTAAAGTTGGTGATTTAGCTGGTGTAGGTTGCTTTGTTGATTCATGTCGTACTTGCCCTAATTGTCAAGAAGGCTTAGAGCAATATTGCGATACAGGGGCAATTAGCACATACAACAGTTTACGTTTAGATGGCAAAACACAAACTTTTGGCGGATACAGCAACAACATAGTGGTTGATGAAAAATACACTTTGCATGTTTCTGATAAATTGGATTTAGCTCGTGTTGCTCCATTATTGTGCGCAGGTGTTACCACTTATTCTCCATTACGCCACTGGAAAGTTGGTAAAGGGCATAAAGTTGGCGTGTTAGGTTTAGGCGGATTAGGTCATATGGCAGTTAAGTTTGCCGTTTCTTTTGGTGCTGAAGTAACCATGCTAAGTTCTAGTGCAAATAAAAAAGTTGATGCTGACATGTTAGGTGCACATCATTTTGCTTTAACCAGTGATGCAGAAACCATGAAAAATTTAACCATGAAATTTGATTTCATCATCAATACTGTTTCGGCACCGCACGATTACAATACCTATTTACAGCTATTAAAATCAGATGGTGTGATGGTGCTTTTAGGTGCACCTCCAACCCCATCACAAATACATGCATTTAGTTTATTAGGCAAGCGTAGAACCTTGGCCGGATCTTTAATTGGAGGAATTAAAGAAACCCAAGAGATGTTGGATTATTGCGCAGCACACAACATCATGAGCGATATTGAGTTGATACCAATGGATAAAATTAATGAGGCATACGAGCGCATGTTAAAATCTGATGTAAAATATCGATTTGTGGTTGATATGGCAACTTTGTAAACCATCAAGGGTACATGTTTATGTACTAAAA